>NZ_BAAAZK010000003.1:0-121662 GCF_039536865.1 Sphingobacterium ginsenosidimutans
CGCTCACCTGCCTAGGTGGTGGAACTGGTAGACACGCAGGACTTAAAATCCTGTTCCCGTTAAGGGAGTGCGGGTTCGATTCCCGCCCTAGGTACAAGAAAGCTCATCAGTCGATGGGCTTTTCTTGTTTATAATAGCAGGTAAAGCAAAAAGCCATAAAGCAAACTCAAAAGTATCAGATGCAACATCCCGATCCGATAGCGAAATAATAGAAAAACTGAAACAGCAACCCATAGCAATGCTTTCCAATCCAACTCCGCTACCGCGAATACCTTCGGAAACAAAATACCCTGTCCCAAATAACAAGCTAAATTAACAATCACCCCCACCACAGAGGCCGTGACCAAAGAAAGTACATACTGGATGGCCACATTCTTTTGAGACCGCTCAATCAAGGGAGCCCCAACGAAGATTAATGCAAAATTTGGCAAAAAAGTAAAATAAGCGGTAGCCACCAGACCTACCGCAGCCATGACATAGGAATGGTCGAAATGGTTGAATCCAGCCATAAACCCCACGTAAGCCAACACGATTACCAACGGACCCGGCGTCGTCTCGGCCAAAGCAAAACCATCTATCATTTGCGTTTTTGTCAACCAAAAAAGTTTTTCCGTAACCAGACCTGCGATATAGGGAATAACAGTATATGACCCTCCAATGGTAAAGTAAGCCGATTTCGTAAACAAAAAAGAGAGTTCTTTCCAAAATGCAGCATCTGGCATAAATAAATACAAGAAAATAAACGGCCCCAACCACAACAGGAAAAATGCAGATAATTGAATACCAATCTTACGCACAGAAATTGGCGGTACTTTCTCTAACGAATTAATAGGATAACATTCTTCGACATCTTCCGCTTCTTCCTTTTCAGCTATAGCGGTGGCTTTTTTTGTTTTTAAAAAATAAAGAATGAAGCCCCCAACAATAACCCCAAGAATAATCCAGGGCATAGGTATTTTAACAAAATAAGAAAGTAAAAATGCCACCAGAGCTACGACATAATGCCATGTGCTCAATAATGATTTTTGCCCCACTTTATAGGTTGCAAACAGTATAATCGCTAGAACCGCAGGTTTTAAACCCGAAAATAACGCAGAAAGAATTGTAGAATTGCCAAAGTAGACATACACCAGACTAAGTCCAAATATGATAAACAGAGAAGGTAAAATAAAGAACAAGCCCGCTAATATCCCACCTTTCAGACCATGCAATTTCCAGCCAAGATAAATGGTCAGTTGATGAGCTTCAGGTCCTGGTAGCAGCATGCAGGCGTTAAGCGCCTGAAAGAACTTCTTATTGCTTACCCACTTTTTCTTGTCCACCAAAAAATCATGCATTAGGGTAATATGCCCTGTTGTTCCACCAAAACTTATCCAGCCCAGAATAAACCAAAACCGGAGTGCCTCCCGAAAATTAGGAGGACGCAATTCATTTCTTTCAACGGATATCTTTTCTTCCAATATTGTCTAAAATTTATATTATGATCAGCGCGATTATACGTATGGAGATAGGAGCTAACTACATGAAGCATTTTAAAAAGAATGCTTAACACCTCTGATAAAGGCATAAAAAAAGCGATATATTCATAAAATATCTCGCTTTTTAGTTCAGGAAAAGGTCCTGATAATTTTATTTTTTATCTAGAATAGTCACTTCCACCCTTCTATTTTTCTGACGTCCGTCCGGTGTTTTGTTATCGCCCACAGGATTTGACTGACCAAAACCTTTAGCAGTAATACGCGACTCCTGTACACCTGAATCTACCAGGAATTTCTTTACTGATGCAGCACGTTTATCCGAAAGCCATTGATTATATTCGACAGTACCAGTCGCATCAGTATAACCATCAACCTTAATTTTATTGTTGTTCTCGTTCAAAATTACGGCGAGCTTACTTACTTCAGTCTTCGCTTTGTCAGACAGATAGGAAGAATTTGTCGGGAACAATAGATCGGATGAAATACTGAATTTAATTCCCTCATCAGTCCTTTTCGCATCATTAAAATCCTTTTTCACATTTTTCAAACCATCATCAGTTCCATCTTTTGTGACAACAGCCCCAGGATTAACTACAATAGCCTGTTGTTTACAAGAAAATAATGATAAACTTGCGCATACGGCCAATAGTCCCAAATTAATTTTTCTAAGCATCGTTTTTAACGTATTTATTGTCGATTTAAGCAGCGTAAATATAAGGAAAAAACTCCAAAAAGGCACTCCTTTTCCGTCTACCAGATCGTAACAAATCTATTTCTTCACATAAACTGTATCCAATGTCTTTTTAATCTCTGGGATCCGTTCATACAACTTCCAGATCATCCCTGAATTGGCATTTTCGATCATTATGGCTATTGTAGCCTGATTCCTTGCCCGATAGCTTTCAGAAACATCATTGTTTTTCAGGTCGATCCATGCTCTGAATCCATATTGTGTAAACAGCACATCGGCATATTCCTCGTAAAATTTACGCATGGCTTTCATACCTATCTCCCTTTCAAATGGATAGGAGGCAATTGAAATTGCAGGATTGACAAAATACCCCTGATAAGCATTATCCGTGTGTTCAACACCCCAGATGTCCGTAAATCTCGTCCCGATATTCAATTCATTATCTCTCCGCTTATAGGCTAGTATATAATCTGACAGATACTTTTTATAATCCACAAAATTATCCACTTTTCCTTTCGGATCCATGATTAAAAATGGTCGATAAACCGACATCAGTGACTCCGTCAGATTCCCTCCTGCAATACTTTTAGCGAAGATAACCTTATCATCCGAATAGATTGAGGCAGGTGCGTTCCAAATACTACCGATCAGTGGATTGCTGCTTATAGACTGCGCAAGTGAGTCATTTAATTTTGTTTTTATCTCTGGAGCCAACGTATTTAACTCATCAGTAAAATCCATTGCATCCCCATGTTTGGTTGCAAATCCATTCATGTAAGCTGAAGCGGCTAAAGGATGTGTAGGAGAAGACATCGCCAGCAGATAAGTACTTAGACTCTCATTAAATCCACCCAATGGACGTGACCTCGCTGTACTATCTATAGGCGACCACTTGTTCCAGAGAACATCGGTATTATTGGGATCTGTAAAATAACGCCAATTTATTCTTTCCCATAATGTGGTAATTGATTTACGTAAGGATTGCTCTTCCGGATTCTCCTTCGCGAAGTATTCACGAGCGATTAACAATGATTCCATTAAATGGGAAGTTCCTCTTATATCATAAGTAGGTATAGAATCCCGATAGAAGGGCACGCCTGATCTCCCATCGTAAAAGGCAGTAAAAACACCCTGATGATTTTGTGCTGCCCCTAGGAATTTCACCATACGTGTCATCCGCGATAATAGAGCCTGTCTGGATATCAATTGATTTTCAGCAGCAACAAGCAGGCCCAAAATGGCATACCCTGTTTCATTCGTTGAAACAACTGCCTGCCGATTTCCACGGTCAGGGAGGTACATACCACTGTTTACATCATAATTATCAATAAAATAGTTGACATGCGCGTTGCGAATAAAATTTAGCATCTCAGCATCGGTCCCTTTTTTGGTTTGTATTTCTTTTACATCGGAAAATGGGGACTCCACATAGTTGTAGTCAACCCATGCTATTTTATAATAATAGTTTTTATTATACTCATTCACCCGATCGAGACACTTCTGCATATAGATCGGCAAGATTGCAATTGGCTGAAAATTAAGCTTATCCTCTGATCTATAAATTTTCACGTAGCGGATACTCGGAGTTAAGGGCAGCTGCCACACAAGTTCAACTTGCTTGTCTACAGAACCTATTTTAGATAAAATAGCCGCCGATGACAGTTTCACTTTTGGATAATTTCTTGGAAGAAATTCTATTTGATCAATAAAAAGTTGATGGGTAGTTGCACTGGTTCCATTTTGTTCCAATAGTAACGAGGAAACGGCTTTTCCGATGGAAATCCCTTCAAATTTCGATACAGGAATAGAAACATTGAGCCAAGTATCATAGGCAAAGTCTTCGATGTAATGGGTAATATCCAGGGCATTACTGCGTACATCGTTTTGTTGCAGGGCAACTTTAGGCAACTGTCCTTTTTCGGTGTTACTTTGGATAAACAATTTAAAGGTTAAATGATCATCCTTAGCGATCATATACTGAAATTTTTGCTTATCATTTAATATACTGGCCTCCCATTTACCATTGGGGGATGAAACGTAACGTAGCGAAAGCGAGTTCCCTGGAGTAAAAAACAGGCTATCCGAAACAGGAAGACTATGATTCACATTTTGTACCCAAGACTCTCCAGTGTAATGCGCCATGCTTTTTGCATAGCTTCCATTGATTATACTATTATCAAATAGAACCTCCGGATAGCTCTCCGATCTGGCAAGTATGGGCGAAATCAATAGAAAAAGAAAGTAAAAGTATTTTTTCAGCATAAGTCAACATTTTTCACAGGCTTACAATCAAAAATTAAGCCACCACCGAGATTATAACGCAAATGTAACAAAGGATTTCCAATGATATTGTACGCTCAAATTTTAATTTCGGAAAAAATGCGCTAAATTAGCCCCCTGAATATTTTCATAAAATAGATATATGAAAACCACGTTTGATTTTGAAAAGCCAATTGCAGATTTGCAATTGCAGATTGAAAAGGTAACACAAGTTGCCGAAAAAACCCAAGTTGATATGAGCGCAACCGTTCGTGAACTTGAGGAAAAACTTGCTTCTACGGAAAAAGAAATATACAGCAATTTAACTGGATGGCAGAATGTTCAAATGTCCCGTCATCAGGATCGTCCACAGACCTATGATTATATCGAAGCTATCTGCGATGAATTTATTGAATTGCACGGTGATCGTACGGTAAAAGATGACAAGGCAATTGTAGGTGGAATGGCCTCAATCGATGGTAATCCTGTTATGATTATTGGTCATCAGAAAGGTAAAAATACCAAAGAACGTCAATATCATAATTTTGGCATGGCCAATCCCGAAGGTTACCGTAAAGCATTGCGCTTGATGAAAATGGCTGAAAAATTCAATAAGCCTGTGATCACTTTGATCGACACGATGGGAGCTTATCCTGGTTTGGAAGCGGAAGAGCGTGGACAAGGTGAAGCCATTGCGCGCAACCTCATGGAGATGGCGGTACTTAAAGTGCCTATCATCTGCGTCGTTATCGGTGAAGGTGCATCCGGAGGAGCCTTGGGTATTGGAGTAGGTAATCGTGTGTATATGATGGAACATACGTGGTATTCCGTTATTTCACCAGAATCTTGCTCATCCATCTTATGGAGAAGCTGGGATCACAAGGAGAAAGCAGCCGAAGCACTGAAACTAACTTCCAGCGATATGTTAAGCAATGGTCTGATAGACGGTATCATTCCTGAGCCATTAGGCGGTGCTCATCAAGATCCGGCAAAAGCAGCCGCTAATCTTAAAGAACAATTATTGAAAGATCTAGCTGAATTAACAGCAAAAGACAGCGATACATTGATCAAAGAACGAATTGACAAATTCAGCAATATGGGCGTTGTGACAGAATAATGTTACTCCCCTATTCCTCAAAATATAAAAAAGTCGGCACCAATTGCCGACTTTTTCATTTTAACAAGCTATTGGTTTCAGAAAAGCCGAAAAAGGTGTACCCAAAATCGCTCGATTTACGATCAAATTCCATTGATCTCAAATAGGAATCCGCATCGTCGAGAAAAATAAATACGTAATTTATAAACGGTTATAAAATATATCAATAAAAAAGACAAAAACTCTTTGACACAATCATATATTTTTATACCTTTGCATCACTTTCAAAAACAGAAAGGATTCCGTAGCTCAGCTGGTAGAGCAATACACTTTTAATGTATGGGTCCTGGGTTCGAATCCCAGCGGGATCACAAAAAAAAAGCTAATCGCAAGATTAGCTTTTTTTTGTTTAAGCAGGATCGTCGCCCTGATGAACTGTTTTTAATCATGCGTCAGCACAACCTCCAAAAATTTCACTGCCTCTCCCCCAACAATATTTTTTGCACGAAGTTCCACGGATTGCTTTCCTAATGGCAAGTCTATTTGTCCAAGCCCAAGCGAATTTCCTCGTCCACTTGTTGGAGATGACGGATCAATTGAAAAATCAAATACTTTCCCGCCTATTTTTAAGACCATATCCCCGCCAGTATTTCCAACATCCTTGACATAGCGTACCGAAACATTAAATTGTGCTGGTTTTAACACATTGATGTTCCATCCGAGATATTGATTCCTATTTTTCCATCCGGATACATAATAACGATCTCTTTTGCCATCTCCAAATTTCATCGGATCCCCATACTGTTTCGCATAGAAAGACAGTAAACGATTTTCAGTGACCTGTGCATCCACATAAGTTAGATCATTGGATTCAGGTGCAGCTATATCCTGTTTTAACTGAACAATAATAACTTCATCTGCCGGGTCAGCAGCTATTTGATCCAAAGGGATATGAAGCCCCACAGCATCTGAATTATACCCTTTGATGCTCTTCTTTGAAGACAATAATGAGATGGATCTGACACCGGCTGTAAGACCTCCCACAGTCAATTCCTCTCCTTTTGGCCGATTAAAGACATGCAGATACAATGTGCTCTTTCTTTTTGTGATCACTCCCCATTGTTGACGTGGTAAAGGAGAAGGTTCCACATCGATGACACTTTCCTTATTCTTCGCCATCCATGCAGCAATTCCTTCCAAAATAGTCACATCAGGTTCATCGAAACTGCCATCGCCTTTGGGACCAATATTTAATAAAATATTCCCACCCATAGCCTTAGCTTTCGCCAACAACTGGATAAAATGGGCGGTTGGTTTATGGTTCATATCTGTTGACGAATAGCCATACGAATCATTAGTTGTTGGGATAGCCTCCCAATAAGCCCCATTAGAAACAGGATAGAACTCTTCTGGCCGATCAG
This sequence comes from Sphingobacterium ginsenosidimutans, assembly GCF_039536865.1. Taxonomy (NCBI): domain Bacteria; kingdom Pseudomonadati; phylum Bacteroidota; class Sphingobacteriia; order Sphingobacteriales; family Sphingobacteriaceae; genus Sphingobacterium; species Sphingobacterium ginsenosidimutans. The sequence goes on from NZ_BAAAZK010000003.1 coordinate 6,946, forward strand.
CGGTATTTAAATAATCACCATAATTCCTACCCTCTGTACGCGCTAATCGCCCGTTAACAACAATCCTAGGATCAGCATCCCGGATTGCTTTCAGAATCCTTAAATTTTCCGACAAAGGCAGCTTATGTGGCGTATCAAACCACAGTAAATCGGGCTGATATTTATGGATCAGTTCCTGTATTTGTGGAATTGCTTTTTCATCTACATAACGTTTTGCTTTGGGCAACCACTCCGGATGGTTGTCAAACCAGTTTGCTCCACCCAAAAGCTTATCTCCGCCCGGGTTTTTATAATCCCAGTCATTCCCCGGTGCATTGGGGTCTTCCCAATCGAACGCATGGGAATAGTAAAATCCAAACAACAAGCCATGCTTATGGCACGCCTTCGCAAGTTCCGCCATTGGATCTCGTTTGAAAGCAGTGCTCTTGGTAGAATAAGCGCTAGCATACTGCGACGGGTACATTGCAAAACCATCATGATGTTTAGCCGTGATGATAAAGTATTTCATACCCGCATTTTTAGCTAACATCACCCATTCTTCCGCATTAAATTTTTCAGGATTAAATCTTGCGGCCGAATCCAGGTATTCCTGACGGGGAATTTGCATGACACGCATAAGATGCTCAGCATATCCACCTCCTTTCTTCCCCTTCCAGATATTACCATATTGCGAATAAATGCCCCAGTGGACAAACATTCCAAAAGAGGCTTCTTTCCATTTTTTGATACGCTGCTCCTGTCCCACTACAGATTCTTTCCACCAGCCTGTTTCGGCAGCAGATATTGCGTTTCTATCCCTCGTGCTCGGGTCATTAAACATATCTGCGGCTTCATTCCCCTTATTTACATTCTGAACCTGCCCCATCACCATCGTTACAGCGGTTGAAAGCATTAGAATAAGGCAATACCTGATTTTTATCATAAGTTTCGATATTATAATTGTCTCCAATAGCTGAACTAATGCTTTGAGAAAGACAATAGTTCAACATATAAATTTATATTACCTTCAAAAATAACTCAAAAAGCTAAAGATAAGGTGTAATTTTTGTTCATTTTAGAGGAGTAACAACCAAAGTCAGAAAAAAATAAAACCTATCCGCTTCTGTAGTGTTTATTTTATACTATAAACTTAAGGAGTCATGAGCAATCCCTCAGATTATTGGCATGTTCAAATAGGATCTACGGCCAATACCAGTGAAATCTTTATCGAGGTCACCAAAGACGGTCCGTATATTTTACACGGGCAGGTACCCTTTCATTTGCAATATATTATTCCAGATCGACAGGGTATCTCCAGATCCTATGAAAACGGCGAATCTTTTAAACTTGAAAAAGACACCTATTTATGCCGCTGTGGACTATCCAAAAATAAGCCCTTTTGTGACAACTCTCATGAGCAGGCTAGGTCTTTTGGTGTCGACTTGACCGATACAGCGACACTACATGATTCGCTCCAAACAGCGGAAATTATTGAAGGGCCTGTATTTTCCCTCAGCGACGATGAAAAACTATGCGCATATGCACGCTTCTGTGACCAAGGGAAAAGAATTTGGAATGAGATATCCTATAGCGATGAAAACTCCTTAGAAGGCGCCATAAATATGGCCCATTACTGTCCCAGTGGCAGACTGCTTGTATGGAACCAGGAAAATGCTCCCATCGAAGAAAATACCGTAGCCGAGATCGGTCTCATTGAAGATGTATTGAATCAGTGCAGTGGGCCTATCGCTCTGTGGGGCGGAATTCCTGTAAAAAGCAGCAACGGCAGGTACTATGAAGTCCGAAACCGCCAGACCCTTTGTCGTTGTGGGCAATCATCGAACAAACCATTTTGCGATGGCACACATGCCTCAATGGAATTTCAGGATGGACTCAGTAAGTACACACAAAAATAGCAGATACAAGTTATCGGTATTTATACAATATTTGTTTAAAATTCAGAACATGGAAAAGTTAACCGCAAAAGCAAGTATTCAGATCCAAAAACCCATCAATGAAGTTTTTGAAGCCATCGTTGATCCCAACAAAATGAATCACTATTTTATTAAATCCTCTACAGGCCGTCTGGAGACCGGAAAAACTGTCGAATGGAATTTCCCTGAGTTCCCCGACAGTTTTCCTGTAACCGGAAAAACAATCCGTCCAGACGACTATATTTCCTTTGATTGGAGTGGCGGATTAGCAAATCAACTGGTTGAAATCAGCTTATCTTCCTTCGGCGAGGGGTCCACTGTTGTCAAAATTACAGAACATGAAATGAACAACGATGAGGAAGGCATTTTGATTATGATGCGTCAGACCGAAGGGTGGGCAAATTTTCTAGCCTGCATGAAGGCCTACCTTGAATATAATATCAATCTTCGGAAGGGTGCTTTTGATTTTATGTTTTAACAGAAATAAAAAATGGCGGTAAATAAAACCTCTTATATCGAAAAGAGTGTCGATGATTTTATTCAGGATATACCCGATACACAAAAGCGGGACGACAGCATCCAATTGGTACAATTGATGCAATCTGTCTCAAACGAAGCACCGAAGATGTTTGGCGAATCCATCATTGGCTTTGGACAGTATTACTATAAATATGCTAGCGGGCATGAAGGGTATGCGCCCTTAATCGGGTTCAGCCCCCGCAAAGCTGCCATTTCACTTTATGTATATACCGGACTTGAAGAACATCGGCCACTAGTGGAACAACTGGGCAAATATAAAATAGGTAAAGCCTGCATTTACATTAAAAAACTGAGTGACATCAATACGGAACATCTGGCCACATTAATGCAAGAGACCATCCAATTTATAACTACCAAATACGCAAGGATCAAAGATTAGACACAACATTATGACAAGTAGCGTTTCAACAATTGACGAGTATATTGACCAATTCAAAGGGGACAAGAAGACCTATCTCAATCAAGTACGGCAGCTGATTGCTGAAGTAGTCCCAGCTGAAGCCACAGAAACCATTTCTTATCAGATGCCCACATTTCGATTTAATGGCAATCTGATCCATTTTGCAATGAATAAACAGCATCTCGGCCTATACCCTGGCCCTGATGCCATCACGCATTTCGCGGCAGAACTTAAAGATTTTAAAACATCAAAAGGAGCAATACAGATTCCGATTGACCAACCCTTACCAGAAAAAATCATTCGTGATATTGTCGCCTTTAATATCGAAAAACTTAAGGATAAACAAGGCCCTAACTGGCATAAAAGCAGAGGAAATTGGCTAGAAGCCGAAGAATTGATGCAACAGATTATGCTAAAAACCACACTGAAAAAAGAGTTCAAATGGGGCAGTGACATCTATACACACAAAGGGAAAAATGTCATCGGATGGGGTGGTTTCAAAAACTTCTTTTCCCTATGGTTCTATAATGGTGTATTTTTAGAAGACAAGGAAAATGTCTTGATCAGCGCCTCCGAAGGTAAAACCAAAGCACTTCGACAATGGCGTTTTCAGCATGTCAGCGAAATGGATAGCAGCAAAATCGAGGCTTATATCCAAGAATCTATTCGAACAATTGACGAGGGAAAAGAAATTAAACCCACCAAAAGCGAAGCAATACCTCCTTCTGGAATTCTTTTGGAAGCACTCCATTCAGATCAGGTATTTCATGATCACTTCAGGGCCCTGACACCAGGAAAACAAAAAGAATATATTCAGTATATCGACGAAGCGAAACAGGAAAAAACCAAATTATCCCGTCTGGATAAAATCAAACCACTGATTACTGCAAATAAAGGATTACACGATAAATATAAATAAGTGAATTTTAAACTAAAAATCGACGCTCATGGAAAATTCAATTATACCGTCCCTATGGTTTGATCAGAATGCGAAGGAAGCTTTTGATTTATACTGCCAGACTTTTCCAAACAGTCATATCGAAAGTAACTCCCCGATCGTTGTCGAGGCACTGCTTAATGGCGTAAAATTTATCGGTATCAATGGAGGGCCGATGTTTAAGCCAAATCCATCCATATCATTTATGGTGATCTGCGAATCAGCCGAAGAGATTGATCGCATCTGGAATACATTATCAGTAGACGGAAACGTACTGATGCCACTAAACAGCTATCCCTGGAGTGCTTATTATGGCTGGGTAGCGGACAAATACGGTGTAAACTGGCAGTTATACCAAGGCAACGTAAGTGACACAAACCAACAAGCAATTGTCCCTACGCTAATGTATTGCGGGCCTCAGCAAGGTAAATGCGAAACCGCAGTTCAGTTCTATGAAGAACTATTCAAAGATTTTCACAGCAACGGTATTTTACGTTATCCGGAAGGCGATTATAAAGGGGAGATCCAGCACACTCAATTTCTTGTCAATGGATTTACCTTAATGGCCATGGATAGCGGAGTGGCTCAAGACTTTACGTTTAGTGAAGGTATTTCCCTCACCATCCTCTGCCAGGATCAAGCTGAAATTGACTATTACTGGAATCGCATTACACAGCAGGGACAAGAGAGCATGTGTGGATGGTGTAAAGATGAATTCGGCGTGAGTTGGCAAATTGTGCCAACGCAAATTGCCACATATCTTCAAAATCCAGGAGCTGGAGAAGCCTTAATGAAAATGAAAAAAATCATTATCAAAGACTTGATCGGATAATTTTATTGAAGACAACAACATTCCACGGTATAGATTGGGATAGATAAAAAACGGGAGCATCCAAAAAGGTTGGATACTCCCGTTTTTCATTAATATCATTCGTCTACAATCTCCTTTTAGAAATTCAATTTCAGGAGAGTTCAGTTTTAATTTTTGAACAGTTCTGGTTATGCGTTTACCTGCAACGCCACTGCATATAATTTCATCTGTTTGATCATCGACAATAAACCATTGGCCCGTGTTGGCGACAAGTGTTCTTTTAAACCGATTTCATCAACGAAATACAGGTCTGCATCGACAATCTCTTTTGCAGTATGTCCCGACAGCACTTTGACCATCAGACTGACCAAACCTTTAGTGATAATCGCGTCGCTATCTGCTGTAAAAAACACCTTTCCATCTTTCACTTCCGGATACAACCATACCTTAGACTGACAGCCCTTGATAATATATTCTTCTGTCTTGTATTGCTCATCAATTAAAGGAACTTCCTTGCCCAATTGGATGATATACTCATATTTTTCCATCCAATCTGTAAAGAAAGCAAAATCTTCAACTAATTCGTTTTGTATTTCATTAATTGTCATAATCGTTTTTATTACACTAACATATTGACCGCGCGTTGAATACCCGCCACCAAGATATCTATTTCTTCTTTTGTGTTATAAAGTGCCAACGAAGCCCGGATCGTTCCAGGGATACCAAAGCGATCCATTACAGGCTGAGCACAGTGGTGTCCTGTTCGCACAGCAATACCCAATTTATCCAAAATTACGCCTACATCATAAGGATGTGTACCTTCAATGATAAATGAAATAACAGAACATTTTTGATCTGCAGTACCTATAAATTTCATCCCTGGGATCTGCGACAATTTTTCCAATGCATATTCCAGCAACTCGTGTTCGTAAGCCTCAATATTTTTTAAGCCAATCGAATTGATATAGTCTATCGCCTCATTCAAACAGATACCCGCTTCAATATTCGGAGTCCCCGCTTCAAATTTAAAAGGCAATTCATTATAGGTTGTCTTTTCAAAAGTCACTTCTTTGATCATATCGCCACCGCCTTGATAAGGAGGCATTGCGTTTAACAGATCTTCCTTACCATACAACACCCCGACACCAGTTGGTCCATACATTTTATGGCCTGAGAAAACTAAAAAGTCAACATCAAGATCTTGCACATCAACCTGTATATGTTGGACAGCCTGCGCCGCATCTATCAATACGACAGCACCATGCTTATGCGCAATCGAGATGATCTCTTTTACCGGATTGATCGTACCTAGTGCATTGGAGACATAAGTTACAGCAACCAGCTTCGTTCTTTCGTTAATGAGGTTTTGATAGGCTTCCATATCGAGCTCCCCCTTATCATTCATCGGAATAACACGGATCTTACAGCCTTTTTCATCACAAAGCATCTGCCAGGGAACAATATTGGAGTGGTGCTCCATTGCAGAAATAATAATTTCATCTCCCACGTGGATAAATGCTCTGCCATAGCAAGTCGCAACCAAATTGATACTATCGGTCGTCCCCTTGGTAATAATCACTTGCTTGTCTTCAGGCGCATTGATAAAAGATTGAAGTTTTTTACGAGTCACCTCAAAAGCATCTGTCGATATCTGGCTGAGGTAGTGAACTCCACGATGTACATTACTATTCATATCTGTATAATAATGTGCAATGGAATTGATTACCGCATTAGGCTTTTGCGTTGTCGCACCATTGTCCAGATAAACCAAAGGCTTGCCATTTACCTCTCTTTTTAGAATAGGAAAATCTGCACGTATTTTATCTATATTATATTTTTCCAAAGTCGTCTAAATAATTTATACAAAGTTAATAGTATTTTATCGAATACAGGGCCGACAATCTGTTTTTTATGTCATTATCAATCTTCCAAGTTACCTGACCGACCAAAACAAAAAGTGGCTCAATACTATTAAAGAACCACTTTTTGTAGGTCATTTGCCATTTTTCACAATTATATCTTGCTTTTATAATTTATTGATGCTATTTATTTACCTTTGTATTGATATGCAAGAATTACCTCTAAATTTACCAGAAGGCTCACGTAAAGAAGTGATGGCCTACTTGGAGCCTTTCATGTTGAATGAAATGAGCGAATACCTGAAGCCTGTAGAAGAAATGTGGCAACCTGCTGATTTCCTTCCGGACGCTTCAAGGGATACTTTTTTTGAGGAAATAAGAGATTTACAGGAAAGCGCCAAAGAACTATCCTATGACTTAGTTGCGGTATTAGTTGGTGATACGATTACCGAAGAGGCCCTTCCAACTTACGAATCTTGGCTGACAATGGTTGAAGATGTGGATAAAAACGAACAAGGTGGATGGATGAAATGGGTTCGTGCATGGACTGCTGAAGAAAACCGTCACGGCGATCTATTGAACAAATACCTCTATCTCTCGGGTAGAATAGATATGCGTCAGTTTGAGATGTCTACACAATATTTGATTCAAGATGGTTTCGATATCGGCACTGGTGCTGATCCTTACCGTAACTTTATATATACATCATTCCAGGAACTTGCAACCAACGTATCCCATCGTCGGGTGTCGGGACTTTCTAAAAAAGGTGGTGATAAGCTTCTGGCAAAGATGTGTGGTGTCATTGCTTCGGATGAAGCACGCCATGCCAAAGCATATATGTCTTTCATATCAAAGGCCATGACAGTAGATGCAAGCGAAGTAATGATTGCATTTGAAGATATGATGCGCAAAAAGATTGTCATGCCCGCACAGTTTTTAAGAGAAGCAGGCGAACCTCAGGGCGAAGCTTTCGCACACTTTTCCGATGCTGCACAGCGACTAGGTGTGTATACTGCATTGGATTATGTCGATATCTTGAAAGAACTTAATAATGAGTGGAAAATTGATCAAGTTACAGGTCTAAATGAAAAAGGTGAGAAAGCAAGAGACTACCTCTTAAAATTACCGGATCGCTTGACTAGATTAGCTGACCGCATGAAGATTCCTGAAAAAGATTATAAATTCAAATGGATTTACGGATAAACAAAAAAGCTTGACCAGAAATAGTCAAGCTTTTTTGTTTATCCTATTTACTTTGCTTGTCGGCTCTATGATTGTAAATATTGCAAAACAGTAATCCTCCCCCCTTAGGCCGATTATCTCCATACACACGTAATTCAAAAATGTATATATTTTAAATACAAAAGGATATTTAATCTTACAATTACACTTATAAACATATATTAATTCGATCCATTTTAATTTAAAAAATAGATATATGTTATTAAATACATACCATATATATCATTTTTCAAAACGAAGTCCGAGTATTATGGATTATTCGGTTATCCTTCGACTATACTACGGGACATATTTACCCCTTCTTCGCCCTTGAGAGCAGCTAAGAGCATGGTGTAACCTAGGTGCTCACACGGTATTTCCGTGTCTAACACGGACTCACCACGGACTCATGTCGCATTCACCATGGTTACAGTGTGACGCAGATAGGATGATGTGTCGAAGCTGGTACGACGCATCACTATACAGGCTCACACCAACCTGCCATAAAAAAGGGAGCAAATTCGCCATGAAATTTGCTCCCTTTTTTATAAGGATCCAGTCCGTCAATTATAATTAAATACCAATTCCCAAAAAGATTTTCAATACGATCTCTTTTTGCAAATATTTGATTAGGGCTTATTTCACATTTCCCATTAATTTCCGCACCACAGGTGACAATGCGATGAGCACCACACCTGCGATTAAAGAATACAAGCCCAATTGCTTATAACTTTCGGTGTACGTCACTAAGTTATCCGCCAACGAACTTCCTTCTTTTGCTTCAGCCATACTCGCACCGATCAAGCCCGCCACATATTGTCCATACGCACTTGCCAAAAACCACATTCCCATCATTATACCTTGTAACCTTGCTGGAGACAGTTTCGTCATAATGGAGAGTCCAATTGGCGAAAGACAAAGCTCCCCGACGGTAATCACCAATAAGGCAAGTGTAAAGATATCCAATGAGGTCATGCCTTCATGAGCGAATAAACGCGTCGCAAAAAGTACATAGTAACCTAAACCCAAGAAAACAAAGCCCAGACCAAACTTGATAATCGTATTCGGCTCAAGTTTACGTTTTCCCAACCATATCCAAAATAGACCAAATAATGGCGCTAGAGCAATAATAAATAAAGCACCACCAGAATTATTGACACCATTTGGATCAAGCGTCACGGCCCCAAGTAAAGAGTCATTCAGGTGCTTGGCAGCAAAGATGCTCAATGAACCACCACTCTGTTCATATATCCCCCAAAAGATAATGGAAAACAAAATAAATACCAGTGCAGCAATTAATTTCTTGCGTTCCTCCTTGGTTACTTGTGACATTTCATAAAATAGATATAAAAGTGTCAATGGGCCAATGGTATACATAAAATAGTCCGTGTATTGGGTTTTCGACACCATAATCTGAATAACAGGTATAAAGATCAAGGTCAGCGCATATACTGCATATTCAACCCATTTTGGCAAAGCTTTCGTCTTTACGATAGCATCTGGGTGTCCGGGTTTAAGCCCAATAGGTCCAAGGTGTCTTTTGGTAAAGTGAAAATTAATCAAACTTGCCAACATCCCTATTGCAGCTAAACCAAAGGCAACATTCCAACGGTGAGGTTCGGAGATAACCGAGCTCAACATATACCCCTTACCAATGGCGACACAAACATAGCCCCCTAAAAATGCACCTAGATTGATCCCTGCATAGAACAACGAGAAACCACCATCACGACGGCTATCGCCATCACGATAGAGCTCCCCTACCATCGTAGAGATATTCGGTTTAAAAAAGCCGGTACCAATAATAATAAATGAGAGACCAAAAAAGAAATATTGATGTGGATCCGCGGCTAGGAAGAGACTCCCTACAATCATTAATATGCCGCCCCAGAACAATGATTTTCTAAAACCTAAAATCTTATCAGCAAAAAGACCTCCGATAAATGTAAAAGCATAGACAAATGCCTGGGTAGCTCCATACTGCAAATTAGCCTCTTTCTCCGCAAAATTCAGTTGTGTGATCATAAAGAACACCAACATGCCCCGCATGCCATAAAAACAAAATCTTTCCCACATTTCCGAGAAAAACAGGCTCCAGATCTGTCTTGGGTACTTTCCCTTAAAATTTTGAATCTCCTCTAGCGATTCCCGTGTACTAACCTCCATACTGTATTTATATTAATCAAAAAAGCTTCTTTCGTAAAAGAAGCTTATATAGTTATTATTTAACTCCGTGCATCAATCTTTTGATCAAAGGATTGAACAGCATGACAAGCAATCCGGCCAAAGCTGGAATAGCCGTAAATAAAAAGAAAAAGTGACTCAACGAATATTCCTGTTGAATTGTCTCGACCTGTCCGCCCAATACCGCTGCAACCTTTTGTGCAATAGCAATAGCTAGATACCAGATGCCGAACATAAAAGCCAACATCCGTGCTGGAACCAATTTAGAAACATAAGATAAGCCCACCGGAGAAATAAACAATTCTCCCAATGTATGAAATAGGTAAGTCAAGACGAGAAATACCATAGAAATTTTCATTCCCGGTGCTATGCCCCATGAGCCTAATCCGATAATCAGGAATCCAATGGCAACCAGTATCAGACCAAATCCATATTTAAAGGCAGCTGAAGGATTGTATTTCGATTCCCATATCTTAGATACCGTGGAAGCTAGTGCAATGATAAAAAATGAGTTGAGAATAGAAAACCAGGATACTTTGATTTCCGAAGCTTCTTTATTAAACTCCTGATAAAGCATCCAGATTGCGGCACCCCAGATCAGTCCAAAGCAGACAAATAATACGATATTAGAGATGGCAATCTTATCCCAGGTTACCTTTGCAAGTTTTATTAAAACCCAGCTGATAATTGCTAATGGTACGATCGTTAATAAACCATTGACTACATTAAATGTCGTCAATGCGGCACCTGTAAGTGCTCTGTCGATATTATCCCTTGCGACAATGACCAATGAGGTTGCCCCTTGTTCAAAGCTCATGAAAAAGAAAATGAGGAAAAACGCCAAAAGCACCACGGCAAACATTCTATCCCGTACAGTCTTGTCATAACGTAAAATCCGGGAAACGATCAAATAAATAAACAAGATCAATGCAATAATGACCATGATATACTGACCTCTTAAAAAAGAAGTATCCAACCCGGCAAAAACATCAATAATACCATTTTTCGACAATGGATCATTGAAGGCATATACAAATCCTATGATAGCTACAATACCGATAAGCACGAAATCCTTTATTGTAAACGGATTTTTAGTATCCGTATCATTGACAATAACTTCTTTCTTCTCCCCAATCGCGGATTTGTCCAAAATACCGAGGTTACCCATGAGCGGTTTTGCAAACACAAACTGAAGGGTACCTAGGAGCATAAAAATACCAGCCAATCCAAATCCCCAATGCCATCCATATGTTTCAGCGATGTAACCACAGAGCATCATCCCAAAGAAAGCGCCTGCATTGACACCCATATAGAATATCGTATACGCTCCATCCTTCTTTTCAGGAAGATCTTTATACATTTCGCCAAGGATCGAAGGCATGTTCGGTTTGAAAAAACCTGTTCCTATAACCAAACAGATCAATCCCAGAAAAAACATGATCGCGGTATCAAAAGCCATTGCGGCATGCCCCAATGTCATGATAGCTGAGCCGATAATAACAGCTTTTCTGGATCCGATGTATTTGTCGGCAATGATCCCACCGAGTATTGGTGTCAGATAGAGCATCATCGCGTATGTTCCGTACAATGCACCTGCTTGTTGTGCAGTCCATGCCCAGCCAGAGAATGGGCTACCTTGGATAACCGCAGCAGTTAAAAATTGCATCAATAGAACACGCATTCCATAGAATGAGAACCGCTCCCACATCTCTGTAAAGAAAAGCACGAACAGCCCTGAGCGCTGTCCTAGTACATTCGATTTAAAAAAATCGTTCGACGGGCTAGTTGTTATATCCCCGTTTAGTCTCCCCATAAGTAATCAACCTTTATTTTTATAAAATACTTACAAAGAAACAAAAACAAAATCACTTTTGGCCAAAATAAAGTTGCATAAACAAAAAAAGGCAACCCATTTGGATTGCCTTTTCCGTAACATTTTTAATATGCCCTATCTTTTGTGCAATTGTTCGTAAAGATCAATGACCTTTTTCTGAAGTTCGATAACTTCGCCATCACGTAGTTGCAACTTTTGCGTTAACGCATTGACCTCATTGACATACTCTTTATCCTCTTCTGAATCAGAAGTAGATAGTAGTTGAACAACTGTCAAATTGAATAATTTTGAGATTTGATTAAGGCGAGACAGATTTACATCTGTAATACCTGTTTCAATTTTTGAAAATGCTGGGATTGAGATATCCAATCGCTTTGCAACATCCTCTTGACTCCATCCCTTTTGGTGTCTAAGTAATCTGATTTTTTTTCCTAATGCATTCATCTGGTAGATATTTTAAACAAAAATAGCAAATAAAAATATAATTTACATTAAATTATATTTTTTTCTCTAAAAATCTCTAAAAAACCGATCAGCGAGCACCGAGAGATTAACCCCGTTATAATTATTTAAACTCATAAGTAGTAAATTGTAACCCTTAGATTTAACTCCATCCAAAAAGGAATACAGGCCATCTAAGCTCACAACAACCTCTAAATCAGGATTATTAAAACTCCTTTTGATATTCTCAGGAACACTTTCAATATCCTTATTAAGTTCCTTACAGGAGTGGATATTCACGTAGACCACAGAGAGATCCGACTCTCCCATTGAGTTCGCATATTGTAACAAAAAGGAAGAATCTAAACTATCATACGAGTTTAATTCGATAATTGTGACCAATTTCTGATTAGGAAATTGTTCTTTTACCGCGTGAATACTCGACCGCACTTTATCCGCATTGCAGGCATAATCTTGATAGACTACAGATCCTTCTGAGCTCGCCACAAACTCCAGATAACGGATAGATGTATTAAAACTCTTTATTGCATCAAAGAACTCTTTCTTTTTAATGCCCAACCATTCACAGACTGTATAAGCACCAGCGATATTAGACAGATTATGTTTCCCGAATACTTGTAAAGGAACTTCTCCGTCTGCGGTATTTAGATAGGTAACCCCCTTATTAATTGTGTAATCGGGGATCTTATAGCCATGCCGGTTAATTTTACAGTCTTTGGTATCTTGCAAAACTTTTTGAAGAACGGCATCTTCTTTATTATAGATCAGTGTTCCTTTAGGGGGTATGGAATCAATAAAATCTTCAAATTGTTTAATATATTCCTCTTGAGATATTTTGGAATTAAATTCATTCCATACGATACCCGAGATTAGTGCGATATTAGGCTTATAATATAAAAATTTCGACTTGGAATCAATTTTGGACGAAACATATTCATCTCCCTCGATAATAATAATCTTATTATGTTTGGTAATATCCACAAGTTTATCAAAGCCCCTTAATTGCGCCCCAACCAAATAATCAAATTCTTTTCCTAAGGAGCGCATAACGTGCATAATCATGCTCGTAATCGTTGTTTTCCCGTAGCTCCCTGCAATAACCACACGGATTTTATCCTGTGAGAGTTCTTGTATAAACTCGGGAAAAGAATAGATCTTCAGGCCTAATTCTTGCGCCTTTTTCAATTCGGGATTATCTGCTTGCGCATGTGCTCCCAAAATAACGGCATCAATATCTTCCGTCACCTTGTCGGCAAACCATCCCAATTGATCTGGCAATAATCCAGCTTCGATGAGATGGGAACGGGAAGGTTCCACAATCTGATCATCAGATCCAGTAATTTGGTGCCCTTGCTTTGCCAAAGAAATGGCAAGGTTATGCATCACACTACCACCTATCGCTATAAAATGAATACGCATCGCTCTATTACCGTTTCACAAACTTGGCTGCACACCAATTATTTAAAACTTTTTTGGAGATAAATTCAAAACCTAAAGACTTAGCAGTATCACGTAACATCGCCAAATCTTCCTGTTCATAAAATCCGCTTAAGTACAACTCTCCATTTTTATTGATACTTAAAGCATATTGTGGTAATTGTTCCAATAGAATATTTCGATTGATATTTGCTAAGATAGTATCGAAAATTCGGCCTTCTAAAACTTCGAAGGAACCACAAATAGCCTCGATATTGTCTACGGTATTAAGCAGTCTATTTTCGATCACACTGTCCACACAGATTTCATCATAATCTACTGCCAAGACAGCATTAGCACCTTTTTTGGACGCCAAGATCGCTAGAATACCCGTACCACAGCCCATATCCAGCACCTGCTTACCCTCAAAATCATTCTCCAAAATATATTGGAGCATCATCGATGTGGTCTGATGGTGTCCTGTCCCGAAGGACATTTTAGGATCAATGATTATTTCATAAGGGAAATCAGGTTTTGCGTCATGAAACGTAGCACGTACATAACACTGTCCACCGACTTCAATGGGGTTAAAATTACTCTCCCAGAGTTTGTTCCAATTCTGATTTTCAATTTCCTGAACCTTATAGTCTACTTCAAATCCCTCATCAAGATTTAGCATTAACGTTTCTAATGCTTGCAAATCAAGATTTGCAGCTGGAATATAAGCTGCAAATCCTGATTCGGTATCTTCAAAAGTATCAAAGCCGATGTCTGCCAAATCAGATACCAATAGATCTTTTTGCCATTCCTCACCCGATAGCATTTGAAAGATAACCTCTATGTATTTCATTTCTAAAAATTAGCCGTTAAACACTTTGGCAATATCTATAAAATCTCTCGATTTCAAAGAAGCTCCTCCAATCAAACCACCGTCAATATCTGCCTGTGCAAATAGATCCTTCGCATTGCCCGGATTACAAGATCCACCATACAGGATACTTGTGTTATCCGCTGCTTCTTGGCCGTATTTTTCTGCGACAACCTGACGAATAAACTGATGAACTTCCTGCGCTTGCTCTGGGCTAGCGGTAAGTCCTGTCCCAATCGCCCAAACTGGCTCATAAGCCAATACGACTGCAGCAAAATCTTCACTGGACAAATGGAACAATCCAGCTGTCAATTGTGTTTTAATTATTTCAAAGAAATCACCCGATTCACGTTCTTCTTTTGTTTCGCCGATACAAAATATAGGCGTCAGGCCATGTTTCAGCGCGATATCCACTTTAGCAGCCAACAACGCATCTGTTTCACCAAAATAAGCACGTCTTTCAGAGTGACCTAAGATCACATGTGAAGCACCCACCGATTTTACCTGACCTGCTGAAATCTCACCTGTGTATGCTCCAGACTCCGCCTGATGAATATTTTGTGCACCAATATTCACATTTGCAACATTCTTAGATAATTGCCCAAGACTTGACAAGTGGATGAAAGGGCTACAAACAACCAGTTCCTGATTTCCGATTACCTCATCTTTGGCCATATTGATAATTTCAGAGAATAAACTTAATCCTGATTGATAGTCTAAATTCATTTTCCAGTTACCAGCTACGATTTTCTTACGCATGATTTTTACGATTTAATTATATTTTTTGTTAAGTTGATTCAATTCCCTTATGAGCCGTTCCGGTAATTCCTCATTTTTCGATATATATAGTGCTTCCAGATACGCCATAAACTTATCAAAGTTATAGATCTGTGTATCCCCATTGAACACCCAGGCAAACGACGGTACAAATTTAGCATAAAAACTTGTATCTGCTAGCATACTTGCAATTCCAATTACGGTTCCGGTATTGAAAGATGAGTTGATCCCTACTCGTGTATAGTCACCTATAAAGACACCACACTTCAATAAACCTGTATCTCTAAAGTCTTCCAGTTTATAATCATAAATCGTAACCGTTTTTAGATTGTTTTTTAGATTTGAATTGGATGTTCCTGCGCCGAGATTACACCAGTCACCAATGACCGAACAGCCCAAATAGCCGTGATGACCTTTTGCAGAGAAGTCACCAATAACTGAATTACCCACTTCACCACCTACAACGCTCTGCTTACCAACAGATACATTCCCATAGATGGTTGCGCCCATCTTTACGACAGCTCCCTTCCCTAGGTATAAAGGTCCCCGGAGATGCGCCCCTTCCATAATTGTAACACCTTCATCAATATAAATGGGTCCAGTGGTCGAGTTGAGTGTCACACACTCCATCGTAACCTGTTCAGCAATGTAAAAATCTGTACCCAGCAGCTGATTTGTCGCAGAGACAGTCGCAGTAGCGGTCTTTTTTGCTAAAAGATTGAAATCATTAACAATTTCAGCGCCCGTTAATAAAAACAGATCCTCTGCCCCATTCAACAAAGATATGGTATCATTAGCATCCCTTAGTTTAAAGACACCCTCTCGATGATATCGCCAGGCGAAGACTGTTCCATTTTGTTGTAAGGCATCTCCCGCTTCCATTGCTATAATAGCTTGTAATAAGCCCTCAGATGGAATAATATTCTCGGACAAGCACACAATACCATCTTCCAGAATATCACCTTCAAAAAGCTCTAAATTGAACATTGGGGCCAACCTATTCCATTTCTCTCTTAGCGTCAGTATACCGACACGTAAGTCAAGACAGGATTTAATAAAGGTAAAAGGATATAAACTCTTTTTATCAAAAGAAGTCAGCGGGAAAGTGAGCTTATCCAACGGTCGGATAGCATCAAAACAATCTACAAAAAAGATTTTCACAAAATAAAAATAACAAAAAAAACCCGACAAATAACATTTATCGAGTTCTTAATATTGTAATATACAGATCTGCTACAATTATTTTTTGTTGTAACGGCTACGGAATTTGTCGATACGTCCAGCAGTATCAACCAATTTCATTTTACCTGTATAGAAAGGGTGTGATGTATGAGAAATCTCTAATTTTACAACTGGATACTCATTACCATCTTCCCACTGAATAGTCTCTTTCGTGTCAACACAAGATTTAGTAATAAAAGCATAGTCGTTTGACATATCTTTAAATACAACTAATCTGTAATTTGAAGGATGCAAATCTTTTTTCATTATTATTATGATTACGTATATTCAATTATTGAGGTGCAAAGATAATTTATAAAAATGTAATTTGCAACAATTGCAAAGAATAATTCGCTGAATTTTTCCACACTTTCAGTTACCGGCACTTAAACGGTTACAAATGTAACAATCTTTATTTATCCCCCAAGAATTATTTTGTTTTCCAAGTTTTTTCTCCTAACTTAACTTACTACAATTAAATCATTTACATAATTATGAGCAAATTAGATGAAAAAATTGCTGCATATACTGCAGAATCCAAAAAACTTGGTCTATCACTAGATGATGCGTTCATTGCAAAAGTGACAAAAGGAATGGGTCCTTCCATTTACAATGCAGATTCAGAAACTATTGCAGCATCAGATCCCGAGGAGCTTAATCGTGTCAAGCAAAATTTCCTGATCAAAAAATTAGGTCTTAAAGATGGCCCTGATTTAGACAAGGCATTAGAAGAGGTTATTACCACTATTGGTAAATCCAATAAAAATAAATACCGTGTTTTGGTGTATGCTTTATTGGCAAAAAAATTCAAAAAAGAATCTGTTTACCAATAAGCATCAACATTTTAATAATCCAACTTCTATCCAAAAATCAATTCCCCAAAGAATTGAGGTAAATGGAAATTAGGAGTTGGATTATCTACTTTATTCCATGACAGAAAATGCGGATTTTTTAGGTTGTCACCACACTTGTAAAAGTTCCCGTGTATTTTCTTCCCTTTCAGATCACTTGTATCATTAAATTTAAAGACAGCCAGTGGAATGACCTGGATCATGCTCCAACGTCTATCCGTACCACTATGCCGTTCAATCATGGAGAATGCCTGCACCGTCTCAATCTCCGCCGCACTGAGCCTGTTTCTCGTTGATTTATCAGGAGTTCCGTAGCCGATCAATCCTGTCCCTATCAAATTAAACTCAATATTATAATAATGCTGACGATCATCAAACGAAACAAAAAGCTCTACACAGCTATCCTCCCATACATTTTGATTCACCTCCGCATAATTTCCACGCAATTGCTCTTCTGCGACGTCAAACTGTAACAGCAATGCTTTTTGCGTGTAACCAATTTTAAATCGCACCTGCGGCTTGTAAGGATACGACTCGCTCCAATTACTATATTCCAATGTATTCCATTCCAAATCTTTGACAAGATCCGAAAGCTGATTAAAATTGTGACTGCCGGTCAAATCTGATGCAATAGGCAGAATGGTTAGTTTCTTCATATACAATAAAGTTAAGAAAAAGAAGCTTCATCATCAGATGGAAGCTTCTCAAAATATTAAAGGTATAAAATCGTTAAATACAATCAAAAATTACCTTTCTCATAAATTCCTCATTCTTTTCCATCTCCTCTACCAATTTCAGCTGTGTATTGGTGCGTACCAAATTATGTTCGTCATATTTGGTTTTATAATAGTGGTCACCCTCGATATAATCGGTCAAGAAACGTACTCCTTGCATATAAGGCAACAAAAATGCACCATCCACCAAAGTTTCTTTTTCCAGCGTCGTCAAAAATTCGTTTGCTTCTTCCAAATATCCTTCTGCATAAGCCTTATATAACGAAAGGTTCAGCACGATTTTCGATATATCCTTCTCATCTTCGGCTACGGGATTAATAATGGTACGGATGGCATCCCCAAAATCATAAGCCACATACCCTGGCATAACTGTATCCAGATCGATTACACACTGCATTTTATCATGAACATCCAACAATACATTGTTAAACTTTGTATCGTTATGTGTGATACGTAGCGGCAATGCTCCTTTATTTCCCAAATCCAGAATCGTCTTCATGCGGTCTTCACGATTAAAGATAAAATCCAGTTTATCTTGCACCAGACGAACACGTTGGCAGACATCTTTTGCGATAGCCTTTCTCAGGTTATCAAGTCGGAATTCTACATTATGAAAATTAGGAAGTACCTCTACAATACGGGAAGCATCTAGGTCAGAAAGCTGTTTCTGGAACAGTCCAAAAGCACGTCCACCTTCTGCGGCCTGCACTTCCGTCTCCACGATATCATAACTCTTCGTATCCTCGATCAGGATAAACATACGCCAGTAATTCCCGATACTATCCGTTGTATATAGTTTGCCCTCCAGTGTAGGAATGATCGTCAGAACATGATCACTAACCTGCTTCCCTTCGGCAACTTTTACTTTTTTACTAAGATGTTTTGTTACGATTTCAATATTATGCATCAAACCGTCCACATTTGGAAAAACGTGATGGTTAATGCGTTGCAATAAATGCGATATTCCACTATCTATGGAGGTAATTACACGATAAGTATCATTGATATGACCAGAACCAAAAGGCTGCACTGAAATGATATCTCCTTCTAATGTGAATTGTTTTGCTGCGTTCTCTACTACTAATTGGTTAAAATCAGACATTAAACTATGTTTTTTAAATCATCAATGTGCTTGCAATATCATAAATTGAATTAATAAATGATAATTTTTATTTCAATCAAACGATTGCATGAAATTTAATAAATTTAAACAATCGTTTGCACTTTCATTTATAGCAAATGAAATAATATATTTGTTGATAAGAGCCAGTCACATAGACGGTTCTTATTGTAAGATAAATAACTAATATACAAACTCCTCATATCTCAAAACAATGGATAGAAGAAATTTCATTAAATCAACTGCCATCACTACCGCTGGAATCGGCGTTCTTTCAAGCACAGACCTATTCGCTCAAACAAACGGGAAGATAAAAATCGGCTTTATCGGGGTTGGCCTTCGTGGACGTAATCACGTTCAGATTGCCTTACATAGAGACGACTTAGAAATTGTGGCAGTATGTGATACACAAGAAGAATCTCTTGCACAATGCCGTAAACAGTTCAATGAAAAAGGCACCAAACTTCCGAAAGAGTATACAGGAGGCCTTGATGCTTACAAAAAAATGTTGAGCAGCGAAAAATTAGATGCTGTTATCATTGCAACACCTTGGCAATTTCACAAAGACCAAGCTATTGATGCCATGAAAGCTGGTTTATATGTAGGTTGTGAGGTTATCGCAGGTTTAACAGTACAGGATCACTGGGATGTCGTAAAAGCTTCTGAAGAAACAGGCAAACCTTATATGACATTGGAAAATGTTGCTTTCCGTCGTGATGTACTTGCTGTATTAAATATGCACAGACAAGGTTTATTTGGCGAATTGTTACATCTTGAAGGTGGATATCAACATGATTTACGTGAAGTTCTATTCAATGATGGAAAGAGTTATTACGGTCATGGTGTAGAATACGGACCTAAAGCACTTTCTGAAGCACAATGGCGTACACAGTTCAACATCGACCAAGATGGTGACCTTTACCCAACACATGGGCTAGGTCCAATCATGCAATTTGTTGACATCAACAAAGGCAATAGATTTACACATATCACATCTTACTCAAGTAAGGCACGTGGTTTGGCGGCTTATGTCAATAAAGTATCCCCAGGACACCCAAATAGTAAGTTAAACTATAAAAACGGTGACATTACACAAACAATGTTACAATGTGCAAATGGTGAAACAATGTTGTTGACACATGATACCCATTTACCAAGACCATATTCTATCGGTTTCCGTGTACAGGGTACAGACGGTATCTGGATGGACGTCGCTAAAGGTATCCATATCGAAGGTAAATCAAAACCCCATACTTGGGATCCGGCAGACGAATGGGTTAAAAAATATGATCACCCTATCTGGAAGAAATATGAAGAATTAGCAACTGGTTCAGGTCACGGTGGTATGGACTGGTTTGTATTCAATGCATTTATCCAAGCTGTAAAACAAAAAGTTCAAACGCCAATTGACGTTTATGATTCAGTAACAATGAGTGCAGTATTCCCACTTTCTACAGAATCGATCAAAAAAGGTAATAAAACGTTAGAGTTCCCAGATTTCACAAAAGGAAAATGGAAAACAAAGAAAAATACCTTTATGCTTGACGATAGCGGTATGTAATATCAAAAAATACCATAACGAAAGAAGCTGTATCCCGAAAAGATACAGCTTCTTTCGTTATGGTATTTAATATAATATCGATAGTTCTACCATTTAGGCTGCCTTTTTCTTAAATTAGCGTTCACAAACAATTTTTCCATAACATTATGCTCACCGAAGCAATTATAATCTTAGTACTAATCATCTTAAATGGAATCCTATCTGCTTCCGAAATTTCAATTGTTTCCAGCAGAAAGGCGCGCTTACAGGCCGAGAGCGATAAGTATAATCCAGCAGCCAAGATTGCACTGCATCTCAAAGAATCCCCTAACAGCTTCCTATCCACGGTACAGATTGGGATTACGCTAATTGGTATCTTAACAGGTTTCTTTTCGGGTGGTAGCATCTCCACCTACCTGATCGAAGTTTTTAATAAATCGAGCATACTCGCACCCTATAGTCAGGAGTTAGCGGTTGTTTTGGTAGTGCTAATCATTACTTATTTTTCATTGGTTCTTG
Organism: Sphingobacterium ginsenosidimutans; assembly: GCF_039536865.1. Lineage (NCBI taxonomy): Bacteria > Pseudomonadati > Bacteroidota > Sphingobacteriia > Sphingobacteriales > Sphingobacteriaceae > Sphingobacterium > Sphingobacterium ginsenosidimutans. The sequence continues at coordinate 28,153 of NZ_BAAAZK010000003.1, forward strand.
GCGAGCTGGTACCCAAGCGTATCGGAATGGCTATCCCTGAAAAATACGCCATGTTCATTGCTTACCCCATGAACTTGCTCAGCAAGATTGTCAGACCATTTGTTTGGTTATTGAGCGCCTCTACTGAGTTTATTGTCAAGATCCTCAATATCAAAAGTACGGGAAACAGTGTTACCGAAGAAGAGATCAAGGCATTGGTCGACGAGGGGGTCGATAGTGGTGTGATTGAAGGTATTGAACACGATATCGTGGATCGTCTCCTCAGTTTAGGCGACAAAAAAGCCATCAATCTGATGACCCACCGCAAGAACATTGTGTTTCTGGATCTTGAAGACAGTTTTGAAGAGAACAGACAGATTATCCTTGACAATGACCATTCCATTTATCCCGTTTGCGAAGGGGGATTAGACAATATCAAAGGTGTTGTTCATGTCAAATCGCTGCTTAGACAATGTTTTCAAGACAAACCCTTTAATCTCAGGGAACTTCTGTTGCCGATCAAGTTCGTCAACGAATTCAGTCCGTCATATAGTATTATGAATACACTGAGGACATCGCAGGTGCATCAAGCGGTGGTTATTGACGAATATGGTTCGCCACAGGGTATTATTACACTACGCGATATTGTAGGAGACCTCGTTGGTAACATTACCGAAAGCGACATCAGTGTACGCCCCAAAATGCGTCAACTGGAAAGCGGCGACTATGTTGTCGATGGCCAATATCAGATCGAGGATCTTCTGGATGAATTTGAAATAGGTCTTTCCGAAGAAGATGAGGACGACATCAACAATGTCACGACAGTCGGAGGCTTGGTGTTTTTATTACTGGATCACGTCCCTGAGGAGGGCGAACGTGTACGCTTCAAAAATATGGTATTTGAAGTATTGGACATGGATGGCAATCGTATAGATAAGCTGTTATTAAAAATCGAGGAATAAAACGAAGTTTATCAATTCAATAACAATAAAGGGCCGATCATAATAGATCGGCCCTTTATTGTTATTCTAATTTTAAGACGATTATCTTAGTTGATGCCGTGCATCATCTTTTTCAAGATAGGATTGAAAACGATTAATAATAATGCTGTCACAGCTGGAACGATTGCAAAGATCATGAAGAAATAAGACATCGAATGCTCTGCTGTAATTTTATCAATATACGACCCTAAAAATCCACCGATAAAATTAGCGATAGCTGAAGCACAGAACCAACAGCCAAAAAGTAAGCCTAAAAACTTCTTTGGAGAGAGTTTACTTACATAAGAAAGTCCTACGGGTGACAAACAAAGTTCTCCCGCTGAGTGGAAGAAATAAGCGATAACAAGCCATATCATACTCACTGAAGCTGTTTTAGCTCCCTGTGGAATATCATTTGCACCATAAGCCAGGGCTGCAAAACCAATACCGACCAAGATCAAACCCATCGCGAATTTTACGGGTCCCGAAGGATTCCATATTTTTTCCCAGAATTTACTGAAAGAGGATGCTAACGAAATAATAAAAAAGGCATTTAATATCTGGAACCAAGAGGCACCAACTTCCGAACCTGTTATACCAATCTCACGAAATACTTTCCATAAGCCCAAGCCCCAGATAATACCAAAGGAAATCGCTGTAAACAAAATCGTCAATGGATATTGTTTATAGATCTTTCTGGCCAGTGCGATCAAGACAATGGTTACAATAATAATGGGAGCGATCGTTAATATTGTATCGATCCATTTAAAAGCAACAGCTGAATCTCCCGATAACACGCGTTGTGTATAATCTTTGGCAAAAATAGACATTGATCCCCCAGCCTGTTCAAAAGACAAAAAGAATACAATACTAGCGAGCATAAATATTGTAACGACAATAAGACGGTCTCTAACAACATTTCTAGGGATAATCTCATCAACTTCCTCATTATTTTTAACTTTTTCGTCATGATGAGCCTGTAGAGCTTTGGGAGTATCGCCAATAATTCCGAATATTTTCTGTCCAAAATAGAATTGTAACATTCCAAAAAACATGAAAACCCCTGCTAAACCAAATCCATAGTGCCAACCGATCTTCTCACCAATATAACCACACAAAAGCATTCCCAAAAATGAGCCAGCATTGATACCCATATAGAAAATCGTGTAACCAGCATCTTTCTTTGCGCTTTTATCTGGATATAGATTTCCAACCATTGAGGAAATATTTGGTTTGAACATCCCATTTCCCAAGATCATCAAGAGTAGACCTAAGAAAAAGAAGCCTGAATTGACAGCCTCAAATGCCATGGATAGATGACCCAACGTCATAATCAATGCACCGATCAAGATGGCCTTTTTAAAACCGGTCAATTTATCTGCAATCATACCACCGATCAATGGGGTCAAATAAACAAAACCTGTATATAAACCATATAACTTCATTGCGCGCTCATTGCTCCATTCCCATCCTCCATCAGCGATCGTACTGATTAAAAATAAGGTCAATAGCGCACGCATTCCATAATAGCTAAAACGCTCCCACATTTCCGTAAAGAACAGCACAAATAATCCGGCAGGATGCCCATTTACCATCTTGTCATCTATCCCCTGCTTGGCCAGATGTGCTACAAGAACTTGATCTTTTTCTTGATTCATATAATTTCAATAATTGTTTTATAACTCAGGTTTTGTTTTTAATTTGATAAAAATCGCATGAAGATACACTATTTTTCTATGAATTAATCAATCCCATGCATCATCTTTTTTATTTTTTTATTACCAAGCAACAGAAATACAGCCGCTATCATAGGTATGACCGTAAACACGGCAAAGAAAAATGACATGGAATGTGATTCGGTTATCTTATCAATGTAAGAACCAATAAATCCACCGATAAAATTAGCGATGGCATTGGCACAAAACCAAAAACCGAATAACAGCCCCAGGAATTTCTTTGGAGACAATTTACTCACATACGACAATCCCACAGGACCGATGCAAAGCTCACCTACTGTATGAAAAAAGTAAGCCAACACCAACCAGATCATACTGACCGAAGCCGTCTTTGCCCCTGTTGGAATCTCTGCACTCCCTATTGCTAAGGCCGCAAACCCAACACCGACCAAGGTTAGCCCCATCGCAAACTTAATCGGGCCAGAAGGGTTCCATACACGCTCCCAGATCTTACTGAATGAAGTTGCTAGCGTTATGATAAAGAAAGAATTGAGCATGGGAAACCAAGACACGGTCACTTCCGAATTCATACCATGATATTCACGGTAAACCTTCCATAGACACAACGACCAGATAATCACAAATGAGATACTGGAAAAGAGTATGATTAAGGGGTATTTACGAATTATTTTCTTCGCCAATACCAATAGTACTCCAGTAATCACAACAATAGGGACGATCGTTAACGCGAAATCTGCCCATTTAAAAATGGTGGCAACTTCTCCGCTCAATACACGTTGGGTATAGTTTTTGGCGAATATGGTCATCGAACCTCCGGCCTGTTCAAAAGCCAAATGGAACACAATACTTGAAAACATAAAAATCGCGATGACCAATAGCCGATCACGTACAATATGCTTTGGCTGTTCATCGTCCCGATTCAATTTTTCCGAAACTGTGCTTTCTTTTTCTGGCGTATTCCCTATTTTTCCAAAAATGCGCTGCGCAAAGTAAAACTGCAACATGCCCAGAAACATAAATATACCGGCAAGTCCAAAACCATAATGCCAGCCTATTTTCTCACCAATATAACCGCACAGCATCATGCCCAAAAAGGCACCACCATTGATCCCCATATAGAAAATCGTATATCCGGCATCCTTTTTACCACCCTTATCAGGATATAGTTTACCCACCATAGAAGATATATTGGGCTTGAAAAGACCATTTCCCAGGACAATAAGGATCAATCCCGCCAGAAAGAAATTTTTATTGAATCCCTCCATGGCCATCGAAATATGGCCCAGAGTCATGATGATCGCCCCCACCATGATAGACTTTTTATATCCTGTCAGACGATCCGCAATAATTCCACCAAATAAAGGCGTTAAAAAGACCATCCCCGTATACAGACCGTACAGCTTCATGGCCTCCGAATTTGTCCAGCCCCAGCCATGTTGCGCAATCGTCGAAACCAGAAAGTTTACCAATAGCGCACGCATACCATAATAACTAAAACGCTCCCACATCTCCGTAAAAAACAAGACAAATAATCCAGCGGGATGCCCTTTCACCAATACTCGTTCAGCACCCACTTGATTTAAGTGAGATTCCAGAACAGCATCTTTTTCAAAATTCATGTTTTTCTAATCGTTATTTTTCAATATCAGGTAGTGTGATTTCAATTTATCCATTGCTATCCAGACCAAATCGTCCTATGTTCATAGGCCACCAAAGTAGGTGCTGCAATCAAATTAGTCGACACAATAATATGGACAAAATTTAGATTTACTTCAATAGGATATCTCCTATCAATTAAATTCTCGGTTAAAAACAAAGTTCTCTTCAATAGCATGAAAAGAACTTTGTTTATATACTTTTATATTAAATCAATGGACGCAAACGCTCCAATAATTTTTTCGTTGCGAAGATTCCTTCCTCTTCACTCAATTTACTTCCTTCGTACTCAATCCCAACATATCCTTTGAATTTCGCCTTTTTCACGATTTTCAACATACGCTCATAGTCAATTTGAATTTCATTACCATTCGCATCAAAATCATGTGTTTTCGCGCTTACACCATGCGCATAAGGCATTAAGTCTGTCACACCTTGATAACGGTCATATTCATAGAAATTGCCCAAATCAGGTAAGCTTCCACAATATTTGCTTCCTACGGCTTTCAGGGTTTTAGCCAACCAGTCACCATGCGAGGAAATACCACCATGATTTTCAACGATAATACTAATACCTGCTTTTTTTCCGATATCCGACAGCGCAGTTAAACTCTCTACCACACGCTTGCTTACTTCATCAGGCGTACCTTTACCAGCAGCGTTTACGCGGATGGCATGGCAACCCAAAAAGTTCGCCGCAGAAATCCATTTATAGTGATTTTGTACAGCCTGTTTTCTTTTAGTTTCATCTTCGTCACCAAGATTTCCCTCCCCATCAACCATGATCAACACATTCCTTACACCATTATCCTTTGCACGCATGTTCAGTTCAGTCAGGTAATTGTTATCATTAGCCTTGTCTTTAAAGAATTGATTCACATACTCTACACCATAGATACCATATTTTTTTGCAGCTATAACCGGGAAATCCAAATTGTTCAGATCACCTTTAAATAAAGTTTTATGCAATGACCATTCAGCCAAGGAAATGTCAAACCAGTCTTTCTTTGCTACAGCAAAGCTCTCCAATGATGGCGCCAATGCTACACCAGCAGAGGCTAATGCAAGGTTTTTAAGAAAATCTCTTCTAGAATTCATGTGTTTAGATTTAAAGTGTGTTATTTATATATTTCCCCAACCTGTAGTCAGTACATCCACGAGATGCATGGTCTGGATGGGTAATTTATGTTTATCAATATACGCCTGCAGTTGCAACAGGCAAGACGAATCTGTCGAAATAATATAATCAGCATTCAATGCCATGGCATTTCTGACTTTTTGTTCCGCCATGGCGGCCGATATCCCATCAAACTTGACAGCAAAACTTCCACCAAAACCGCAACAGGTTTCACTATCTTTTACTTCAACCATTTCCAATCCCAACACCTTGCTAAGTAATTTTCTAGGCTCATCCTTAATCTTGCACTCACGTAGGGCTGAACAAGAGTCATGATACACCCCAACACCTTCCAATTCAGCGCCAAAATAATCCTTTTTCAATACATTGACCAGGAAATCGGAAATCTCCATGACCTGTTGTTGTATTTTATGACACTGGTGGGAATCTGCAGAATTTGCGAACAGATCGCTATAACCATTTCTGACCATACCGGTGCAGGAGGCCGAAGGAGAAATAATGACATGATCTCCCGAAAAATCTTCTAAAAACTTCTTTCCTACCTGCTTTGCATCGTCCCAAAAACCAGCATTATAAGCCGGTTGCCCACAGCAAGTCTGATCAGGATTATAACTCACCTCACAACCCACTTTCTCCAATAAACGGATCGTGTTAAAAGCGGTTTCTGGATAAAGCTGATCTATAAAACAAGGAACAAAAAGTTCTACCTTCATATTTAATTCAATCAATAAAATTAAGATTTATTGGATATTAATATCCGCACCAAAAGTAACAATCCAATTACAAAAAATAAAGAAAGTACCAGTGCAGAATAGCGAATATTATGTGTGATTTGTTCTATCAGGCCAAAGGAGAACAAGCCAATGACGATAGCCACCTTTTCTGTAACATCATAAAAGGAGAAAAAAGCCGTCGTATCCTTGATATCCGTTGGGATCAATTTGGAATAGGTTGACCGCGATAAAGATTGAATTCCGCCCATAACCAAGCCGACCAATGCGGCAATAATATAAAACTGCATTGCTGTAGCCAAGTAGAATGCAGCGATACAAATTGCAATCCAGATCATCACAACGACAATCAGCACCTTAATATTTCCAAAAAGTTTGGATAGGTATGACATCAAAAATGCACCTAAGATCGCTACAAGTTGAATTAAAAGAATTGTTGCAATTAATCGCTCAGCCCCCAGATGAAGAATTTTCTCTCCAAATGAGGATGCGACGATCATCAATGTCTGCACCCCGATCGCGTAGAAGAAAAAAGCGGGTAGAAACTGCTTTATTTCGGGTATACCTTTAATTTTATGGATCACATGGCTAAACTCATCCCGCACATTCTGTACAAAGCTTTTACCGATATTATTGCCCGTGGCTTCAATTTTAGGCAAATATTTAAATGGAATCATGGAAAAGCCCAACCACCACAGTCCCACCATCAGAAAAGAAATCCGGGCAGGCAAAGACGGATCGGTAATACCAAACCACTCCGGTTTCAATACTACGATAAAACAAAGTATCTGTAAGGTCACACAACCGATGTAGCCAAAAGCAAATCCCTGCGCGCTCACCCGATCCTGTTGATCTACAGTTGCTAACAGCGGTAAGTAGGAATTATTAAACAGCACCCCACCAATATAACCCATTGCAGCCAAAGCGAAACAGATAATACCAATCTCCAGGGTATCGAGTTTGAAGAAAAACAGACACATACATGAAATTGCTCCCACATAAGTAAAGAATTTCATAATCGGTTTTTTCAATCCTTTAGCATCCGCATAGGACGATATAAAAGGCAAGGAAAATGACATCAACAAATAAGCCGCTGCCAGAGCAAAATTGGAAAGCGCAGTATTGACAATCTTCAAACCAAAGAATTCAACAACATCACCATTTTCCTTTGTTGTTGTAATTGCGGTATAGTATACGGGGAAAATGGTTGAGGTAATCACGAGGTTGTAAGCGGAATTGGCCCAATCAAACATCGCCCATGAACGAATCAGTTTTTTATTGTTTTTTACAATTGCTTCCATTTAAATTGGCTTAATAAGTTTGACGAATATAAGTAATTATTTTAGCCATTTCTTTACGAATTTCACTTGCGCGATCATCAATATAATTATTATTCATAAAAGAGAAAGCAAGCCGTCTTCCTGACCTTGTGACCAGGTAACCACTTTGGTTATAGACAGACGTAATTGTTCCGGTCTTTGCAAAAACAAAAGGTTCACCCTGGTCTTTACTATAGGTCCTTTTCAGTGTACCATCCACCCCACCGGCAGGAAACAGTCGAAAACGCACCCGCTCATCTGGGATCTTATTTTTCAGAAGTACTAGCAGGTCAACATTATTCTGTGGCGTGACCTTGTTATAGGAAGACAGTCCCGATCCATCAAAAATCGCCACCTCGTTCGAAAAAAACTTATAGACTTTATTTTTCATCCAGTCTCGAACCAGATAGGTATCAAATTGACCATATTGCTTCCAAGAGCACATCATCAAAAATTGTTCAGCGATAAAATTATCACTTGGCAACATCATCTCCCGGATCAGATTTTTGGTCTCTCCAGAATACAATATTTTTGTATCATTTGGCTTTTTATAGGTCAGCAGATTTACCTTCTTGCCTAGTGTATCTGACAGTAATTTCACAAATAGACTATCCGAATAGATAAATGGTACTTCATTAACATAATCGTTTGGCACAGGGCGTTTCGACATCCAAAAAACATTGCTCCGAAACGAGCGGGAAAGTTCAAAATCACCTGTTTTAGGTTCAGGTAAAAAATCAAGGTCTTTCTGAAAAATCCCAGGAGAAGTATTTAAATGATTATACCCTCTTTGACGGAAAGTGACCACATTGCCATAAATCGGAAAAGTACTTATCTCAGGCTGATAGTATGCTTCGAAATCCTCCATTGCCCAACCGTGGGCATAGAACTTATTTTTCATTGTTCCGGACACAACATAGATCGTTTTGTTCGTTCTTTTCAGAAAATTATAGACCACCCGCGTATCGAGTCTATTATGCAAAAAGGTCGGATCTCCTGTTCCCCAAATCAACAGGGAGTCGCCCCTTTCCGCATACTCCAACCCAGGGATGGAGTCACCCAACAGCTCCAACGCGGCATAGGTTGTATACATTTTGGTATTTGAAGCTGGTGTAAAATGCTTATTGCCATTGACGTCCAGGACAAACTTATTGGCATTTAAGTCGTACAGTGAAAATCCATAGAAATGATCATTTAATATTTTGGATTCCTGAAGCATCCGATAGACGTCTTCAAAATCCTGTGACTTTACAATAAGGGTAGAAAATGGGATAAGCCAAAGCAGCAATATCGTGCGCAAGAAATTTTTCATTGGTTCAAACATACAAAAAAGAGCAACAACTCCTTTTCTCCTATTGCCAAAATTAAGATACAAATCATTTAAAACGGCAAAAGGAGGATTGAATACCCTCCTTTTGCTGTCTCTATATCCGGTATTAGTAACCTTGATTTTGTGTTAGGCTACCATTGCTTTTATTGATTTCCTCCTGTGGAATTGGGAAATAAGCATTTTTATCAGCGTATGCTTTGCTCTTAAAGACAGGTAGAATACCGCCTTCAAACTTCGCGTAGTTTGCGATAACCTCTTTTGCTATCCCCCAACGGACTAAGTCAAAGAAACGGTGACCTTCCATTGCAAGCTCCAATCTTCGTTCAAAACGTACAGCTTTACGCGCCTGATCAGGGCTTGTGAATGCTAGATAAGGTTTAACCTCATATTTCGCTGCGGCAACTCCGCCTCCGGTAGTCTTTGTGGGCAACTTTGCTGCACGTAACCGAATAGAATTAACATATTTTAAAGCATTTGGGAGATTGCCAAGTTCGACCTCACACTCTGCTGCCATCAAAATTACATCCGCCAATCGAATAATATTTACATCCAAATCGGTCACATATGCTGCACCCGCTTGTGTGTGTGCAGCATGCTGGCTTTTTGGAATCATGGTTTTAATACCTGTAAATGGACCTCCATGAGGGCGGCTACCTTCTTCAGGACGTAACCAGGCATCGCCAGGAAACTCTCCATAATCCAAGAAATTAACACCTCGACGCCCTACGGTGTAATCAAGACGTGGATCAAATCTCAAATTCACATCCAATTTATAGTTCGCAATTGCAGTCTTGTCCGTCAACAAGATATCAGATGTATAAGGGTTGGTACGATAGGAATCATCTAACATCGGAAGTCCATTTGCATCTACTTTGTATGCATTAACAAGATCGATGGAAGGTTGGTAGAAACCACAGCAACCAACAGGATTTGTGCCATTCAATCCGCTCAGCATATCTCCTACGTTGGCATTATCACCACCACCATCAGGATTTATGGCATGTTTGGCCACCAGAAGTGCCTCGGGGCCATTTTCCTTATTCACATCATAATTATCTTGGAAAGGCATCGTTGTGATATCTCTGCTACCGATGACGTCCTTAAATAACACCAAAGCTTCAGTATATTTTTTCTGATAAAGGTATAATTTTCCCAAATATGCTTTTGCGGTGCGTTGATCCATTCGTCCTCCTTCCCCATTAATCTTTTGATCTGGGAGATTGGCGATTGCGACCTTTAGATCGCTTTCGATCATCGGTTGTACATCCTTGTCGTTCTTAACAACCTTTGCATCATCGATACTCGTATTTTCATCTACGTAAGGAACATTTTTAAATATACGCCACAGAAAAAAGTAGTAGTGCGCACGCAGCAACTTCGCCTCACCTTCGATTTCTTTCGCGCGTTCGGCTTTAATCGTTTTACCACCAGCTTGATCTTGCTTCAATAAACGGAGCGTAGTATTTGTACGAAGTATACCTTCATAATACACCTGCCACATCGTACTCAAGTTGTCATTAGAGGAAATCGTGGTAAAAGATTCGATCATATTCATATTCGGTTGGTCAGTGATTACCGATCCTTTGTGCGCATTGTCCGATGTAATCTCTCCGAAAATCCATTGACTTGGCGCCGAACCATAGTTCCCCCAGGTACCACTTATATTACCGTTCATAATTGCATAGGCACCAATCAAGGTCGCTTCTACGCCTTTCTTACCCTCAATCTGTTCTTCGATTAATTCCCCTTGGGGATTCTTTTCCAAAAACCCTTTACCGCAGCCAAACATGCCTAAAGTTGTCAGTCCTAACAGACTGTATAATAGAATAGTTCTCTTTTTCATTTTAATTGCTTTATAATTCCGTTAAAAACCTAAACTTACGCCCAACATATATTGCCTAGATTGTGGGTACACCCCAAAATCAACACCCAATGCTGGATAGTCCGATGATGTTGCCGATACTTCCGGATCAAGCCCCTCGTATTTTGTAATCGTAAATAGATTTGTTACTCCGATATAGGCTCTTAATTTTTTCACCCCTGTATTCGCACCAAAGAGTTTATCTGTAGAAAAATTATAACCAATTTGTAAATTCTTCATCTTGAAGAAGCTCGCATCCTGTACGAAATAGCTTGAAGACGCATATTCATTGGCAGAAACTTCTTCTTTCGTTTGTGAAGGAATTAGACTACCTCTATTATCGGTACTCCAAGCATCGAGAACACGTACGCTCTTTTGGCCATCAAATACACCGAAATCCGTAAAGTAGCGTGTTGCTTCATAGTTTTTGTTTCCCTTCGAACCATAGAAGTACATCATAAGGTCAAAGTTTCTGTAATTGGCATTGATATTCAGCGAATAGGTAAAATCTGGATGTGGACTTCCGATAACAGTATTATCTTTTGCATCTATAATCCCATCGCCATTTACATCTTCAAATCTAAAACCTCCAACGCGGGCTTTTTCGTAAGAAGGATATTGCTTCAACTCAGCTTCGTTCTGATAAATCCCAGCAACTTTGAATCCATAGAAGGCACCAAAGGGTTGTCCAGTTCTCAGGATAGAAGTTTCCATACTTCTAAATGCGCCATACACGACATCGTTAATACCTGGAGCTAAACCAACAATGGTATTTTTATTCCTTGAAATATTTGCACCAATATCAAAGTTGAGTTTGTTCGGATCACTCTCTTTATGGTGATAATTCAACGAGAACTCCACCCCTTTATTTTGCATATCCCCAATATTTACATAAGGAGAAGCCGCCCGGCCAACAGCTGTTGCTGGCAGTGGCAATGCAAATAACATATCTGAAGTTTTCTTATTATACCAGTCAAAAGCACCATCAATTTTACCGCCCAAAATAGAGAAGTCCAATCCCAGGTTTAATGAAGCAACCTGTTCCCATTTTACATTCTCATTTTGATAATCACTGATCCACAGACCGTTTACTAACTCATTATTTATCGGATAAGAAGCCGAATTAATAGAAGTAGCATAACGTTTTAGGTATTGATAAGATGGAATACGTTGGTTACCTGTAATACCGTAACCCGCTCTCAATTTCAGGTCATTTAACCAGCTTACACTCTTCATAAACTCCTCTTGCGATACCCGCCATGCACCACTCACCCCAGGAAAAGTACCATACTTGTTTTTGGAACCAAAATTTGATGATCCATCTCTTCGAACTGTTCCACTTAAGATATAACGATCTTTATAGGAATAATCTACTTTTCCAAAAATGGAGAACAACGATCCCAGAGCACCTTCACTTGCTGCCGAATTTTTTGAAGCCTGACTTACATAAAAGAAATCCGTAGAATTTGTAATGAAGTAACCATTTCCATTACCTTGGACCTGACGATAGGTATTGTCAATGGCTTCCGTTCCTAATAATACATTCAAACTATGGGTATCATTAAAATTAGCCTTATAGTTCATTGTATTTGTCCAGGTCCATTCTGTATTATAACCTGAGGTTTCTGACGATGCACTGTTTGCGCTTCCCTCTGTAAACTCAAGGTTGGGATAGGTATAACTTAAATTGTAATAATTCTCATATTTGATACCAAAGCTTGTTCTAAATGTTAATCCTTTTACTATATCATATTCTCCAAAAGCATTACCGAAAAAGAAATTGCTTTTGTTCATATTATCTTTAGCGCGGTAAGCAATCGCTACGGGATTCTCACCATTTCCCCAGCCGCCTCTAGAGCCCGCGAAATTACCACCTTCATCATATACTGGAATAATATTCTTGATACGATATGCGAATCCAATCGCACTACCTTCTCCGATATAATCGCCGGCGGTATTTGTATTTACACCGATACCATGCCCTTTGGTCATGCTATACTGCATATTTTCGCCAAAACGCAGTTTTTTATTAAAAGCAGAAAAATTCGTATTTGAACGTACATTAAAGCGTTCGAATCCCGTATGGATTACCGTTCCTTTTTGGCCCAAATATCCTCCCGACACAGCATAAGATGCATTTTCACCACCACCCACAGCATTTAATTGGTAAGACTGTGTGGGTGCTTTCTGACTCAATTCTTTAAACCAGTCGGTCCCTGCTTTATTCGCTTTGGTAATTTGATAAAATTCCTCCTTATTATCCGCATAATTATATTTGGACATATCCGCATCTGCAGGTGTCACTTTGTTGCCCGATACCGCGCCAGCCAACAAATAGTCAGGTAGCGGGTCTTTGTTACCATTTAGATCATAAATCTGCTGCGGACTTAACATTTTTGGGAAACGGCCACTATTAGGTACTTGTACGCCATAGTAAGCATCAAAATTAATTTGTGGTTTCCCGGACTTACCGGACTTGGTTGTGATAATAACAACACCATTATTTGCCCGTGAACCATAGATTGATGCTGCCGATGCATCTTTCAGCACTTGCATTGTTTCAATATCATTCTGATTCAACCAGCTCAATTTACCTTCAAATGGCACTCCGTCGATCACATAAAGTGGTTCGTTATTATTAATTGTACTATAACCACGGATTTTAATCTGTGGTGTAGACCCCGGAGCACCATCTGTCACAACCTGAACCCCTGTTGCACGGCCTTGCAAGGACTCTACAGCACTTGCCGCTGGCGTGCTTTTCAATTGGTCTGTATTGACGACAGCGACAGATCCCGTCAGATCCTTCTTACGTTGCGTTGAATAACCTGTCACTACGACTTCTTCTAACGCATCTTGTGAAGGGTTCAATGAAATTGTCAGATCAGCCTTTCCCGTGACTGTGACTTCAGCGCTTGAGTAACCGATGTAACTCACGACCAATACATCACCGACTTTTCCCTGGATCGTAAATGCACCATCCGCGTCTGTCGATGTTCCCTTACTGGTTCCTTTGATTTTAACCGATACACCGGTAATTACCTGGCTTGTGGTGGCATCTTTTACAACACCCTTAATGGGTATCTCCTGCAACCCTTTAGTTTTCACCAACGAAACGACTTCAACTCGACCATGAGCAACAGCTCCTTTGGCAGATACCTGAGCAGTCATTCCGCCTGCGATGAGTAGAGAACTCATCAGCAAGAACCTCTTATTGAACTTTTGGCCCAATATGAGATCAAAACAGCAATTTTTGTCCGTTTTTTTCATCATAATTTTAAATAGGTGGTTTAAAAAATTTATGTTTATTTATCTGTTTGTTTAGCTTGGTATTGGTTTATTTAAGTTTTGGTCGTTCGACTCCAACAGAGACAATATACATTATCACTGATTATGAATCACTTTGGTTATCATTTTCAATTTTAGTTTGGTTATTTCCAGAAATGTTAAAATCTGTTAAATAAATGTAAAGAATAAAAAATATAAAAAAAAGAAAATTCTTACTTTAAATCACAAAATACTATAAATCAAGTTATTGTAATTCTTACACTAAGCTAAATAGCTATATTTTTGTTACAAAAGAAACTTAAGGAAATTTAGGTCATCTCCTTTCCGCTCAATATCAAGTCGGAATGTCAAATATTCGCCAAATACATTTAAATCCGCCAAAAGGTACTTATATTTGTTTTGATGAATGTAAGTAGTTTATTAGAACGGGCGCTCCGATTTGAGTTCCTTTCCAAGGAAGAGGGTGTTTTTTTATATCAGAATGCACCTACAGCTGATTTGACTTTCGTAGCCAATGAATTGCGCAAGATACAAGTGCCACATGGCAAGGTAACCTGGCAGATCGATAGGAATGTCAATACGACCAATGTCTGTATTGCAAACTGCAAGTTCTGCAATTTCTTTCGTCGCCCCGGGCATGAAGACAGTTACATCACCGATATCGAGAGTTACAAACAAAAGATCGAAGAGACATTTAAATTTGGAGGCGACCAACTTTTGCTACAGGGAGGGCACCATCCGGATTTAGGTATTGAATTCTACAAAAATCTATATAGACAGTTAAAGGAACTTTACCCTACACTGAAACTCCATTCACTCGGCCCACCGGAAATCGCCCATATTTCTAAACTGGAAAATATGAGCCATATCGAGGTATTGACCCAGCTGAAAGAAGCGGGTCTGGATTCATTGCCTGGTGCTGGGGCCGAAATTCTCAATGACCGTGTGAGACGTTTGATATCCAAAGGAAAATGTGGAGGTAAGGAATGGCTCGATGTGATGCGTGCAGCGCACAAGATCAATTTACCTAGTTCCGCTACCATGATGTTTGGACATATTGAAACTATTGAAGAGCGTTTCGAACATCTGGTATGGATCAGAGAAGTGCAAGATGAAAAACCGGCCGATTCTTATGGTTTTATCGCCTTTATACCTTGGCCTTTCCAAGATGATGGCACCTTATTAAAGAGACTCCGTGGCATTACCAATGATGTTACCAGTGAAGAGTATATCCGTATGATCGCTTTGAGCCGAATCATGTTACCGAATATCAAAAATATCCAGGCATCCTGGCTTACGGTTGGAAAACGTACCGCCCAATTGTGCTTGCATGCTGGCGCTAACGATTTTGGATCCATTATGATCGAAGAAAATGTCGTTTCGGCAGCGGGTGCTCCCCATCGGTTCACCTCTAAGTCAATACAGGAAGCGATTCTGGAAGCGGGTTTTGAACCGCAATTGAGAACGCAAAAATATGATTTCAGAGAACTGCCTGCGCACATGGTCGAACAAGTCATTAACTATTAATACCCTACATTGAAAGACGTCATTAGAAATATCGAAGCAATTATTTTTGCTTCTGCAGAAGGAATAGATCTTGCCGATATCAAACAGATTCTACAAGAAGCCTTGGCTATTGAAGTATCGAAAGAAGAGTTGCGTGAATTGATCAAAAAGATTGAAGACAAATATCAGGATGAAGACCAGGTATTGGAGCTGCGGTATATCAATAATTCATATCAGTTTCTGACCAAAGCGATCTATCACGAAGCGATACAGCAATTACAAAATCACAACAACAAGCGCAAGCTCAGTCAATCGGCTCTGGAAACACTTGCCATTATCGCATACAGACAGCCGATTACCAAACTGGAAGTTGAGCAGATCAGAGGTGTCAGTTGTGATTATTCTATCCAAAGACTACTGGAAAAGAAACTGATCAAAATAGCTGGAAAAGCCGATACAATAGGCAAACCATTGTTGTACGCGACCAGCCAACAGTTTATGGATCATTTCGGAATCAATGGTGTTCGTGATCTTCCGCAGCTAAAAGATATCGTTACAGAAGACAATGCAATTGGCGAAACAAATGAGTAAATAAAATAAAATAAATTTTTATTTTTAAAAAACAATTCAACATATTGATTAGCAGAAAAATAAAGGGCTATATTTTTTTTAAAAAAAGTTTTAAAAAATAGTTTTCTTCTCTAATTTTACAACATTGAATAAGCAACAATAAAGTATTATTTTATGAACACGGCAATATTAGCTAACGAAGATCTTGAAGAAGTAAAATTCGCGTCTTTCAATGGACCTGATGACGACGATGATGATTTCGAAAACGATGATTTCGAAATTCCTGAAATTGAAGGATTGGATGAATTCGACGATGATGATGAGTTTTAATATTTAGTGCTATATAACACTACCTATCAAAACCAGAGAATCATTAAAAAAATAAGGCGTTCAATTTGATTGAACGCCTTATTTTTTTACCCATCGATTTATTTCGCCTGGTCGATCAGCTTATGCAATTCCATCTTTGGGATCATCCCACTCTGGCGCCACAGCTGTTGACCATTTTTAAATAATATAAAAGTAGGTACTCCACTTACTTTATAAATGGAAGCAATTTTTGGATTCTTATCCACATCTATTTTTATAATCGATAGATCCTCCTGATAAAATTCCTTTACATCCTGTAACACCGGCGCCATCGTCTGGCATGGACCGCACCACGTCGCAAAAAAATCCACTAACACCAGCGAATTTGATTGAATAATCTGGTCAAAAGTTGCCATTATTAATTCTCCTTTATTTCATCTTTCAATGCCTTATATCCACCCTGAATATTGCACACATTTTTAAATCCTTTTGCACGCAAAATAGAAACGGCAACCGCACTGCGATACCCTGATTGACAATGCACATAAAGCGGCTTATTATCTTTTTCTAGCGTTTTACCAAAATTAATGAAATCCGTCAAGGGAATGTTCATTGCATTGTCAATATGTCCTTTATCAAATTCTTTCACTGTCCGTACATCCACAATATGACCTGGATCTGATCTTTCTCCAAATCTTCCTGCGCTTAGGTTTGTGACAGCATCTACAGGTTCCCGTTCTTTCCAGTGGTCTATACCTCCATCCAATATACCGATAGCACCTGTATAGCCCAATTGCGCTAGACGCTCCGCCACCGCAGTACGATCTTGCTCCTCAGCAACAATTAAGAGCTTTTGGTTTTTATCAGGGACAACCTGTTTCAAGAAAGTATCAAATGGCCCCTTAAAACCCACATTGATCGATCCTGGAATGAAAGCCTTTAAGAAATCATCACCTGACCGTGTATCCAAAACCATCACATCATGCTGTTTACGCAGTTTTTTAAATTGCTTCAAGGCAAGTAATGGTAAATCAGCTGTGGTATAATGTGATTCTTTTTGCTGTAGATTTGATTTTGCATTAGCTGACAGAGCACCAGGACATATAAAAACACCCCCTATCAATGCGGCCACTAAAATTCTGTTCATCTTATTTGCTATTTAAAGGGAATAAGTAATTTTTCCAATTCCGTTATTTTACCGTTGTAGATATTTAAATCGACATTTCCACGGATACCGGCCACCGAGCCTTTTTCTGAAAATTGCCAAAATGCCCAATGCTCTTTTGGATTTTCGATCCAAAAATTATAGTTGGCGATCCAGAGGGTATAGTTTGCGAATTCCTTTTCTAAAAAATCACTATAGAACTTATCCCCGGAGTATAGGATAGGTTTGACTTTATAATGTGCTTCCACCTCGTCGAGCCAACGTTTCAATCCCACTTTCAGGCTATCCATGGATTGCTGTTTTGGATGCTCCTCGATATCGAGTACAGGGGGAAGATCGCCTGGATGGAGCTGAACCTTACGGATAAAATTTTTGGCCTGTTTGACCGAGTTTTCATTTGGCCGAAAATAATGGTATGCACCCCGTAAAATAGCCCGGTTACGTATTTTGGACCAATTGCGGCTAAATTTATCATCTATACCCTTCTCCCCCATCGTCGCCCGGATAAATACAAAGTCAATGGGAAATTGATCGTTGATCGTATTCACTTTCTGCCAGTCGATATCTTCCTGATAGGTCGAAACATCAATACCAAACACTTTGTCATCATGCTTACTCATGATTTCAATATTACGGATATCATACTTAGCCTCCTTTGTTAAGGATTTATTTTTGGATGTTGCCACACGGAAGTAATACATTATTCCGGCTTTATAGTGCCATGCAACAAGAAATAAGAAAAACATTAACATTCCCACAATCATCCATATCCATTTGGTCTCGCGAGGTTGTTGTTTTTTTCTTGCTATTTTTGTTCTTTTTGATTGCTGTTGCGCCATACGATGATGAAGTTACGGCAATCACAATTAACTCGCAAAGTTTTCGTAACAATTTATATTTTTGTATATGATCGTATACAACCCTAAAGATTGGCTGTCAGCAACTTTCAAACTGCATAAATCAGACACCTTTATAAAGCTATTACCTTTTCTTATCTTAATAGCTATCTATTCCTGGGGGATAGCCTACCTCGAATTGGAATATCTCAAATTAAATGAAAGAAGCTGGGTTAAAAACATTACCATCGTCCATAACCTGTTGGGTTTTGTGATCTCCTTATTGTTGGTATTTAGAACCAACTCGGCCTATGACCGTTGGTGGGAGGCACGCAAGCAATGGGGTACATTGACCAATATAAGCCGGGCATTTGCCTATAAGCTCAACGCTATGCTCGATGCGGATGATAAGGTCAATCGCAGTTTCTTCCGAAAAACTATTCCACTGTTTGCAGAGACCCTATACGATTTTTTGCGATCCGACTACACCAAGTTTATGCTCGATGAAAATGAGCATCCCGAACTTAGGGCATTGGACAGCAAGAAGCATGGTCCAAATCAGGTTTCCAATATGATTTTCCAGAAGATAAACGATCTTTACAAAGAAGGAATTATCAGTGGGGACCAGTTAATTATACTCAATGAGGAGATTGTGTCCATGACCAATGTATGCGGTGCCTGTGAACGGATAAAAAATACGCCAATTCCATTAGCTTATAGCGCATTTATCAAGAAGTTTATTATCTTCTATACAATGACACTTCCTGTAGGTTATGTTTTTTCGATCGGATATTTTGTTGTTGTTGCCGTGCCTTTTATCCTCTACGTATTAGCTTCACTTGAATTGATCGGCGAATCCATCGAGGAGCCTTTTGGTATAGACCAGGACGATCTACCGATTGATAAAATAGCTGCCAACATCAAAAAACACTGCCACGAGATTATTCCAGCATAGCATTTTTTAAAATAATCTAGCTCATTTTCAAACCATAAGACATTGCTGCAAAAATAAGTTTTGCAAATCTATTCAGAATTTCTACTTTTGTCGCGGAGAGTTGGCAGAGTGGTCGAATGCGGCGGTCTTGAAAACCGTTAACTGTCACAGGTTCGGGGGTTCGAATCCCTCACTCTCCGCAGAAAGATCCTTCATCGCAAGATGAGGGATCTTTTATTTTACAGATAAGTTGATTCGAACCAGAAGGGTTGGCCGGGGTTCGAACTTTATCATCGCGGGTTATAGCATGGGGATGTGGGACGCGATAAATCCCTCACTCTCCGCAACCAAAAAATAAAGCCCGACGATAGTCGGGTTTTGTCGTTTATAGACTTTTGCAAACAATGTTTGATAAAAAGTGTATAAACGACAAAAAAATGAACAGAGTGAATGGCTTTATTTTATGGTGAAGCCTCCCCCTTTGGGATCATTTTATTATCCCTCACTCTCCGCAGAACAAGCCTTTCAGAAATGAAAGGCTTTTTTCGTTGTATTTGGATTCGAACCAGAAGGATTGCCCCGTATTCGAACGCCTGGCTCCTTTAATTTTAGTCCCTATTTCCTCGTTGAGGCAATGTGTAATTTTATTGCACAATGTGCTCTTATTCCAATCCCAATTTTACATAGCATATTTTTAATTCCACAAATGAATGATTTTCATCTTCAATGATATAATTATCATCATTTTCTGGAGAAACAATGCCTTAAATTTAAAAATCAGAAATATTGTAGTATTAAACAAGAACTATTATGAACGAGAAAAAACAATACGTTACTCCGTCAATAAATGCGATGGAAATCGAATTGGAAAATGGTATTGCTGCTGGATCAGAAGGTAGTGGTAGTAACGGTGGAGGCGGTGGTGGGTGGGAAATGGATAAAATAGGTTGTGCGGAGGCACAACCTATTAAACTTTCCTTATTCTAAGCATGCCAAAAATATTTTATTAAAATTAATCTATAGGGCTATTTTTGCTCATATAATTAATCCCCAACCAAACTCATCAATCATAATACGGAATATTTTTACCCAAGATAATATTACGCCTGACTGTTAGTATCCCAGATTCTATTATTGGGTGAACTATCCCCGAGCCGCCACGGTTTTCAGCAGCATTGCGACGTTCTGAGCTCAACAGTACATCATCATCAAAAAAATACTCATCCAGATAATATTCATTTTTGTTGGGCTCCTTAATCGTAATATGAATATGCTCAGGCTCTCCACCATCCGGATAAGCACCGGGCCTAAAGGTGTAGAAAGTATACTTGCCATCTTTCCCCGTTTTCACCCAGCCTCGGTATATGCCATGTCGTTTCGCCCAACCGGTTTCACCACCATTAGTTTCGTAGACTCCCTGTCTATTCGTATGATAGATGTATACCATCACATTTTGAGCTGGTGTTTTACCATCTCTTTTCAGAACAGTACCAGTAACCTTTAATTTCGGTTCATGATGTTGAAATCCCGGAAGCGTGTCTACAGGAGTCAATATTTTATTCTTGTACTCGAAAATTGCTTCGCATCCTTCACAGGAGCCACCTACATGTTTGGAGTCCTGACTTTGGCAAGATCCTAGTATTGAGCTGAGCAACAAAAGGAACAAGGGGATGATGCTGTTTTTTAAATCCATAACTCGTCGTCTATTAAATTAAAAGTTTCCCCGAAGATATGGATGGCAAATAGCCTTCAAAAATCAAATTACCTGACCCGATGAGTTTATCGTTTAACCCGATGTCCCTGTGGCAAATCGCGTTTTGAAATCGGCAGCATAAGTCCTGCTTAGTCGTAGGGAACTACTATCGGTCAACAACAGATCATAGTCACCATTTAATCGGGATTTAAATGAACGTACTTTCGAGATATTGACAATGGTCGATTTATGTACCCGAATGAAGGTATTGCTGTCGAGTCGCTCGCAAATAGCTTTTAATGTCTCTGCATGTAAATACCTCTTGTTTTCAAGGTGGATGGAAATATAGGGCGTAGCGGCAGTAATCTGCACAATGTCCGCTATCTGGATGATCACATTATCTTTACCATTGTTAATCACAATTGTATCCAAAGCAGGTTTACTTTCTTCCATTTGCTTAGATGTCGTCGGCTCCATAAGATACTTATATCCGATGACAAAGCCGGTGTATACTGCGATCAATTCACCCAGATGATGCGTCAGTGTATAGGAAAAGAATTTAAATAGATCATACACGCCGTTAAAAAATACCGTCGAGAACAGCGCTGCAATAAAAGGTAAGATGCTGAGATGGATTACCACTGGCACGCTTATCCATTTGATTATATTAGAGCGACTATCTAGCACTTTATTTTGTAGCTTTCGATACAAAATCATGAGTATAGGTATATACAGGAACCAAATAGTTTTAAACAACAAAGATTCGCTAAAATAAAACGCATAACCATTTCGCTTTGCTTCCAGAAAATCCTGAAATATGGCTAAGGAGGCAGTAGAGAAAAAAACACCCGAAATGACTAGTAACAACCTCCTTGTATTCCATGTATATTTTGATAAGGATCTCCAATTTAAGTTAGAATAGACCATTGTGTATAGGAATTAATTGTTTCTTGACAATAGTATTTGTAGGCAAAAACCCTAATGCGAACTGCGCATGTTCACCATACCCAAATATAACAAAAAGCGTTCACGAAGTTAATGGGTCAATTGTTCAAAATAATGCTTAATCGTTGTTTTCATACAATGAAATAGGCTACCAACTTCAATATTGGCACAAAAAAATCCATGCACAAAGAAATTCCATGGATATCTCTTTCACCATCGATCCCCTTTGGTTGTATAAAGGACTGATTTTTTAGTCCAGAACGTTGGTCTTCTTTTAAAAAAAACATTTAATAAAAACCTGATATCCAGCAATATTTTCGGCATAAATCGTCTAAACGGCACATTAAACAAAGAAAAATGTAAAATAAGTTTTGTAAATCTGTTCAGAATTTCTACTTTTGTCGCGGAGAGTTGGCAGAGTGGTCGAATGCGGCGGTCTTGAAAACCGTTAACTGTCACAGGTTCGGGGGTTCGAATCCCTCACTCTCCGCAAGATGCGAAAACGAAAGTTTTCAAAAAGCAACAAAAAATAGATAAAACCTGCAAAATCAATGATTTGCAGGTTTTTTTTGTTTATGGCGATTGCTGTAATTTTCAAAAATACTCCTAAAGTTTGTGGCAATTTTGTGGCAATTTTTAAAATGAATGAAAATTGCCACAAAATAAGGTTTAAATTGCCACAAAAATACGTGTAATTTATTAATAACGAACACGTTGCAAATTGAAACATCTTGACTTGAAGAGCTTTTAGTTTGACATTTATAACCCTAAAATGTTGAATTATGTTAGTAGAACAAAGCTATGGGCTCACCTTCTTTTTAAAGAGCTCAAAAAGATCACTGCAACGGCGTTTTTAAATAATTCATTTTTTAGTTTTTTAAATTATTAAATTTTTAAAGGCTCTTAGGCCTCACAGCAATGAATGAAAGCTTTTGAAATTTAGATTGTTACTTCGGCTCCGTGCGCTAGCCTTTACATGCTAAATCAGTTTGTACTTTACTGGACCTAATGCAGAAAAATTTAGCAAGAGGCTATCTTTGGATGATAAAATGAAGTACCTAATTCCTGTTCAATATTTTATTGGTGAAGATTTAATTAAGCCATGTTATGAAGCAAAATGGGAATTTAATATAAGACGTTATTTTCAATCATTTTTTGAAGCATGCCGCAAAAAAGTAGAAAGTTGTTATTTGAAGGAGAAAAGGATATGGGACTTACATTAATTGTTGGTTTTGTAGATGAAAAACGACTAAAGCGGGTAAACCGCCGCTTTTCTTTACACCTTCATAAAGAGTTTATGGAAGGTATATTATCATTATTATCAATTTTAAATCTAGAAATTCACATTGATAGGAGAATTGAAAGGGGAAAATCGAAATTCTAAAATCGGTATAGTAATGCCGCCTTTTGCCGTTGTGGAACAAATAAATACAGGCAAATTTATTTTCGTTTATCCTGATTTTGAATAATGGCAAACGAGTAGAGCATTGAAATTCACTATAAAAACGAAAAGCGATGGTCTTCTTCTTAAGACCATCGCTTTTTTATTTGCGTTGTTACTATTGAATCCTCACTATAAATATTATTAATAATTTATGAATATGCCTGAGCAAATCGGTCAGTTAAAAGATTAATAACACTTTTATATACTTTTATATGTGATATTAAACCGGAAGCCGATTTTAATAGCCCGGACAAAGAGTATTTGGATACGAGCGAGCACCCGGATCTCCCCAGCTTGTCTTCCAGCAGCATGCAAAATATCCGGAAGCAGCGGTTACACTTCTACTGTTTCCAATTCCACCAGGATAATCAGTACCAATTGAACAGCTCGTACTTCCACAACCGCCGGCAGTACATGGTTTTACCGGCGGGGTACTCGAGGTTTCGCCGGCAGTCTCAGAATCAACACAATTGCCACTATAGTCCCTCAAGTAGCCTGGTTTGCAGAAGCAGCCGGCCTTACAAGCTCCTGGGCTTGAACTGGGTTCCGGATTATCAACAGTAGGTTCCATCTGTGGTCCACAAGATGAGTATTCTTCATTGGTCCCACATTGGTTAGATGCTGACAATGTTAATGTAAGTGCTGCCACAGCAGTAATTAACAAAAATAGATTTAACAATAAAATTTTCATAACATTTAATTTTAATAAATAATTGAATGAATAATATTTATAATTGATAGATTACCAAGGTTATAACTGCTATTCTGTATTATTTTGCCAAAATCGTCAATTGTAATTTTTTTAGCCTTACCACTTGAAGGGCTTGGAATTTTTATACTTCTAAATGTAATATCCTTTGCCCAATATTGTATTCCATAATCCGGAATTACGAAACCTAATGCGAGCCCCGGTGTACCGCTGATTAAACACGGTCCTGTCGAAACCGGAATCTCGTCTGTATAAAATGCGATGACATATAATGAGTCAGCCGTCAGGCCATCTATTCTACGGCATTGGTATCCTTCAATTAATCTGAATTCGTTAGTATAATACCATTTAATTTTTTTCACTGTATCCAAGATGATAAAATTCTGTCCGGAGAATTTTAATTGTATACCAGTTTTATCCTCGTTTTCCGAAAAAAGCTTCGCATTTTGAACACGAAAAGGATGATCGTCATTATTTTTGACCGCATCAAAAGAAGATTCTGATTTATTGAACGTTAATGTAAAATCGCTCTTATATAATGTTTTCGTACTCGATTTTCCTTCAATCCTCTCATAGGTTACTTTCCCCTGATCATAAAATTGAAAAGGCTGTGCTCCAACCTTTAGCGCCAAAAAAATTAAATTTATAATAAGAAATAACTTCATCATATTTTCTTATTAAAATCCCACTTTAATCCCAATAGAAAATACTGCGAAATAAAACCCTCATTGTATTGCAGGAATCTATTAGGTGAAAATTTCTGAATTACATTATTATAGGAGCTAAAGATATCATAGGCCTTTATCGATATTGTCATATTCTGCTTATTTAATTCTTTTGTTATTTGCACATTTGTATATTTCTGTTTTAATAGTTTATCTGAATAGACATCCTTTCCAAACTGTTCCAATGAACTTCTTTGAGAAATCTGAAAACCTTTGCCTAAATATAATTTTGTATCGATAGTAAATGAAGAGGTTACATACATCAATCGGTTTTGGAATTTACTTTTAACATTATCATTAATAACAGCATCAATACCAAAGTTAAAACGGAGCGTAAAATCAAATGTCTTTCTGTTCTGTTTTGTCAACGTTCCCCCAATTGAAAAATTAGAAATTTTATTTTTTGCCAAAGTATTGTTCAATATTTCGGAAAAGCTGCTGAATGAATAGTTTATTGCGGGACCTATGATCACTGAATTTTTTAACAAGCCTTTTGAAAAATTAAGATTAGCATTAAATTGCTTTAATGCCATATCGTGATCATTTACATTGCTGTAATAAGTCTTTCCTTGTTCATCAATATCAAGCTTACTGATAACCGGATTAGTAGTCATTGAAAATTCGACCTGGGAACCAATTGTTATATTCCTAAAAGAATTAAAATAACCGTAGTTTCCATTAAAAAAATGATTTTTGGATGATTCCAGATTAATATTGCCAATATAAATGGTAACGGGATTTATAATTGGACGAAACGCGGTCATTTGGAAAATGGTCGGAATGATAAGGTTGTATTTATACTGGGACGAAATCTGGCTCCTTTCTGATAATTGATATCTTGTCAATAAGCTAAAATTTCCACTTAAAAAATCCTTTTTCAAATTATAATTATCGCCTGATAAAGCATGTAGTTTTAATTTGCTGGCTAAAACATAGCCGGATAAGGAAGTTTGAACTTTCCCTTTATTTAAGGAGTAAGACATACTCAATCCTTCAGATTTCGATGTCGATCTGTAATTGTAGGAAGGATCGTTCGGTATATTTGTCCCCGGGTCCGTATCCCTAAATAAAAAGGATTCATTTTTAGAGTCAATGTTTACTGAATAGCTCAGAGAAAGATTGCTGTATTTGTCGATTCCAGTTCCATAGGTCAAAAAAGAAAAGAGATTGTGAGCAGTGTTTTTATTGACACTTTGATTGTCCAGTACAACAGTGTCTGTGTTTTTTGAAAAATAAGTTAAATTCCTTTTCGTATCTATTGCATTTGTATAAACGTTACCTGAATTCAGCACCATGAGTAAATACCTTCTTTTTTCTTTGCTAATATTAAATTTTATCTGGAAAAAGGGGTTGAAACTATAAGATCTACTGTTTACATTAGATGTGTCGTTTTGAGAATTGATAATGGAACTGTCTTCTTTAGTACTTACGGCATATCTTGAGGAATGATATAAATGATGGCCGGCGGTTGATTTTAGCTTAAAATCAAGTTCAAGGTCATTTCCGAGATTACCCGTTAACCTGGAATTCAGGCGGAGCATTCTGTTACCGGATTGATTTTTGGAAGAAGAGAAATTCGAACGAAAATCATTTTCTAAAAACTGCTTCTCAAGATTATCTGTTGTCGTTTCATTTCTATTTTCATTTACACTGATTTCATTATTGAAATGAAGGTTCTTTTTTAGTTCGTCATTATACGTTAAAGCATAATTTCTTGTTTCAGGATTACCGATTATTTTTGGCACGACAAATATTTCATTACTTGCTAATGATGAAATACTCGTGTTTATGCCAATTTTTCTTGAATTATTAAAAAGTCCACCAAATAAGGCTAAACCATAACGTCCTTTGCTGCCGTAATTAGCAGCCACATTTCCAAAGACACTTTTTTTAGCCTCTTCCTTTAAGATAATATTGGCCACCTGAATTTTCTTTCCGTCATTAATTCTCGTGGATTTTGTAAGCTCCGTTTCCTCATCATAAACCTGGACCTTTTTGACAGCATCCGCTCTTACATTTCGGACTATTATTCGTGGATCGTAAGAAAAATATTCCTGTCCATCAATGTAAATCTTTGAAACGACCTTATTTTTTACCATCACAGTACCATCATCACTTACCGTTATACCATGTAATTTCTGAAGTAAAGAACCTACTTTATCATTTTTACCCAAACTCATGGCGGCTACTGTATATTCTGTTGTGTCACCGTTGAGCTTTATCCGGAGAATGTCTTTATTGATGACCACTTCATCAATAATGTTCTCTAAACGATCCAGTGTGATGTTGATTTTGTCTGAAATCCTATCACTAACTTTCAAAGTCTTATGGACTCCTTGAAATCGAGGATATGATACGGAAAGAATATATTCACCACTATCCTGAACATTGATCAGAAAACTGCCATTTTGGTCTGTACGACAATATTGAATAATTAACGAATCTTTTTTGTTCAATACCATAACCAAAGCATTTTCAAGTGGCTGTATTGTATTTTTAACAACGACCTCGCCTTTTATTAATTTTTGAGCATACAGGTCTCCGCTCATTACGAGTAAAGCAACGAGTAAAATAATAAGTTTATCACGCATGTAAAAGCTTAATGAATGTTAGTCCTGCATCGAAGATCGCTAATCGGAGATCTATGTTCTTTTTCTAAAGAACTTTAAAATTAAGAAGTAAATAACCATTAGAATTAATACGCTTACGAGAACCTCAAAGAAAGACATTCCGAGAAACAATAAATTTTTCATATAATTAATCTTTTGTAATAAATTTTTGAAATTTCCGGAGACTCACTCGATGCCACAAGAGGATTACTTACTTTTCGTGCATCGTCCAAATTAAAAACAAGGGTCAAAGGCAAATATTCCTGATTTTTGCTTTCAAAAATCTCGCAGTCTATTGGCAAGCAGTGATATTTGAGATTAGGTATATTATAATCTTTTAATAAATACGCTAACCTTATAGGATCTGAGTATCTTGCCAAAACAATAATATTGTAAGAGTTTTTACTGACTTGCGTTAAATTTTCCAATTCCTGAACAATACAAGAATTGCAGCCTGTTTCAGTAAAATAAAAATAGATGGTCTTATTTTTATTATCTGATTGAACTTCGATATTTTGATTATTGATATCTTTCAGATCGTGCCTGAGAGTATATCCTATTAGTGATATTGAAAGCTTATAATTCTGAACGGTTTCATCCAAATTCATATATCTGAGACCAATATCACTTTGATAGTTTGATAGTGTTGATTTCATTTTGTTTACGTAATAAAATGAAATCAATACTGTTATTATACAGGCAGTACTTACTGTATAAGGTATTAGATTTTTGAATTTTGGAGACATACTATAGGTTTATTATTACTAACTGATGATACCAGATTCCTTAGTTCCTTTGTTGCAGTATTCAGATTTTTCCTGTAATATTCCCCAACATCTCTCGGATATATAATTGATATAAAATTATTCTCAATCTTATCACTGATATAAATAGGAATTTGATATAGGTCATTCACTAACCTACCACTCAGTTTCCCCCTGTTAGATTTAAGATAAATATGAGTCAGCAGTTCATTTCCTCTAAAAAAATTGAAGTAAAGAAATCTATCGCTCTCAATGACATCTTTAATAAGGAATGAATAATTAACGGAAGTATCAGACTTTAGAAAATCAAAAAAAGACTGGCCGGATAGTTGGTCAATATTCTTTAAGATTTTACTATTCTCGAAATAGACGGAGTATCTTGCATTTAATTTTTGGCTATTAATATTCCATCCAAAAATTGTATTGTCCAATGGTTTTATATATAAAATCGTATCGTTGTAATTGTAAAATGATCGAGAGATTGTTACATAAATTGCCCCCTGTGGAAACCTGTCCAAATCAAAAGGCAAGTAGAGGTTCCTAACGTTTTTGTTTTTATTATAAGCCAAAAGTTCAAAGGTTATCTCGTTTTTGTTCCCAAACTTCAGATCGTCTGAATTAAAGTTGATCATTTTAGACAAATTAAAGAGTATTGTCGAATCAGCCGGAGAATACGCAAATGAATTAAAAAACAGATAAAGGCTGTCCTGTTTAAGTAAATTTAGATGATAATCATATTTGCAAACTCTTTGGTTTTTATATGCAATTACGATCTGCTTGTTAATTTTGTCAAGACTGAAGGCTATAGGAGTTTGCTCTCGCCCAGCTTTACTTTCTGCTATTAATTTTCCTTTGGAATCAAAAACCAATACTTTCTTGGCATAGTCCTTATCAAGAACAAAATAATGAGAGTCGTCGTAATCTAGCTGGTCTATTTTTTCAAAAGCGGTTTCATTGGCAGAATCTAATCGCAAAAAACTAACATCAGATACTATACTTGACAAATTAATAGAATCTTTCTTTTGGACATCTACAATGATCTCCACATTGTCGAGAGAATGTATTTCTGGACTTTTTGCCTGGTTGTCATTACTTCTACAGAAAGAGACTGCCAAGGAGATGAAAACTACACCAATAATTACGAGTAATTTGTTATTCATATTAGATTATTCAAGCTTAATATTTTGGTTAGTAACTGCTCCGCTTCAGTAATAATTTTTATTCTTTCACAAACTTATTATTCTTAACGTACCTCTAAGGTAAAAGAATAATATTATTAGCTAATTATGAAAATCATTAAAAAATACAATTGAAATTATCTACTTAAAACTTGAATTTAGTAATGGTTCAGAAGTGGAGTTACTGATTAATCTGCGCGAATCCAATTACGCTACTTTAGAAACAAAATCTTTCCAAAAGATTATAACTTGAATAACAAATGTTTATCTTTGTATAAATTAAAACGTTCTTTAAATCTTTATTAAGATTTTGCAGATTAAAATATTAGTGGAGTTGTGGCAAATTCGTAGCAATGTTCTGATTTGAAATTTTAAATATTTCATTTTCAACAACTTACACCAAGTAATTCGAATCCCTCACTCTCCGCCACCAAAAATAAAGCCCGACGATAGTCGGGTTTTGTCGTTTATAGACTTTTGCAAACAATGTTTGATCAAAAGTATTAAACGACGAAAAAATGAACGGAGTGAATGGCTTTATTTTATGGTGAAGCCACCCCCTTTGGGATCATCTTATTATCCCTCACTCTCCGCAGAACAAGCCTTTCAGAAATGAAAGGCTTTTTTCGTGGTATTCGGATTCGAACCAGAAGGATCGGCCGGGGTTCGAACTTCTTCATCTTCCCCTATCGTCCCTTAGACTAATAAAAAGTGGCTTTTTTGATAAAAAAATCGAAGTCCTTTCATTCAGATATTCCTGTACATTTTGTAGATTTATGCTATTAACCGATTAAATTTATGGAGTCACCTAAATCCAAATATTATCTTACAGCAAAGAAGTTCTGGAGGACAGTTGTAGACATTGAGAAAACAGCGGACACCTCGGAATTACAACAACAGATCGAATTTCATAAACGCTTGTTAAATATATTTCAAGCAGGCAATTTCTATTATCTAGTGTTCAATATGTATACCGGGGAAGTCGAGATCATTAGCGAAGAATGCGAAAATTTGATCGGCTATAAACCAGAAGAGCTTTCTCTTCCATTTCTCATGGAACGCATCCATCCTGACGACAAAGCCTATTTCCTCAACTTTGAATATAAAGTCGTGGAGTTTTTTAAGAGTTTACCTTATGAAAAAGTAAAAAGCTATAAGGTCCAATATGATTTCAGGTTCAAAAGAAAAGATGGGCATTACATCAGGATCCTGCATCAAGCTATTCAGATAGATTATGATGAAAACAACTTCTACCGTACGCTCTCTCTGCATACCGACATATCGCATATAAAACAAGAAGGAAAACCCTGTTTCTCACTTATTGGACTTGATGACGAACCTTCTTTTTTTAATATTCAACTCGATCAAGCGTTCACAAAATCCTATGATATGTTTACAAAGCGAGAGCGAGAAATTTTAAAATGTATCGTTGAGGGCAAGATGAGCAAAAAAATTGCTGATGAGCTGTGTGTCAGTCTCCACACGATAAACACGCACAGGAAAAATATTCTTGCTAAAGCTGGCGTAAAAACACCCGTGGATCTAATAGCCAAGGCGATAAAGGAAGGCTGGTTATAGGTTAGGGCCTACTTTCAATCAAACAATGTCGGAGTCCGATCTTTCTTTTCCAGATCAATAAGAATAGACTTATTTTTCAGACCACCTGCAAAACCAACGAGTTTCCCAGATCCACCGATGACCCGATGACAGGGTACAATAATGGATATCGGATTCTTGTTCAACGCACCACCGACTGCACGTACAGCTTTGATATCACCTAGTTGGCGTGCCAGATCTCCATAGGTTTTTGTTCGACCATAAGGAATAGTGAGCAAAGCTTCCCACACCTTAAGCTGAAAGGGAGTTCCCTGCATATCCAACGGTAGGTCAAAAACAGTGCGCTTGCGGTCAAAATACTCCAAAAGCTGTTGTTGAGCGAGTAAAAGTAATGGTGCATGGTCCTCTCTATCCGGTTTAGATAACTTTGTACGGGTATAGTCCTCACCTTCCCACAATACAGCAGTAAGACCACGTCTGGTCGCCACAAGCCTTATGTTCCCTACTGGCGATGCGATATCTGTATAGACAAGTCCGTTATCCTGCTCCATATTTTTTATTGGCAAGTTACTAATCTTTTTTATTTCATTTCCCGCAACGAAAATATGTTCCTCTACAATTTCCCTTAACTGACGACCTATATTATAAAACCGCCACGACCATCTGATCACTGCTTCACCTTTTTGCGATAGCCACAACCAAAGAAGACAAATTCTCAATCTTAAAAGCTAGTATCACCACAACACGATTATTAGCATAAGCAAATCTTGGTCTATCATCTTCTACTAGACAATTCTTTAACCTATTGTAATTGAACCGACTGAAAAAATTCAAAGAAAAAAACGGTTCCCATTGTCAAAAAAAATATGGAATAGTTCTCGTCGGGGCATCATATCAATGTGTATGAACAAGAGTTATAACCTAAAGACAAAGCATCATGGCAGAATTAAACCAAAAAACACAAGAAAGCGGAAAGAAAAAAATTAGAAGCCGGAAAATGGCCCCAAAGGTAGATCTGACAGCGATGGTAGACCTTGCTTTTCTTTTGATCACCTTCTTCATGCTGACCACAACCCTAAACAAACCTGCAGCAATGGATATTGCCATGCCAGACAAAACAAAAGGCGAGGCGACACCACCAGTGCTCATTGACGAAAACCGGACAGCGACATTGATTCTTGGGGATGGAAAATTTATGTGGTATCATGGCGACTTCAAGAAGCCCATTGCCTTTTCTGAAAAACCAAGCGATATAGAGAAAACATTACCGCAGGTGCTCGCACAGTTGAAAGCAAAGATCAGTAACATGCCCAACAGCAAGGATATGATCGTACTGATCAAGCCGAGCAAAGAAGCAAGGACGAAAGATGTGATCCATACAATTGATGAGATCAAACACCAAAACATCACACGCTATGTCATTGGCAAAACGCAAGAAGAAGAGGAAAAACAGTTGTTAGCTTCCATTCAGTAAAATACGAAAGGGAAAGCACCAATAGCAATGAAAATCGACTAAAGTTCTTTCTATTCAATAAACCGAGCGTAACGAGTTCATTGATGCCTTAATGAAAAATACGAATCAATAAAAAACAGGCAATTCAGAAAAAAAAGCCTAAGTATTCAATATTCAAAAAAGGACTTTAGCGATCGAGCATAATCAAAGTCAAAAGGGCCATTCCAAAATTGAATGGCCCTTTTGTCTTTGTGTTCAGTATTACAATCTATTATCTTTTGTCCAGATTTTCCCAATAGCGTTCCACGTTCTCTTTTACCTCGGTAGGCAAAGAAGCATAATTGTCTGAATAGGAAGTCTTCGTATATCCATCCTCCGCCTCCGCACGCAGACGATAAAATTGTCCCTTATATAAAACCAAAGCAATACAGCTCAGCTGCTTTTCGACGTGATCCTTTGGATGCCTGGAATAGATAAACACCGCATCCAGTTTCCCATCTTTGTCAGCATCAAAGAAGGCTTTTCTGGATTCCCATACCGAAGTAATAATACCATCTTCAACGATAGTTTCCTCCACAATAGGCACCCACATACCATCTTTTCGCTGAAATTGCTGTGCATATAGTTTATCCGGATCTGCTCCGCGTTCCTCTTTTGAAAAAATGATATAATTATCTTCCTTTTCGGTCTGAATATGCTCCACCTGCAGCACACGTTTGCCTTTAAATGGAAAACCCGAAGATTCAAAATTTTCTTTGTTGACTGTAATATCGGTGATTTGTGCCTGCGCGGTGTAACATCCCAGCAGCAGCAGGACAAAAAAAGTGTATTTTCCCATGTGTTTTCCCTAAATATCTATTCAAATTACTGACAATAAAAGAAAAATCCAATATTTTTAACATGCATCTTTACATCAACCTGATTCAATTCTCCTATATTCTCGCTAAATTTATCTTATTCATACACCGTGCAACAGCTACAGATGAGGTATCCGTTTCACAAAAGCAGGCATTAAACCCATGAAACAGGACATTCAAACCATCGCGGACATAAAAATATTAGTCGATCAGTTTTACAGCACCGTTCGTCAGGACAATCTCCTAGGCCCTATTTTTCAGGAACGTATTCAGGACAATTGGGGCATACACCTGGAAAAAATGTATCGCTTTTGGCAGACGATCCTGCTGGATGAACATACCTACTTTGGCAGTCCATTTCCACCCCATATCCCCCTCCCCATTGAGGCAAAACATTTCGATCAATGGCTACTTCTGTTTGAAGCGACCGTCGATCGGCTATATACAGGTGAAAAGGCTGACGAAGCCAAATGGCGCGCACAAAAAATGGCACAGATGTTCCAGTTTAAAAAAGAATATTTTAATGCCAACCCGAAAAAGAAACCGCTGATATAGCACATTTTATATTCCAGGTTCGATATGCAGTCCCACTTCATTTTCTACTAGCATTCCAGATAAAGTTACCTCCCAGTATCCGATAGGCTCATTTTTTTAGCAGTCGCCATGCTCTTTTATTTTGTAACAAAAATTGCTTACCACAAGCACGAAAACAAAAATAAAGCACTAAAAATCAATTAAATACACAAAAATAACAAATTTTAACATTTCATATTCTACATAATGTAGAATAGATTCTATATTTGTAGTATGAATAAATTATCAGCGACTGAAGAACAATTGATGGGATACATCTGGGACATGAAAAAGGCCTTTATGAAAGATCTTATGGAAGCCTATCCTGAACCCAAACCTGCTCCGACGACGATTGCGACATTATTAAAACGAATGACCGAAAAGGGAGCCATATCGTATGTATTATATGGCAATTCAAGAGAGTACTATTCCCTGTTCGACAAGGACAGTTATTATCTCGCACACGTCAATGATATTGTTGAAACATATTTTGATAATTCAGCTTTAAAATTTGCTTCTTTTTTCACAAAACAATCGCAGTTGAACAAGGAGCAATTGGAAGAACTGAAAAAAATAATTGATTCAGAAATTAAAAACAAAGCGACATGATTATCTATCTGGGAAAATTGATCGCCTGTTCAGGCTTACTGTATCTGGTATACATTTCTCTTTTGCAACAGCAAAAGCTCTTGGTATTTAACCGGTTTTATCTGCTTGCCATTATACCTATCGCTCTTTTTACACCATTGGTGCAAACTGCTCTGCCGTCATTTATCCCTGATTTTTTTCATTTTAATAGGGTTCAAGCGGAAGTCGTTCCAGAGCATATGGAGCTTGCCATCACAGCCCCTGCAGCCGTCCAACAAGAACCGTTGATATCAACCAACACGGTTATTTTCCTTGTCTATCTACTGATTGCTATTGCACTTTTGGTTAGGTATATAGTAAGCTATAAAAAGTTTTCATCCTACATCAGTCGGGCATCAGCGACAGACAATCCTTCAATTTATAGTATTCATGGCCTTAAAACTCCCTTCTCATTTTTCAGACGGATCTATGTACCCCGTGGCGCCTATTTACAAGGAGAGATTGAGGCTTCGATTATCGCCCATGAACAGGCACATGCAGACCAGCGACATTCCATAGATGTGATGCTCATGCAGTTCATGCGCATTGTATTATGGTTCAACCCTTTGGTTTACCTGATCGACAGAGCTGTTCGACAAAACCACGAATACCTGGCAGACGATGCCGTAGTACAGGTTTATGAACGCGCCAGTTACCAACATCTGATTATCCAGTGGAGCATGTCCTCCCCCGATATAAACGCATTACCGGCCAGTAATTTTAATTTTTTAACAACAAAAAAACGATTAATTATGTTACAGAAAAGAACGAACAGTGGTAAGCTCCTGCTGATGCCTGCGCTTACCTTATTGCTGACAACAGCAATTAGCCTGTTGTTTTCGACCCAGGTCGAAGCACAGAAAACAACGCCGGCCAAAACAGAAAAAACTGAGCCTGCGAAACTGGCCAAGACTCCCCCCACTTCCAAAAAACCGGGTGCCCCAAAAGCGGTATCTGAACGGCCTAGTCCGCCCAGAAGAGAAGGAGCTCCCGCAATGGAACCCAAGAAAAATGCTGCTCCAAAAGAAGAAACAATACGCTTTCCAGAGCCTAAAAAAACAGGTGGAAACAGAAAGAAAACAATGAAAAATAAGCCACCAATGCTTGAAGAAGTGAAGGTGGAAACAGCACCCAAAATAGAAGAGGTGTATGTTGAAAACGTAAAATTTCAGGAACCTAAACGGATCAATGTAAACGGTAATGCGAATGGAAAAGCTACCGATAATGGCACCTCCGGCGGAAGTTCAAGTGAAAAGCATCAGGAACCTAAACGGATAACTATGCGTGGAACAGCGAATGTGAGCACTGTCACATCGGTAAACGCAAACAATGTTCAAGTCAATGATCCCAAAACGGTATCGATAGTAAAAACTGGAACTGCCACATCTGGATCGGCAAAGGCAACGGAAATTAGGTCGGCGGAACCACATACCATAACGAATGTAAACGTGCGTTCTACTAGTACCATCAGCTCCGAAGCAAAGGAAAACAACGGAAAGCGAGCCGCAAAAATCGTTCTTAAAGGTCAACCCGCAAAAAAAGAGTTTACATCAAATTAAACAGGATTTATGTCAAGTGACATGAAACGTCTGATTCAAAAAGCAAAAAACCGGAAGAACAATCGTTCCTCCGGTTTTTCAACCAAGCCTATGGAAAAATCGTGAAATCCATGAGGCTGTTATTGCATACGTACCGCCTGAATCACTTTCGGCTTGGATGTTAGGTAGTTCCTAAACCCAGTTGCATACTGTTCAATCTCTGCATTTAAGGTTTCGATGTACTTCTTTTTTGCTCCGCTATCACCATCCAGTTTTACCATCCAGTTAATTTCAGTGCTATCATCCCCTTTTTCTTTGGTAAATATCGCTACCTGAACCGCTTTCAAGCCCGTTGGCAGCGCATCTTTTTTAATCGTATACACCAAAAAACGATGCTGCTCCTCCAATTGGTTCAGCAATTCATCGCGCTTGGAACCGTCCTTAAATGTCACCTCCCGTGCAATAGGCAATTCAGTACCCTTGTTAACCATGGATTTCACATAGCCATTGGAAAGAACGGCAACCAAGCCGTTATTCTTCAGCAACGACCAGACCGAGTCCCGTGCTACGGGAACCTCGATCCGTCGGTCTATATCCCAGCTTACAACAGCTGCTGTGGCCATTTGCGCCTTACCTTGCATCGCAACCGATACCAGCAAAACAAGCATGAAAAGAATACGTTTCATCAGTTATTTGTTTAAAAGTTTGGCCAATTCTTTTTCAAGATCGGCACCACGAAGATTTCGAGCGACCACTTTACCATCACTGTCTAACAAGAAGTTAGAAGGAATTGCTGTGATATTATAATACTGAGCGGCTTCATTTTTCCAACCTTTCAGATCCGATACCTGTGCCCAAGGCATTTTATCATCTTTTACCGCTTTCAACCAGTTATCTTTCTTATCGTCCAATGATACGGCAAAGACATCAAAACCTTTTGCCTTAAAAGCATTGTATGCTTTCAATACATGTGGGTTCTCAGCCCGGCAAGGACCACACCAAGAAGCCCAGAAATCGACCAATACATATTTCTTACCTTTCAGGTAGTCGTATAAGTTGACATTCTTTCCTGCGGCATCTGCCTGTGTGATATTGATAAATTTAGCACCATCCTCTGTTTTCTTCACAGCAGCAAGAGCCTTGTTGATATTTTCCTTCACTTCCTTTGCTTCCTGTAACCAAGGGTATTTTTCGATCAGGGGATTGACATAGCTCAGGATAAATTCCTGATCACGTCTGGGACTGACATAGCCCAAAGCATAGACCACCTGCGGTTCATTTTTATAGTTCTTAACGTACCATTTAGCGCGGGTAGCCATATTATCATATTGTTCCATCATCATATCCGTCAACGATTTAGTCATTGCCGTATCCTTGCTCTGCATAGCCATGTACTGTCTTTTACCAATAGCAATGGTATTCTGATAGTTTTGATAATTTTCCCAGTTCAGCATATTGATCAACTGATTGTCTTTACCTTCAGATTCAATAAAAACATAAGGCGGATTTTTGATTTTGATTTTAGCGGTATCCAAGCCTCTAAAATCAATTTTTAAATCATCATTACCGGCCCAAAAGGTGATTCTATCCCAACCAAAAACATCCAGGCTGTAAAAACGAGGTGTTTTTGCCGGTACTTTTATTTCATAGGTATTATCTGCCTTTAATTGAATTTTCTGAAAAACCTCTGCATCCTTCATCGCTTTGTCTTTCAATACAAAGGGATATTTTTCTTGACTCTCTTTATCTGGTGGAAATTTCACTGTTCCCCGTACGGTAATGTAATCTCGCGTTTGCGCAATTAATGCTGTAGTCATCAATAGTCCAGCGACTATACCTAATACCACTTTTTTCATGTTGTATCTAATTATATGTTTAAAATTTAACCTTGAATAATTCTTCTAATTTTTTCTCCATAGCGCCACCACCTTTGGGCTCGAATCCGATTTCCTTCATAATGATTTTGCCTGAGGGGTCGATCAGATAAGAAGTCGGCACTGCATTGACATTAAATAGGGAGTAAGAAACCTTGCGGTCGTCGTATAACTGTGGCCAGGGATTAGACTCCTCCTTTACAGCTTTTAACCATGCGTCCTTATTTTGATCGATCGAAATATTGATCACAATAAAATCCTTATCCTTGATCTTGCCATAGACCTCACGGATCCTTGGGAACGAAGCCCGACAAGGGGAACACCAGGAAGCCCAAAAATCCAACAGAATGTATTTTCCCTTAAACTCATTAAAGCTGCGTAATTTTCCAAGGGCATCAGGCAGTTCAAAGTTCTTGACCGTAGCGCCTATATACGCATTTTTCTGTCCCTGGATCTTGGCATATAAAGTCTGCGATTCTTCGCTTTTTTTGACCTTATCCGATAATTTATTGTAATAATATTCTAATCGTTCGAGCGGTAAAGTCGTTTCCTGCGACTGTATAAACACAGGTGAAACCAATGCATTTGGTTTCACAAATACATTCAGCAAAGAATCATTCAAGTGCACAAAAAGCTGTTCTTTATACGCTTTTGCTGCTTCAAATTGTGCATTTCCGGTCTTCATGGCATCTGCACCATATTTTTCCTGTGTCAGACGCATGGATTCCCGAAATACCTTGATTTTCGCTTCATTGTATTGGTAAAAAGAAGTCGCTGAGGCAAGACCGCTCACTTTACCGGATGATAAACCTTTCAGCACATCAAATTCCACGTTTATGGTACCCGATTGATCGTAAAACAAGACTAGCGGTGCATACATACGACGTTTGGCATGATCATATTCAATGGAAATCGCCCGTGATCCAACTTTTTTATCTTCAAAATTGATTTCGAAGTGGCCATTTTTTATTTCCGCCGAATCTTTCACCATACGATTGTACAGGTATACTTTGTTGTGCCCTTCCGTATCACCAGTTACCTTCCCAATGACCTTGACCTTAATCTGACCGATGGCCAGCTGCGCGATCAAGAGCCCTAAAACACTAAAAATTATTTTCTTCATCTATCTAAAATTTATTATTAAGCTACTCTGATTGCCATGCTTTCCGTACGGGACAGCGTTCCATGACCAAACGCATCCGCTCTATCTGTCCCTGGGTGAAGCTATTCCGTAGCGAAGCAAAGCGGACATCATCCATAGCGTTGTTTGCCAGAAACTTTTCACCATCTAAGCCTGTCTTCAGGAGACCTGAAGATTGGTTTGCCGTCTGCGTATTCCCCGTAAAATA
Source organism: Sphingobacterium ginsenosidimutans (assembly GCF_039536865.1). Taxonomy (NCBI): domain Bacteria; kingdom Pseudomonadati; phylum Bacteroidota; class Sphingobacteriia; order Sphingobacteriales; family Sphingobacteriaceae; genus Sphingobacterium; species Sphingobacterium ginsenosidimutans. The sequence continues at coordinate 67,347 of NZ_BAAAZK010000003.1, forward strand.
TTTCTTCGTATCCGCCACAAAGTCATTGACAGGCAAGGTTATTGAATTCGTTGCATACAGACCATAATATATACCCAGATGAGGAGCGATTTCTATTTTGAGACTCGACTCCGGAAAGAAAATTGACCGCTGAATCCCCAGACCGTAGATTGTATAAAAATCAGTTGTCGGGATTTCGGCTTCCGAGTTAACGATATTGGCAATCCCCTCGATTGCCTGCTGCCCCGCAGGTACGAGTTGATAAGCCGCACGGTTATTTCCAATACTGGTATTTGCTACTGTTGGATAGATATAGATATTCAAAAATTTATCCTTGTTCCATTGGTAGGCAGCAGTCGCATTGATTTTCGCAGTAAAATTTGTGGGTAAAAACTGCGCTGTGGGTGAAGCTTTCCAGCTTGCATCATATAGGATCTTATTGTAACCAGGTAGTGCTAAAGCCATTCCTGCCGGATTTTTCTTCGCCAGACGGAATTCAAAATTTGCCTGCCCGCCATTTGGATCTTTACCATACACATTGTTAAATACCGCATTTGCATAGGCTATAGCCGACTCCAATTGTTTTTGCTGAATATCCTGATAGGTCAGGGCATCATAGCCGGGGTCCGTCGTACTCAGCTCAAACACATGGAATACCACATCAATGTAGCGTTTTGCTCCCAAAGGCTTTGGCGCTTTAATCTGTACTGATTTAACCTTAGATTTCAGGCCACCGATCTGCGCATAAAATTCTCGTGTGTTCTTCGAAAGATATTTTACCTGATATTCCATTCCATCGACCAGCTGTCCATCCGCAAAAATCTTGACTTCAGCTTTCGGGAGCTTAGCGTAGTCCACATACATCATCGTATCTCTTGGCTGTCCCCCCGCATCCTTGATCTGCACTTTACGATAGGCCTCCAGCACAAATTGCAATGTCGCTTTGCCATCGGCGATCAGCGATGTGCTTCCTGTCGAAAAGTAGATGGAATCGATATCTCCGACTTCTGCTGTATATGTTTGGTAATTAAACGTGTCTTTTTTGCAGGCCTGCAGCCCTAGCAAGACAATGAGTACAAAGAGTATATTTTTCATCTTTATCTATTTTTTTCGTTCATTCATCTATAACACTTAAAAAATAATTGGATTCCAGCCTTCATTTGGTACGATATGCGGATTTTCCTGCAATTCAGTCAATGGAATTGGCAATGCATAGTGATAGCCTCCGGCCTCGACCTTAATGTCAAATTCCTTATCGAAAAACTTGAGCTTACGCTGCATCGTGCCCAGTCGGTAACGTTTGAGATCTAACCAACGCTTATCCGTATCACAAAAGAATTCCTTGCGTCGCTCGCTGATAATCTCGCGCAGCAGCTGTTCATTATTCAGATTGTTTTTTGCTGTTGCCCCTCTAAATCCTTTAAACTTATTTAAGGTTGCCAGCGCTTGCTCGTTCTGATTTAAACGGCAGTAGCTCTCCGCCAATATCAGATACGCTTCCTCTGGCGTAAACAAGTGAATACGCACATATTTTGGTCCATTGGGCATCCCGTCTGGCCAGGTACTTGACAATACAGCTCCATTGAAATACGCCGCCTTCCGTATGTCATCGTTGTCAAAAGATTCCAAAAATCCGGGATCCACTTTTAGATTTGCCGGAGCAAAACCCAGATAATCGTAAGGCGATCCGTAGATGGCGCCGACATTACCAAAGTTTAACGATTGCATATAAACTGCCGGATATTCGGTATTGAGATTGCGCTGCACATTTTGAAAAGCCGTCAGTGTATTTGGAATATATGCATCCACACCATCAATAGCCGCCAGTGCATAGTTGCGCGCTTCTGTATAATCTTCCGCTTGTCTGGCCGAGGACTCGGCCTTAAACCAATAGACCTGAGCCAACAGATTCTGGATAAAACGACCATTGAAAAAGCGACTGTAACCAGGGTTCCCTCCTTCCGATTGGTAGAAGGCCAAAGCCTGTTTCAGATCGTCAATAACGACTTTGTATACATCAGCCGATTTCCACCTCTTCATTTCAATACCTACCACCTCTTTTCCTGTATGCAGATACAAGGGAATTCCCCGGTCTTCCTTATCCATAGGTGCGAAATATTGCTGCAGTTTGAAGATATAGTAGGCCCGATGTACCAGCATCTCCCCTTTTACGCGTTTCAGTTCACTCGGATCACCCTGCGTTAATTCGTCCGACTGATCGATCAATGCATTTAGAAACCCGATCACAGCATAATAGTTGTTCCAGATATTATCCGAGGTCTCCATATCGTTAAAAAGTAACTTATTAGCATACAATTTTTCGATACCGTGGATGTTTTTTGGATTGATATACTGCCCCATATTACCAGCAAAATCGAAATTGTCCGCATAGGCCTCAAACATCATATTTTGTGCTTCGTTCATAATTGGAGCCTGCCCAACAATTGGACTGGTGTTTGACCGTGCAAACATATCCAGATAACCAGCCAATACAGATTTTACGTCGTCCAGGGTTGTTACCGCCCGTTGGTTTTTCGGTGGCAGATCCAAGAAGTCCTTACAACCTTTATTGATTAATGTACAGCACAATGCGATATAGATTACTATCTTTTTCATCTTTAATAGCTATTAAAATCCAATATTTAACGAAAATGAATAACTCGGTGTGGTTGGATAACCAAAAGCCATCTGTGTCTCCGGATCCGAACCTGAATAAGGTGAAATCGTAAATAGGTTATTGGCAAATACGCCGATCTGCAGCTGTTTGATCAGTTTTTTGAGCACTGCTGGATTTGCGCGCCAGTTGACACCGATTTCGGTACATTTGATATACATCCCTGATTCAACATCCCTATCGATGAGGTAATTAACATAATTTGAAGCTGTCGGTGAATAATAAGGGATATCCGTCACATCACCATACTGACGCCAGCGATATTGCTGTTCCTTGAGACGGTTTGTACGTCCAGCTGTCACATCATCTGTCATCCCACTCGGTCCCTCCCGACGATCCTGAAATCCCTTGATCATATTACCGTCCGCAAACACAAAGTTTGTTGAGAACGTCATGCTTTTATACCGCAAGCGTGTATTGAAGCCGCCATATAGTTTAGGGTCCTGCTGTCCCAGATAGTATGTCCGGTACTTACTCTGTAGATCTGCCGACGATATTTTTGAAAGATCAATAATTTCCTCGCCGTTGATATTTCCGGCCGCATCCAGACGTTGGGCCTTCACCATCATGTGTCCATTATTCGGATCGATGTGGTCATATTTATAGCCAAACCAAGAACGCATCGCATAATTCTCTACATTTTGTGGTGTTAGATTAGACACTGTCGGTTCTTTCTTATAATACACCTTATCGAGGTTATTTTTGACTGTCGTCAGATTTCCGCCAACCTCCCAGAGCCAGTCTGTCTTTTTGAGCAATTCCACACGTGCCGAAAGTTCCCAGCCTTTATTGGAAAGTATTCCCGCATTCACGACAGAACTCGTACGCCCTACCGATACTGGCAATACCACATTGTCCAAGAGATCGGTCACCCGATTATCGTAATAGTTGGCTTCGATATTCAGACGGCTATTCAAGACAGATATCTGGACACCATAATTTATATCTCGCTTCTTTTCCCATTTCAATACAGGATTACCGTATTTAAACGCTTGTGCTTTTACGACATCATCATAGACCAATGCGCTGAGGGTATAGGTATGGAAGGGATAGACCGAACGGTTGATACTGCCTGTATAACCAAAACCTGCCGAGAGTACAAATCGGTTCAACCAGGGCAGTTGTTCCTTGACAAACTTCTCTTCATGTCCGTTCCATTTGGCTCCAACCGACCAGAGTGGTGTAAACTGATTTTTTGAACCAATGATATCCACACCGTCCGAACGGAAATTCGCATTAAAGACATAACGATTTGCATAACTATAGGTTGCGGAACTGATAAAGGATACCGAGCGATCTTTTTCATAATACGTACCGCCTAAGCGTGACAGATCCAATTTCTTATAGTTCGCTGGTGGCACATCATCCCAGGAAGGATAACCCGCCATACGGTAGTCCTGCAAATAAATGGGATTGTAGTGAAAGAAACGATTGTTTGTCCGCTCGGAGACCTCATTGGCAAAAAAAGCCTGTACATAATGCTTGTCTGCGAAAGTCTTGTTATACTCGATGGTATTCCGGACCGTGTAATCGAGGGTTCTGCCTGAATTTTCCTCCAAAAAGCCATAGTTAAATTTCGGTAATACTCCAGATCCACTCGTCCGGGCCACATTTAACCAGTTTTGAGCAAAGGAACGGTAGGTACCCGCACGGGATTCATCCGCAGTAGATACATTGGTATAATTCACAACAGCGGATCCACGGTATTGGAATCCATTTAAAAACTTCCATTCCAGTCCAAACTGACTCCGTACATTGGCATAATCCGTGGTCAACGTATTTTCCCGCAGTTCTTTGATGATATTGAAAGTCTCATAATTTAAATAGGCCGTTTCACCAACTTTACCACTTAAATCCCGATAGGTCTTATCCCAGGCATACGAGCCATCTTCCTGATAAGGTCGTTCATACGGATTGGCAAATAGCGCATAACGGAAGGGATCCATGGCCGATTGCCCCTCCTTATTTTTCTTGATCGTAGAATACAGATTAAAATCGACCAATAGTTTATCGTTGATATTACGCGTCAGTTTGACATTCATCCCCCCTTGTTTGTTGTTATTTTCCATCAGTGTACCATTGGCATCCTGATAGTTCAACGAGACATTGTACTGGAGTTTCGTACTTCCACCACTCATGGCAATATTATGAGATTGCTGATAGGCCGGATTGTATAGTACATTGATCCAGTCTGTATTGATCATTGACAGTTGGTTGATTTGCTGTTGTGCTTCCGCTGCTGAAATAGCGCCATTATCCACTTGCAGCAGCAATTGGTTGGCACGTCCACCATAGACCGGATGAAAATCTTTGTACAATTGGGTTTCGAAGGCCAGCTTTTCTGCCGAATTCATAAAATTGAATGCATTGCCCGGCTGCATATTCAAGGACTGCTTGGTGCTATAATTGATATAATCCTTGCCAGCTTCCCCACGTTTGGTCGTGATCACAATCACACCGTTGGCCGCGCGGGCACCGTAGATAGAAGCTGCGGTCGCATCTCGTAGAATATCGATGCTGGCGATGTCTTCCGGCGGAATATTTCCGATCCCGTTGGTCAGCAAGCTATTGATATTAGAACTTGTTTTATCTGTTCCAGCAACCCCACCGTTCTGTAGCGGCATACCATCCAGGATGATCAGCGGCTCACTGCTCCCGGTCATGGTATTACTCCCGCGAATGATAATTGATCCAGCTTCGCCCGGCCTGCCCGAATTGGAACGAACATAGACACCGGTCAGTTTTCCACGCAGGGCCTTGTCTACGGTCGTTATCCCCGATGCCTGCAGATCTTCCCCCTTGATGGAGGAAATATTTCCGATCAGTTTATTGCGTTCACGTTTTTGAAAGCCTGTGGAGATGACCACATCATCGAGCTGTTGTGCTTTGACACGCAAAGTCAGCATCAATGTTGTCTGTCCAGCGACATGGATTTCTTCGGGGTGATAGCCCAGGCAATTACAGAGCACCTGCTGCCCATCAGCAGGGCGGAGCAACTTAAAAGTCCCCGTACGATCAGTGGCAGTACCGATCCTGGTACCTTTGATCAGCAGGGTCGCTCCCACAACAGGATTGCCCCGTTCGTCAACCACCTTCCCTTGAATGGTATCTTTTTGTGCTGCCTGCAAGGTTAACGCTGCTGCTTTTGTTTCCCCGGTTCCTTTCGTCGTTCTTTTCTTCACCAAAACCTGCTGTCCCGAAATCTTAAATTCCAATTTCGTCTGCTGTTCAAGTAGCTGAATAACCCGTTCTATCGAACAGTTGGCACAGTCAAAGGAAATCGCAGGACTGTTTTCCACGGCCTTGTCGTAGAGAAATACATACTTGCTCTGTTTCTCGACCTGACGGAAGACGCTTATCAGCGATTTTTGTTTGGCGGCGATATTGATCTGTGCCTTTAGCCCTCCAAGCGGTGAAAGTATCAAAAGCCATACGCCTCCCCCGAGCAAAATGGATTTCACACGCCTATACTTCATGAAATGGTGTTTCATAATGTTTTAGGTTAAATATTAGAAAATTGATTAGTTTGCTTTTGTTGCTTATTCGTTTTTCGTGACCGTAATCTCAATATCAAAAAACCGCAGCATTTCCACGACTTCTTTCATGGAGTCCGTTCGCTTGATCCTTCCTGAGATTTTCTTCGTAGTATCCTGCTGTTTTAAGCCTATAGACACTGGATACCAGCGCTCAAGCTCCCTGACGATTGTGAGTGCGTCAGCATCTTCAAAGTAGAATTCGCCATTACGCCAAGCCACTACCGATTCCGGATTAGCCAATGTATGAACAGCCCCCACTTGCCCATCTGACACATACTGTTCGGCTGGTTTCAGTACCGTTGGCGCATCTTTTCGTCTGCTATCGCGCACCGCCACAGCGCCCTCCAATAAAGTGACGGTCTTGCTTCGCTCATTGTGATACCCTCGGGTATTAAAATGCGTTCCCAATACCTTCACCTGCTGTTGTCCCATCGTGACGATAAACGGAGATTTTTTGTTGTGCGCCACCTCAAAGTAAGCCTCACCAGTTACCGAAACTGGGCGCTCAGCCCCTTCAAAATGTGCTGGAAATTTCAGTTGCGAAGATGCATTCAGCCACACCTCTGAACCATCAGACAATGTCACATGTAATTGCTTTCCGCGTCCAGTTTGAAGGGTTTGAAGCTGCCCCTGCAGTTTCGTATGATCTAGTTTTCTAAAATCCAGTGAACTGGCGTTGTGCGCCAATTGAGACAAATTGCTATCCAATGGGCGCGCACCATCCAATAAAACGGTATCACCTGTAGATAGAATGAGTTTTGACGATGAACTAGCATCCACATAGGTTGCTTTGAGCTCCTTCTCGTCCATAAAAGAGGTGGATGAATGCAGCCACAATTTCCATAGCGAGCCCAACAGCAACAAGACAATAGCTGCGGCACTGACCGCCCAGGGATTCCGATAGATCGGAACAGTCTTTACAACCGTATTAACCGCTGACAGACTATAGTCGTTATCTAGCTCCGCTTTACGGACAATCCCCTTCCAGATATCGTTCTGTTTATTCTTATTTGGTTTATTGGATAGAAAATGCATCATCAAATTTTTATTTCCACTTATATAGTCTGTCCTTTTTCAAAAACATACTATATAAAAAATAAAAAAATTAAAATTTGATAAAAAACAGGAATAAGAGCCAGGTAGCCTTATCACCAAAACGGTTCTTAATACGCTTTAAAGCAGTAGAAATTTGGTTTCTCACAGTCTGTACACTAATTCCCAATTTGTCTGCAATCTGTTGGGCAGATAGGTTTTCAAATCGGCTGAGCAGAAATATTTCACGCATTTTTTCGGGCATAGCATCAATTTCCTTTCTTACCTGCTGATTTTCGGCGGCAAAATCCTGCTTTTCCCCCTCTTGAAAACTATAGTCCCAGTATTCCTCCTGTTCATTAATGGGGACAAAGATGGGGAGTCGATCCCGTTGGGCATAGAAATCGTATATTTTATGACGCAGCATGGACATCAAGTAAGCAGCGATATTGCTTTTCACTTGCCAGCCAGCGCGATTTTTCCAAATAATGTAAAAGACATCTTGTGTAATGTCAGATGCATCTTCTTCTGTAGGTAGTTTTTGCAGGGCTGTCCGATAGATTTTTTTCCAATACGTGTCAAACAGCCTTTTAAAAGCAATGGGATCGGCATTATTAATCGCCTCAATCAGTTCAACATCGTCTCTGTTCACAGCTAGGTTTTTCGTTAAAAGGTACTTGTTTAGAATTTATAATTTCCAAGTATAGAAAAAAAAACTTAGAAAGCAATTTCTAAAACCTCTTTTTAAGACAGCTACCTTTAAAAAAAATAGCGAACTCAAGTTCCTGTATGCGAATAAAATAACTGATTAAATTAAATAGATTAAAGTACACTAGAACAACCTATCCAAACAGATAAATTAAACTAAAAAGTATAGACAAAAGATAAATTGTTTATTTAAAATAGAGTTAATATACAGCTAATATCGCTAGAATACCTTTGCGGTATGAGAAGAAACCAAATTACAATCCTGAGTTTACTATTGTCAGTGGCAATAGCTGGCTGTAAAGACAACGACAAAATCGGAGATGGTGGAGAGAATCCGCCGGTGGAAAATTTAGAAAACTATTCAAAAGAACCTGCTTTTGTCTTTGGTATGCCCGGTTTTGAAAATTTAAAGATCACCACCCTGATCTCAAGTTCAGATAAATTATCCGGCAGTCCTGAATTCGTATTCGCTGGTCAACCTGATGGTGCTGGATTTATGAAGGATGACAAATCAGATGGTTTCCTGATGATCAGTAACCACGAAATCACGCAATCGGTATCCCGTGTTTATCTTGATAAAAACTTCAAACCTATTAAAGGCGAATATATCATGGATGGTACCGGTGGTAGCACCAGACTGTGTTCGGCTACACTTGCCACACCTGAGGAGCATGGGTTTTCCGCTTTCCTAACAGCTGGAGAATCTGGCGAAGAGAGTATGGTTCACAAGCTGGATCCACTGGGATCTGTAGCGCAACGCTCAGACAAAAACCGTGTTAAGCCGGCTTTAGGTAAAGCTTCCATGGAAAATGCGGTTCCTCTACCTAAAGATGTATCCAATGGCAAGACTTATATCCTGATCGGAGAAGATCAATCTTACGGTTCAAGCCATCAATCTGCTGGTCAATTGATCCTATACGTCGCTGATCAACAAGGTGACTTGGATAATGGCAAGCTATACGCCCTAAAGCGTAGCAATAATGACTATACCGAAACGAATATGAAAAAGGGTAGTTCTTATGATGTCGAGTTTGTCGAAATTCCAAATGCCAAAAATAAAACTGGTAAAGAAATCAACCAGGCAAACATAGACAACAAAGCCATCCGTTTCTCTCGGGTAGAAGATGTGGATTACCGTAAAGGTGCTGGTAATGGACGTGAAGTCTATTTTACCGCAACTGGGCAATCAAGTGATGGCAAGACCCCAACAGAAGGGTTAACAATGTGGGGCCGCGTCTATAAACTGAATATGGACGCTAAAGATATGTTGAAGGGTAAATTAGAAGTTATAGCGGAGGGAGATTCCGATCCGGGAAATAACCTGATCAATCCGGACAACCTATGTGTGACTGAAAACTTCGTCTATATCCAGGAAGACGGTGACTCCTATTATACTGATGCCAAACACGATTCTTATATCTGGCAATACAATATGGCGACCAAGACCTACAAACCTTGGTTAAACATGAAACATGAGCGCAACAACCAAGATTGGCAAAAAGCTTATAACCAAAGCGGCAACCTGCAGAAATTTGGCTCTTGGGAATTTGGAGCGATGACAGATGTTTCCAAATTGGTTGGCATTCCAAATACCTTTGCTGTCAATATCCACTCTCACACTTGGCAGAATGATAAATTTGCCAACGCGGATGGATCTGGTGCGGTTACCAACAAGGAAGGTGGTCAGGTCGTTCTTATCCGTAACGTACAACGATAATTTAAAAAAATCAATACTAAAACTCAAAAGGGTATTCTTTCATAGCGAGAGGATACCCTTATTGTTATTTTATTCAAACATAAAAAATAAATGAAATATTGGCTTGTGAGCGGTCTGATAGCAATTGTATTATTGGCTATCATGTGTAAGGGAAATCAGGAGACAGATCCCCAAGATTTGCCAGCAATCAGACAACAGGTGTTAAAGATCAATACCGCTTTTGATAAACAGATTGACCAACAGATCGCCAACGTCGAAAACAATAGTAGCGACCAACAGTTGCAACAAGGATTTGATCAGTTGCGGCTCACCTATAAAACTATGGAATGGGCAGTTGGCTATTTTATGCCCGAGACCGCCCGTTTTTTGAATGGTCCCAACCTGGACGAAATCGAACTGGAAGAAAATGCCGTCATCGAAGCTGAAGGTTTGCAAACTTTGGAGGAATATTTCTATCCAAGTTATCAAAAGGAAGAAAAACAACAGATTATTCGATTTTTAAAGAAGCTAAAAAACAAATCCCTAGCGATCAATACTTATTTTGAGGTCAATACCTTATCATTGCCACAGCTCATGGAATCATTACGCAATGAGGTATTCCGGATCACGACATTAGGCGTTACAGGTTTTGATACCCCCATCTCGGGGAAAGGTCTCGTCGAATCGACTCATGCCCTCGATGGTGTCGCTGATGTATTGCGTATGATCAAAGGACAGGTCAATCATCCTGGCGAGATCGAAAACATCTTAGGCTTAATTAAAACAACCAATACGATATTGGGCAAGAGTGCAGATCGGAACCAATTTGATTACCTCGGTTTGATGGATCAACATTTGAATAAAATTTCTGATGCACTGCATCAATTTCGAAAATCCGAAGGTATCCCATCCTTGCAGGTCAATCATCCTATCTCGCCCGATGCATCCAATCTTTTTAGCAAGGATGCCTTTAATCCCGATTTCTTTGTTCCCTCAGAGCGACAAAAAATGAGTCCTGAAAAAGTTGCTTTGGGCGCCAAATTATTCCGGGACAATATCTTATCCGGGGATCAAACCCGTTCTTGTATTTCCTGTCATCACGCAGACAAAGCCTTTGCAGATGGGGTCAAAGTGCCTAGTACCCTATCGGGTGCGAAGATGGACCGCAATACTCCTTCCCTTTCGTATAGTAATTATCAACATGGGCAATTCTGGGATATGCGTCGCGAAGATTTGGAAGGGCAAAGCGTGGATGTCATCACCAATAGGGATGAGATGCACGGATCCATGACGGAAATTGCCAAACGTCTGAATCAGCATAAGACCTACACAAAAGCGTTTAACAAAATTTATAAAACCGATACTGTTGAAAATTGGCAGGTACAGAATGTATTAGCCAGTTTTGTCCGTTCATTAAGCACATTTAACTCCCGCTTTGACCGTTATATGCGTGGTCAGTCGCAGCTACTGACAGCAGATGAAAAAGCCGGGTTTAACCTCTTTGTAGGCAAAGCCAAATGCGCTACTTGTCATTTTGTTCCCCTGTTTAACGGGACGGTACCACCTGAATATGCCAAGACCGAATCTGAAGTATTGGGCGTGGCTGTAGACTATCGTAATAAGCAACTGGATCCCGACCGCGGCAGAGGACGCTATCATGAGACGGTACCCCAATTGCAATATTCCTTTAAAACACCGACAGTACGCAATAGCAGCAAGACGGCGCCTTATATGCACAATGGTGGTTATGTCACCTTAGAACAGGTCATGGATTTTTACAACAAAGGCGGTGGTCAACAGTTTGGTTTTAAGCTGGACAATCAGACCTTACCGACAGATACATTAGGTCTAACAGCAAAAGAAACGGCCAAAATTATTGCCTTTCTCAAAGCTTTAGATGATTGATCCAAAAAGTAATATATCATCTCCTGGGTAGCAAAGACACTATCGGGAGCCTATCAGAATTCAGATACAATAAGAAGCCGCATGAACGGAGAGTTCCATGCGGCTCAAGTATGTATAGATTATCAGGATTATATATGACGATTGAAACCCACAATTGCGCCGAAAAATTTTAAAAAAGTTTTTTCCTACCTTAGATAAAGAAATCAAACGAGGAAAACCAACTTGTTTTTCATTAACTAACGTAATATTTTATATGAAATCATATGCACTTGTTTTAGCAGCGGGCCTGCTTCCGGTTGTTGCCTTGTGTCAGAAGATCGTTGCCCCCGGCAGCCGGGATATCAACACCAAGTATATAAAGCCTCAGAAATCGCTTTACACGGTATATTATGTCAAAGATACCAATTGGGACAAGCAGGGTACAATAACGTACGATATTGTTGCGGCCAACAATCAACTGAGCCTGACAAGTTCTTATACGCCCAAAGACAATGCTTGGGTCACGGCCCGCACCAGCGTCGTGGATGGAAGCACACTAAAATCCATCAGCTATGCGGCTGACACCAAGAAAACAAAATTAAATCTCAATTTTGGCGAAACGATCACTGGTAATTATTATTCCAAAGAGACTAAAAAAGATAAAAAACTGAATTTAAAATCCAACGAACCATTTATCGACTTCAACTGGACAGACCATCTGATGGGTACACTTCCCCTAGATGTCGGTTATAAGGCACGGATTCCGCAGTTTTACTACAATGACGAGTCCAATGTTCAGGTGGAATACTACAGCATTAAAGAAGTCAAAAGCTATAGTTATGGCTCGCCGAAAACAGGCAAACATGACAGCTGGTTAATCACGCTATTGGAAGAGAACACGGGGGCAATCTATAATTATGTCGTGGACAAGAAAGACCGCCGTTTATGGCAACGGGAGATGTCTATGGGCAATGGTAAGTGGGAAATTACCGTCAACGAGGAGCTCGATTACCAACCCATCAAAAACCGATTTAACAAAGAGCAAGCTGTTCAACAGATATCCAATGGTAACAGTGTGATCGTCGGCACCGCTTATGCACGGTCCAGCTCCGGCAAGCGGCTGGCTGGTCTTGTCAATACGGCGAAAAAACAATATGCGCCAAAGGGAACGGAAATTATGCTTTTTCCAAATTCAGCATACTACGAAGAATGGCTTGAGGTAAACAAAAAAATCCGAAAGCAAAAGAAAGTTGCGGAGGTTCCACTGGATCCCGATTTTGGCCACTCCGTCAAACACACCAAGGTTTATGATGATGAGGGACACTTTGAATTTGCGGAGCTCATGCCGGGCAATTATATCATTATGACCAGCTTTGATTTTTCCAACTCCTATAATTACTCCTATGTATCGGGTTACACCAATTATTACAACTATTGGGGTTATACCGGATCGACAACAAATTACGGTACCGGGCGATCCTCCTATATTGACAAAGCAAATATAGAGAAGCGCATTAGCATAGATAAGGATGGCGAGAAGAAAGAAGTCAATTTAAAAGAAATGTAAGCATAAATAGAAAGCCGCACAAATGGGGAATTTGTTGCGGCTTTAACACGAACTTATGAAAAACATATACTTATGAAAAGTATCTATCTATAAGACGGTTGAAAACCCCAATTGTCCCTACAAAAATAAAAAAATAAATTACCGCTATTTCTTTTTGAGTCGTTCCAAATAAGTATCCACACTTATGGGAAAGGTCCGAAAACTACCCAAAAGAAAACAGGCGCTCGCCCCCACCCAAACGGAATAGTTAAATGTCACTTTGATACCAAAAGACAAAGTCATCATCAATGCAAAAATAGTCAGCAAGCTACCCGATAGTAGCGCCACCAAACGTGTCCGATAACCGATTAGCAGCAATAGCGCTAAAATGACTTCCAGTATCGTAGCCCCTATGGCCAGCACATTCCCCATGGCAGCAGGTGCAAAAAAATTGAGATGATTGGAATAAGCCACAAAATTGGCCCAGTTTCCCCAGGAAGCATTCGCAGTGCCCGGTGCTCCCCAAAAACCCAGACGATCCGCCACTGCAGATAAAAAGGCTGTTGCCACAGCCAGGCGAACAAAAAGTTGACTATACATATGCTTTATTTTTTGATCAAATATAAAACAACAATAATCGTGTCAACTTAAACCAGTTTAAGAAATCAATTGACTAACAATAATAAGGCCGCCAGTACATCGGGTACTGAGCGGCCTTAAACATCAATTAATACGAATAAGAATTTATATGGTGTATCCCTCCATTAAAATGTGACACACTCTCTAAGTGACAACCGAATTGCCAAATAGTCCCAATAGAAAAACAAGAAAATTGTATATTTTCTCTAAATTAAAACTCCGGTTTTCATCATACATACCTTCATGCGCTGATAGGTTCGTTCAATATCATGATCCAGCCCAATAGAAAAACGGATCAATCCATCCGATATCCCCATGCTTACCCGTTCTTCCTCCGGAATTTCAGACGAGGTCGAACTGCCTGAACAGGAAAATAAGGTTTTATAAAACCCGAGACTTACCGCGAGATAGCCAAGATTCTCCACCTGCATCATTTCCATCAATTCATTGGCCTTTGCCGTCGTTCCAGCATCCAAAGTCAATATACCGCCAAAGCCATACTCGGCGTGCATCATGCTTTTTAGCAGTTCATGGTGCCTATGGGAAGATAATCCGGGATAGCAAACTTTTAGTCCATCCCGTTCAAAACGTTCAGCCAGATACAAGGCATTATAACTATGTTGCTTCATGCGGATATGGAGTGTTCTTAGATTTTTCAGAATACTGGCCGAACGCAGACTGTCCATTGTTGGCCCCAGCAACATACAGGCGCCAGAGTTTACATTTTTGGTGTCATTGATAAATTCCTGTGTCCCACAGTAGACACCGCCGACCGTATCGCTGCTGCCATTGATAAATTTGGTAAGGCTATGGATCACAACATCAGCTCCCAGGAGTCCCGGCGAAACGGATAAAGGCGAGAAGGTATTATCCACCACCAGTTTTAAATGATGTTTCTTGCAGAGCGCTGACAGTTTTCTTAAATCCGCGACCTCCAACAGCGGATTGCTGACACTTTCACAATAGATTATTTTTGTAGTCGGGCCTATCGCACGCTCAATCGCTTCGAAATTACTGATATCAACAAAACTTGTTTCAATCTGAAAAGGCGGCAGAAAATTTTTCAGAAAAGCATAAGTCCCCCCATAGATCGTACGGCTGGAAATGATATGGTCGCCACTTTTGCATAGCTGTAAAAGTACGGTCGTTATCGCCCCCATTCCCGAAGCCGTTACATTCGCGGCAGCCGTATTTTCCAGTTTGGCCAGTGCTTGCGCTAGATACAGATTCATCGGTGATGAATGTCGTGAATAGAGATAACAGCCATCCGCATTGCCCTCGAAGGTATCAAACATGGTTTTGGCCGACAGAAAGGTATAGGTTGAACTATCCGATATCGACGGATTTACACCCCCGAATTCGCCAAAATATTGCAAATCCTGTATTTCATTTGCTGCATTAAAATCTTCCATCTGAATATAATTTGGTTTATAGACAATTCTATTTTTATCTATAAAATTGAGGTATTTTAAGTTTTATTACAACACTTTATCAGTATATTAGATTATAAATCTAATGTTTAAAACAATTTTAGACAATAAATCTAACATGATTAAATTCAACATCTTTTCACCAAAAAATAATCTATGCAACTGGACGAAATCGACAAAAAATTGCTGCAATTTCTACAGGAAGATGCCAAGCAGACCAGTAAAGAGCTCTCGCACAGACTTGGTCTCTCTGTTACGGCGGTCTATGAGCGTGTACGCAAACTTGAAAACAGCGGGGTGATCTCCAGATACGTCGCACTGCTCAATAAGCAGAAGATCTCGAAAGATTTTATGGTACTCTGCCATGTCAAGCTCACACAGCACAAAAAAGAATATATTCAGCAGTTCGAACGTGAGGTCATGGATTTACAGGAAGTCACCGAATGCTTTCATGTCAGTGGAGATTATGACTATATCTTAAAAATCTGTGTACGCGATATGGAAGACTACCGACATTTTATGCTGAGCAAGCTGACCTCGTTACAGCATATTGCCAGTACACATAGTTCTTTTATGATCGCTGAGGTAAAAAACACATTGACCATTCTCGTTTAAACAAGCTGTTTAAACGAGAAGGTATTGCCATTGAAAAGACGATGTGTTGTTAAAACCGAGGATTATTAAACCAATACGCCGTTTTTTGAGGCAATTGGCTCTGGAAGATTATCTTCACCCATCAACTGTAATAAGTCGATCTCGATCGTCCGACAGATCGACAGCATCGGGATATCAAACATCAGTCCGCCGAAAGGGTTTTCGGTATAATCCCCAACCAGTTCCATCACGATATAGATCCATCCGATCACAACACAAAAGGGAATACTTGTCCAGATTCCCCAATGCCCCAATTTGGCAAATTCATTGACCAACCCTAAGGGCAATAACATGATCAAAATAACATTAAAAACAAATGCTGTACTTGCAAACTGCCTTGGCGAAGGAAACTTTTTGATCCGTTCGGCCTGTCCCTGGAAATCATAAAATTGATTGAGACAAGCCTGCAATTGTGTTTGATTAAAATCTGAGATAATCCCATCATTTTTTAAAGCATTGATATCTTTTGCCTGTTGGGCATTTAGATAAGTTGCAAAGTTCCGATAACTTGATTGCAACGCAAACTCCTCCGTTGAAAGATATTTATGCAAAAAAATAGGTGTTCGGCTATAATCCGGAAAACCTGCTTTGATCAATCTATGTCGCTTGACATTCAGTGCGCCAATATGCCTTTTCAGGCTGATGTGTTCCCATTCCGTCGGAACAAGCAGCTGCTCCCGGAATTGATACAACCAGGCAATATGACGGTAGGTTATTTTCTTTCTGATTTCTTCCAGATTTTGCTGATCCCCTTGTTCGGTATTAAAGGCATAAAGCATGGATACAAAGGAACGGCTGGAGTTGACGATCCCACCCCAAATCTTACGTGCCTCCCATAACCTATCATAAGCTTGGTTATTTTTAAAGCCCACATAAAAAGCTTCTGCTGTACCAATCAGTGCTAAAGGAACCCAAGGAATGATCATCCATTCCCACTGAAAGAAATAATAGACCACAGCAACGAGGGAACACCAAGCTGTCAGCCAGATCAAGTGGACACCAGCAAGGTTGAAAATCTGTTTGTAATTAAAATACTTTGTTGTAATCATAAAAGGTATATGTCATTAAGCCCTTCCAATATCAGTTAAATCAAAAATCCTTGTTTTTCAAATTGCTTGACCAATTTTGCAGCATCTTTTTCAGCCTCGTTCTCCTCCACCTCATAATTATCCAACAAAACGGCTGTTACACTTTCGACATTAAATTCCTTTCCCTGCAGTTCCAACCAGATCTGTACAGCTGTCTCATTAAACGTATATACCTTCGATGCATCCTGTTGAGCTTGCCCTGGATAGACTAGAATATGCTCATCGCCCAATTTGCGTAGTTGTAAATCTCCTCTAAGTTTCATCTGGCTATTCTTCTTTTTATTTCTATGACATTCAAATCGTCTGTTTGGTTTGTCCTATTACGAAAAAATATATACTTATCCAATGAATTCGAATGGCATTTTCGTCTCCAAGGCGGCTTCCTATCAAAGATAGAAAAGACACTGGAAAATACCGCACTCTATTTATTATATTATCATATCCCGCAATAAAAAAATTGAAATGGAATAGTGGATAACAGAAGTTAACAATTTTATTAAACATATCAGCAATTTTTAAAGATGTATTTATAACCTCTATTCTATCTATAGGACGACTATACCCAGCAAAAGGCCTAAGAAAAAAGCAAAAATTGACAACAGGAGATCACACGGACCTTATGTTGTCGGCAATTCAGCTATTTTCGCCGGCGCCTATACAAGAAAAAGAGCTAATACATAAAAAATCCGCTCTCTACCGGAAGCTATGCTATTGTAAAAACGGAATCAAGTTAATTTAGCTCTTCGATTTCTTTGACTTACAAATCGAAGGTCAATATTTCATTCTTTATTCTACTATTATATGGGCTATTACCCCGAACTGTAGATAAACGATAAAAGGTTGGTGCATCACCCCAGGGCCGAAATCTATAGCGATTATCCTTAACGATTTCAGCAAATAATTGAATCTTTTCCAATGGAGATTTGTGGACAAAGGCCTTATAACGCCAGTCTTCGGGTAATCCGAAGAAGAAACAACGTGCCGCATCTACTCGACTCAGAACTTTCTTTTCGGCATCTGTCAACTGTGTAAAATCGGACATCGCTTTTTGTAAAAGTTCCATCAGTTCTGTTGTGGCCCAACTATCAATAGCCAATATTCCATATCTTCCATAAGTAATCGAATTCATCATGACTGGATCTGTTTTTACATAAATTGAATCGTGGAAAACATCTTTGTATACATTCCAATTTATCTTGCTTGAATCAATAGACATCGTATAATAATCTTGTCTAAAGAAGACGAAGACACCATTTCGGCTTTCAATTGGTTCATCATCTGTCTTATAGTCAAATTTGGGATAGCCGGGTTCAAAAGCCGCTCCGATATCGGAATGATTGAAGAGGAATTGATCCTTGATGTCTTTATATTTCGCAAACTTGCCGATCTTGACAACAGTAGTGCCCCTATTTTCATTGATCCTTGCCTCTCCCAGCGCATTCGTCACTTGCGATTGCCAGACTTTCACATTTGAATTTCTTAATTCGGGCAAGGTTCCTCGTTGTAGCACGGTTCCATTTCCACCCACAATCTGTACATCTTGTGTTATTGACTTTCCATTGGTCCAACCTGGTGTAATAAATTTTCCATCTTCCAAAAAGGATCTTCCGTCAAGGTATTTGCCAATATAATGATCTGGATAGGTGCCCATATCATTGGTAATACCTGGCTGATATACACCATATTCCTCAGCCCCCTTCAAAATTCTGGAGATATCAAATGATACCTGCGTACTATCTGCATCTATCTTTAGGGACAGAACGACAACTCCCTTTTTTTCTAAAGCCTGTTGTAGGGAGTCTACCCGCCAAGCTTTACTAACACCATTTTTTTTAGTTTCCTCAGGCACCGGTTCGGGCTGGGTTACTTTATCTTTTTTGCAGGACAGACATAATACTGTAAGTGAAAAGACAAAAACAATATTTCGGAATACAAGATATTTCATACATTCTTTTCTTTATAAGTCGATTACCTGGGACTATCCCGAGGTATTTTCATTTTTCTCCGTTCTTAAAACACTTCATCTATTCGCAGGCAAAAGGGTGGAAGGTGATGATGTTTTTATGAAAATCAGATAGTCAAAATCTTCAGAAATCTTGCCTTCTGAGAACTCTATTGGATTACCTCCTCCTGCGCCAGTTCTTCTATATTCTAATTTGCCCAATAACCATTCGATATCTTTATGCTTATCAGATTTGGCTTTTTTTAGATCAAGAATAAACATCGGTTCCTGTACTTGCTCAAGCAAATATTCCAAGGTTCCGGGGTAAGCTTTTACAGCGTCATAACTCGTAAGGCCTTTTTTGCCAACGGCAGTATAACTTCCATCATAAAAAGAAAATCCAAAAGTTACATAATCATCCTTGAGTTTCTGTGCAAGGTGATCTCCTTGCATTTGGTTTGTTTCCATGATGTGTGCGTTATGCGCCCAAATGACAAATTTTGATTGCGGATTTTGCTCTTTTATCCACATAAAGTTGTCTGCCATACACTCGTCGCGCCACGAATAGTTATTCATAGCCAGATATTGCTCAATAATAACGATATTCTGCTGTAACCATGCTTTTTCGGCAGTTTTAAATGAAGATATTTCGACGCTGTTCTTTAAGAATGAGATCATGCCATTGATTTCCTTCTTCGCGCTAGCATCGACGACGATCATACCGCTGTTTTTTTGTGCATTACTTCTTACAACGTCCAGCTGGTTTTTCAGACTGTCTATTTTATCTTTTATTTCCTTATTTTCTTTGAATGCATTTAGAATTTCATTTACAGCTCCTGCGTAAAATTGCATATCGAAACCTGTGAATGTTATGCGTTGTTTTGGCTGGTTAAACCTGCGCATCCATTCGACCATGTTCAATACTTCGTCGGTCTGCCAAGTCCAAAAATACATACCTGCAATCAGCTTTTTCGGGTCGCCCTCTCCCCTGACTGTATAATCATTCAGCTTGTATGATTCGGGCATATTCGCCTCCATGGAAAACATATCGAACCCCTTATTTACTGCTAAATATTGGATGATACGGTTCTTCATCTTGAAGATCTCGCTCGAACCATGGGTCACTTCACCCAAAGCAACTACTTTACTGCTACCAATTAATTTACCTAGCGGTTTAAGATCTTTTGTATCGCCACTATCGGGCTCGTATGTTCGTAATGGATAGCTATATTTTTTAAGCGCAGCTAGCTCACTTGGCGAGAGCGAAGTTTTGGGAGCAGCCTCTACAATGTCAACAAATTTCTCACCGTCAATATACAATTCGAGGTCGTCGAACCATACAGTTCCTTCTCCTGGAAATAATCCACCGAAATTTATGTTTTTTGCGTCCTTGTTAACATCCATCTTGATGGAAACCTGTGTCCAATTGTTATCCCCTTTCAGTCCCCGGTCTTCCATATTATCGAATCCCAATGTAGCACCATTATCGCCATCAACCCTAAGCCATAGTCCGGCATAGCCGTTCTTGACACCTTTCGTTTTTACCCAACCTCGATATTCCACGCTTTTACCTGCATAAGTTTCGATGGGAAGTGTGCCCGTATAAACCCCAAAATCTCCATTCAGGTCACCGGTCTTTTCCATTTTTAGACTATATTTTCCAGCGTGCTTTTCTATGCTGTCCAACAAATAGCTGAAACCTTTCCCGCCGACAAACCAATATTTGGGCAATGACGTGCTATAGTTTTTGAGTTCAAAGCTCAAGTTCTGGCTTTTCTGTGCAAAGCCAACAATGCTAGACAAGCATAATGATGTAAAGACAATTAGAATTTTTGAAATTCCGTTCATAGGGCTGGTTATAATTGATAAATTGTAAAAAGCATTATTTCAATATAATTATTTTCTTTAAATTAAATATACAAAAAAAACTATCCATAGAATGAAAAAAAACTATACGAGAAAAAAAATTGAAGCAAAAAAATCCTTTGCCTTTCCAACATCAGTCATTCCTTCCTAAATCCCTCTGTTTTTCCTTTCACTGCCTGGCAATAACTCAGCTTACAATTAGTCCCCTTAACATGATATTGTTAAAAAATGTAAAAACTATTATTTGTATTTAATCTAAATAAACTTATATTTGTCCCGCTTTGAAAAACTTATACTCCATATAAAGCTGATTGGCAAGAGTATAATTAAACGATCTAATCATATGTCACTATAAAAAACATACATAACGTTAATAGCATGTTCAAGTCAACCTACATTTTTTTCATCTCGGTATTCTTCCTTACC
This sequence comes from Sphingobacterium ginsenosidimutans, assembly GCF_039536865.1. NCBI lineage: Bacteria > Pseudomonadati > Bacteroidota > Sphingobacteriia > Sphingobacteriales > Sphingobacteriaceae > Sphingobacterium > Sphingobacterium ginsenosidimutans. The sequence continues at coordinate 88,447 of NZ_BAAAZK010000003.1, forward strand.
TCCATAGCACAAGCTCAAACGTCCTTTTCAGGGTATGTGAAAGATGCCTTCGGAAAAGCAATCGAAAGCGCCACCGTTACCGTTGTCGGCACCAACCTCAGCACATCAACTGATATCGATGGGTTTTATAAATTAAAAATAGATTCCAAACAGAACCTTAAAATTGAGGTAACCTCTGTCGGTTATATCACGCAAAACGTCTCACTGAAAAGTAATGAAACGTACAAAGACTTTCAGCTCAAAAAGGATGACCACATGCTGGAAATTGTCAATGTAAAAGGGCAAACGGAAAACCAAAAAAAAGTCAACGAAATAAAAAGATCAGGATTCAATGTGAGTGTTGTTGACATGAACCGATATGCCAACCAGACCGCCAATGTGAGCCAGATTCTCCGTACAGCTCCCGGTGTGACCTTTCGGGAAGACGGTGGACTGGGTTCCAATTTTGTCTTCCGTATCAATGGTCTTGCCGCCAAGATCTATATCGACGGTGTCCCGATGGATGATTTCGGATCTGCCATGTCTTTAAATAATATCCCGGTTAATTTGGTCGACCGAATAGAAATCTATAAAGGGGTTGTTCCTGCATTTTTAGGATCGGATGCCCTCGGCGGAGCTGTCAACATCATTACCAAACAACGGAATAGACATTTCTTGGATCTTAGCTATAGCTATGGTTCCTTCAATACCCACCAGACATCTTTGGTCGGGATGTATACCAATCCTAAAAATAAACTATCTGTCCGGACAAATGCTTTTTACAACTATTCGGACAATGACTACAAAATGTATACCGAGGAAAAATACGGTATTGTCTTTGAAAAAGTAGTAAACAATAAATTCGTCCCCATTGATGTGGTGAGGCGCTTCAATGACCGCTATTATTCGTCTATGGCCCAAGTTGAGATTGGCCTCCGCGATAAAAGCTGGGCCGATCAGTTTTTCGTTGGTCTGACCTATTCCGGAAATAATAAACAAAATCAGCTCGGCGCCACGATCAACAAGCCTTATGGTGGCAGCTGGCGAGAATCGGCCTATATCATGCCTACCCTGAGCTATAAAAAGCAAAATTTCATTATTGACCGGCTATATGCGGACATCTACGCAAACTATGGCTTTGATATCACCCGCAACAGGGATACAGCACAATATAACTATGAATGGACCGGTAGTCCGATCAGCAACCCCAATGGTCAGAACAGGCGAAAGAAGGTCTACAACAAACAAAACACCAATAGTGTACTCGGAAGGATAAATCTGAACTATGACTTCGACGAAAGCCGCAACCATAGTTTGAACCTCAACTATAATATCAGCAGCAATTACCGCAAAACCTTTGATAAAATAGCAAACAATAATACCTCAGGTTTGCCCAAAAACATGGTTAAGCATATTGCAGGGCTGGCCTGGCAGAGTCAATGGTTTGACAAGCGTTTGGTCACCAATATTGCGATCAAATACTACGGCATAGATACCGATCAGCAGGTTGATCAGCGCAAATTCGGAGATAATAATGAAATCTTGAGTGGTGCTATTATCACACAATCAAAATATCTAGGCTACAAAGGCTATAGCTTTGCTTCCCGTTACCGGATTTTCAAAGATGGCGGAGTTAAATTCTCTGCCGAGCGGGCTTATAATATGCCCGAAATGATTGCCATTTATGGTGATGATCAAAACTATCTTGCCAATTGGGATCTCAAACCTGAGCGTAGCGACAACCTCAACACGGGTTTCTATTATAATACATTTTTTAATGAAAACCATTTTATAAATCTTGACGTTTCGGGATTCTACCGTCTGGCAAAAGATTATCAAAATGTACGTATCGTCACAAACGATGAACGCGACAAATTTCAGTACTATAATATTCCGGGCGTAAAAATATATGGTGGAAGTTTCGAATTTCGCTATGGCTATAAAGATATCATCACCGCCGCGCTAAATGGAAGTTATGATAAAGCCATCGACAACCAAAAATATACCAACGAAACCAGTCAGGAGGTTAGCTTGTCCTATGGTTATCAAATACCCAACCGACCGTGGACATACGGCAATCTAGATCTTGGTTTTGCTCAAAATGACTGGTTCAGCAAAGGCAGCCGCACACAATTTAACTGGACAACGCAGTATACCAAATGGTTTTATCTGAGCGATAGCCATCTTGGTTCGCTGGCTTCAAAAAATTACATCCCCACACAGCTTGTTCACTCCTTGCTGGTGAGCTATTCCTGGAACCGCAACAGATACAATATCTCCGGTGAGGCCCGCAACATCTTCGATGAACGCGCCTATGACAACTTTCGTCTCCAAAAGCCCGGAAGAGCATTTTACGTAAAATTTAGAATATCATTACTATAATTCATCAAACACCATCAATAATCATGAAAACAAATAGACTATTTGGCTATTGTGCATTAGCAGGACTGTTATTATCTTCCTGCAAAGATAGCCCGAGCATCCCTGAAGTTACAGAAACCATACCATCTACGTATTCTGTCTGGGTGGCTACCGCCAATGGATCGTACCTGTTGACGACCGATAAAATCATGAAGGATACCTTATTGTCGCCTGCGAATAACAAAGGGGTTGACATCACGGGCAACCTGCCGCAAGCCCGATATGCAGGTTATGCCTATATTTTCAATGGCTACTATTACTTATCCAATGACGGAACCCGTTTTAGTAAACACCAACTGACAGACAACGGACAATTCAAAGAAGTCGATAATTATGCTTTCCCAACCGATTTCTATCTGGGGAAAGTTGCAGCCCAGTTTAGCAGCACAGACGAAATTGTTTTTACGGGAACAGGAGCGAGTGACGCGAACCTGGAGAAAAAAGTATTTGAAAAGGACATCTACTTTATGAATACTAAGGATATGACGATCTCAAAAACCTTAAAAGCGCAGATTCCAACGTTAGACTATACCGTTTACAAACCCGATGGCAGTGTTGATCCGACGATACTCAACGTCACCAGTATGCGCATTGGCGGTGGAAAAGCGTATTTTGGTTTCTTCTACTATAACTACGATTACAAACCAGTAGACAAGAAAGCTTACGTCTATATCTGTGATTACCCAAGCATGCAAAATGGTCATGTGATGAGCGACGAAAGAGCGAGTTATGTAGCGGGTCACTGGCAAAGAGAGAACTATTCGTTCCTGGATGATAACAATAATCTTTATATATTGACCCGTGGTAAAACGGATGGTACCTACGCATTGATGCGTGTCAATAATGGTCAGAATCAGTTTGATAAAAACTATCTATTTGACCTAAAAGACTACGCAGTAAAAGGTGGTGACCTTGCTTGGTTGGGTGATGGAAAAGCATACATCAGACCTTATGTGATCGATGTTGCTAATAAAAGAATCGTTGCCAACCTAGCTGAAATGACAGGCGGAGATCCGACGACAACAATCAACCTAATCGAAAATGGTAACCTGTATACTGCCGTAAAAACTCCGGCATCAAAATGGTTTATTTACGAGTATAATATCAAGAATAACAGTGTAAAAAAAGGTGCTGAGATTGATCCGGGTGTAACCCAGGTTTATCACATCAATAAATTAAAATAAGATAAATCACAAAGTCGATGTAAAAATCCGCTCCTTGTAGGGAGCGGACTTTTATGTAATTTAAATTTAGGCCTTTAGCCGTATTTTCTTCTTCTCGTTTTCACTGCTTCCTTAACAGAAAATAACCGACCACTAACTTCCCGGCATAAACGTATTCGTAAATAGTTGGGGATAGTTATTAGTCAGCTCAGAATGCCAGTTATGCATTGGGAAATCGTCATTCCGGATCTTGCCATCAGGATCCATCAGGATATACCGCGGTATTCCATTGAATTTAAATAGCTCCCGCAGTGCCAAGTATTCGTCAGGCGAAACAATATAGCTTTCGAACATATGATTTTTGACGACATAATCCTTGTAGAAATTCATATCCGGAGTACCACTACTATCGGTCACAAAAACAAATACAAGATTGGGATTATCTTTGAGTTTTAACCGCTTTTCTTTCATCGCTTCAATACTCGCACGACAGGGGCCACAGGATTCCGCCCAAAAGTCTACAAGAACAACTTTACCACGGTACTTATCCGTCAGCTTTTTAAATACGGTAGCAGATGCAGTCTGCGGCAACGCATAACCATCCCTGGTTTTCTTTATTCTGGTCTTTAAAGCCAGCACTTCCCTTTTTAGTTCACTATTGGTCAGAACCGCCAATAGACTGTTAGAAATCGTCGTCATCTGAGCGGTATCCCCAGCAACTGACAATCTGTTTTTCAAGGTCCGTAGTTTTGCGACTTCAGTAACCAATGTTCCGGCTATCGCTGCATTGGCCTGTCGATTAGATGAATCCAATGCCTGATACATATCCCCTTTTCGCTGATTCATTATTACTTTATTAAATCCATCTAGACGAAACAGCGGAGAGTACTCAAAACGATTGATAAATGTCGAAAATTGCCTAGTAACAAAAAGTGAAGGATCATTTAGATCCAAGCGTTTTATAAAATCGAAATAATCCGCCGGAAGTTTTCCCTTGAGGTTGGGATTGGCCGTGTCCTGCTGTGCAAAGTACCTACTATACATCTCGGCATCAAAAAGCTGTACGGCATAATTGATTGCCACATCGCTTTGGATCAAATGCTTTATTTTAGCTCTATATTTTGATGTTGTCAGGCGTCTGTTTACATCCTGTTGAACAGAGTCCCAGATGGAGACAAGCCTTTCTTTGGTTTTTTGTATTGGTTTTTCTGTCAAGATCTTATCAAGATGCTGATAAAATTCACTTTGACGGTTGTCCCATTTAAAATCTTTTAGCTGTTGGTTGTCCAATGCAAGTGGCCCACCATACTGTAACAATTCCAGTTTTTTATCTGTAGAAGCCTTAAAAATTAGGACTAAGGTTTGACCGGGTTCAATATAGTATTTATAGATCTCATCATTAAAGGACAGATAGGACATTTCCGGATTCGTGGCTAGGTAACTGGATTCAAAACGGCCATCGGGATAAATACGGGCGGTCACTGGATACTCCTCTCTCGTCAATTGGTTACCACTGTAGATAATACCACTTGTAAAGCCAAGCTTGGAACTATAGCCTTCAATATAACCAACGATACGCACAGTATCTGGTCTAAAAAAATTTTTATCATAGTTTTTTAGTACTGTTTTGATCTTCGCCTTAGCGAGTTCCTGCTTCATCCAACGATCGGGATCAATGGTTGCAGTGTTTTTCGAAGATGTTTGCGCCACTGCAAACGAAAAATTCAAAAAAATAAAAAAGACTATGAGTGGATATTTCATAACTAATGGCTTTTAATCCCTTTAAGTTAAGCATTTTACATCAAACAAACCGAAAGTTTCAAGGATACAACCCTTAAAATGTGACGGATAACCCGATTCCTCTCTCCTAAGAACTACTTTTTCATTTTCTTTGGGACAATTAGCTCGCTCAGCCGTCATATAGCATATAGACTTAATTTTTTATTTATGAGGGCATTTACGTTTTTATTTGTAGCCGATATTGTGCTGTGGCAGTTGCTCGCTGTTCTGGAATTTATGCTAAAAATCTATTCGCTATATATGCTTTTCAAACACCGCGAACGGTACCGGCCTTTTCTGCTTCCATCTTTTTTAATGATCGTCCTTGTACCGCTATTCGGTAGCCTGATTTTCCTTTTTACAACTAAGGTCAAGAACAATAGTAATTTAACCTAGACAAATCATCTGGTCTTTTGAAGACTGACTGATACACTGACCAACATGAAACTAGGCATCTGCCCTCACCTAATCAGATCGATCTTTTAAAGACTGTAGCAGCAGCTCGATAGCATCAAAAGCGAAACAATTAAAGTTTTCGGATCTATCTGAAGAACAGAAATTTTATTTCGTCTTTTTTAAGACAATTTTCAATTTCGATTGTCTATATATAGAACTTATAAACTTAATTAGCATGAAAACAAAATTCTTTATTATCATTCCAATGGTTATGGCAATTTTTTGGAGTATTTCCGGCTGTCAGAAACCGACTGGAGAACTTGCACCTACGGATCTCGCAGGAGAAAAATTGGCAAAAAAAGCGATCGTAAATGCGACTGATACAACCGTTAAAACATTCTCAAAAGAGCCTGTAGCAAATGCTACTGTAGTGGCAAAGAAATTTAAATTTCCAAGCTCGAGTACCGATGTCAAAAAAATTCTCATGCATGTTTACTTGACCTGTCCGTCGGGGGGCTGCCCTCCCTGGGATGTCTATGCGAATGTCCGATTGATGAAAAGCAATGGTGACGACAACAAGACCTACGGCTATGAATTGGGACGATGGATTACGCCTTACGGGAAAGATAATACAAGTATCCCTGGTGGCTGGGTCATCGATGTAACAGATTTTCGGTCACTACTTATCGGAGATGTTACCTTAGAAACACGAGCGGAAGTATGGAGCGGTACATGGGAAGTCTCTATAGATTTCGAGTTTCAGCGGGGAACGCCAACCTATAAATATAGTGCTGTCGTTCCGATCATGCAATACAACGACTGGTCCTGGACTGGAATTAACTTTGGCAAAGGTACAGTGACAGCAAATAACTACAACGGAAAACAAACGGGCTTTAACATCAGTGGCATGCCTTCAAATGTTGAGCGTACTTCATTCAGAAGCATTATTTCGGGATGGGGCCAAGCCTATCCTGCCGCTCCAGGTGGCCGAAGATTCGCTGAATGGGCGTTCCGCAAACATGGAATCAGTATCGATGACAGCCCAACTTTTGTACATGATATGAATGGGCTTGGATGTGCTGTGAATCCCAAAGTTGTCAAAAACCAAGCTGGGAACTGGACACCTGACAGAGCGGGCTGGTGTCCTGGTCTAGAAGTACCTGTGCGCACAAATGTATTGGCATCACCAAAAGCTGGTGGCTCTTTCAACTTCAATTATGTACTCCAGGAAGATCAGTGGAATCCAAATAATCTAACCGAAAAATGGCGGGATAACGGTGTTGACACTGGTGGTGCTTATTATGCCCTCTCTACCTATATGGTCATCGAAAGTAATTCTCCGATAAGTGGGTCACCTGTCGTGAGCAATAGACCTTAATCGTTCGATAAAACTGTAGATACTAAAAATGGAGTGTAAAGAAAATTACACTCCATTTTACTATTGCTTTCAATACTGATTGACCTGTTTATTCGAGATTCAACTTTATGGTCGAATTGTCCCGAAGAAAATTAAATTTCTTCAAAATAGATCAATATTGAAGTTCCAGTACCGGTCTGTTTGCCACAGCTTCCTTGCTACTAAATGCCATATCATTGGTTGACGAAGCAGCTCCGGTGTTCAGAAATAGAAACGATACTTTACGATCTGTACCTGTCAGCTGTCTATTGATGGCATTGGTAACATCAATGCTTTGAAGACCCACACCCGAAATAACGATCTTCCCAGCCGATACGGTGTCCATCGGTGCATTATTCCAGTTAATGGTATTTTCCAGCCAGGAGCTGGTGCTTGTCGTATAGATATTAATTGTACGCTGCGGTGCTGTATTGACGCCACTGACATACATTTTTAAAACCGCCGAACTTACTTTTGGCCGCGTAACTGCGGCGATATCAAATTTGACATACGATTTGCGCGCATAAGATACCGCATCAGATTTTACGATCAGATCCGGCAATGTACCATAATTGGTACCAGCATAGGTACCATTGCGCACATAGGCATCGGCAAGACTACTGCCGGCCTGTGAAATTACTGTGTGTTGAAAAGCACCGACATCTGGATTGCCCGCTGGTAAAACATTGCCGACAAAATCTTTTCCGCCATTGCCCTCAATCAATATCCCCGCATTGCGCACTGGGGAATTGGGATCAACATCATAGCCCTTCGCAACATCAAAACCCGTTCCGGCAGCCGGATTTAAGAAAGCAGGATCTGTATAAAAATTATTGCTCAATGGTGCAGTTCCCCAGTTGAATGCCGTAAAGACATTGCCGGGGTAAAGGTTATTGTTACTAAACCTTGTCTGGGTTGTTAAGGGAATAGAGGTGCCAGCATCATTGCGGGCCAAAACCAAACCCGTGGCCGAAGGTGCCACATAAAAAATATTATTGGAATAGGTTCCGTATGGCGCACTATGGAAGATGGTACCTCCTGGATTCTTAATGTAGAATACATTGTTATAAATCTGGTGATTGCGGTTTGTGCTACCGTTGAAAAGAAATAGTTTTTTCTTACCAGTAGTCCCGATATCATTGACACTGACATTATAGCGTACAGTAATATTCTGCGAATTGTACATAAACAGCATAAAGCCGCCGTTGTTGTCATGTGAATAATTATATTCAAAAATGTCTCCATTGGTCGGGGAATTGGCATCGTAGCCATCGGCATCAAAGGCCATACCGTCATTGGCCCCACCACCGGTCAGTCCATATACCTCATTATACGCAACGACTGTGTTTTTGCTCTTTACTGTCCAGATACCCGCATAGTTATAATTGGTTGTATTCATACAGGCTTTATAGACTGTATTATGGGTAATCTTACAGCCACCTGTCGCCCCGGCCATAATAATGCCATCGCCGTAGATATATTCCAGCAGATTATCGTCAAAAAGTACATTTGTCGCTGTGCCGGTGGTGCGTATGCCCGTGACAGAAGAGTTGGCTATATGGCAGCTTTGTACTAAAACATTACTCACCGTGCCATCAATAATAATACCGCCAGTCGCTTTCACAAAATTTGGTTTGCCATCAAATGCGGCATTGACATCGTGGATATAACAATTCTTGATAGCAATATCGGTACCACCATTGACCCGGATTCCTGTGGCTGCATAACTGTTTCCACTGGGCACGGTATTGGTCAGTTCCAGGTTATTCACTTCAATATAAGATACCTTATTTAAAAATAGGGTATTGGAACCATTTCTTTTCCCACCACCGTGGATGACCGGTCGCACCTCACCATCATATTTGTCAAGCACAATCGCAGCACCGCTGGCTCCAGAATTTTTGATATGCAGGGTGTCATTCCATACGCCGCCACTCTTGAAAAGGATCCTGTCCCCCGGACTGAACACCGAAGCATTAATTTTCGCGAGGGTCTTCCATGCGGATCCGGCACTTGTGCCGACACTGTCATCGCTGCCGGATGGGTCGACATAGTAGGTTGTGCCCGATGCCGTGCCATTGGCGAGCGCCTTTGCTTTAAGTACATCATTTGCAACGAGTTTGTCGGATTCCTTGCAGCTCAACAAGCCCAGCAGGGCAATTGAAATCAGGATAATAATTTGTTTCATAATTTTGGTTTAAACTTTTATCGTAAAGGTTATTCATTAACACTTAGTACATAACATATAAAATCAAAAATTGTCCTGAACTATTTTCAAAAATTATATATTTTCTTTACTGAACCCGCAGCTTTACTGTCATTCATCCCATGATTGAGGCCCCTATTGCCGCCAATACTTTATTTTCGGTCGATAAGTGAAAATAATTTTAGCGGACAGACAAAAGCGCTTTGTAAATAAAGCCGAAACACGCTACTTTTACGGTAGGTAAAAGCGAGCATATGAATTTTATTGACGACATCCATCCCATCCTATTTTCCATTATTGTGGGTGGCATTATTGGGCTTGAACGGGAGTACCAGCTGAAATCAGCGGGGTTGCGGACCATGATATTGGTTACCTTGGGATCCTGTATGTTTACGATGCTCTCCTTGAGTCTGGGTGGACCGGGAAGTCCCGACCGTATCGCTGCCAATATCATTACGGGAATAGGTTTTGTAGGCGCAGGTGTCATCTTTAAAGAGGAAAACCGTGTATCGGGTCTTACCACAGCGGTCACGATCTGGATCTGTGCATCACTGGGCATGACCATTGGTGCGGGTTACTACAAAGAAGCAACAATTGGCTCCATTGCCGTGTTCCTAATGCTTATTGTCTTTAAATACATTCAGAACATTATCGACCGGATCAGTATGCGCTATACCTATGAAATTACACTTCCATATGATGAGGCTGTTCTGACCAAATATGAAGGGATCTTTAGGCAACATTCCCTAAAAGCAAAACGGGGTAAACAGATCCGACGTGGTGGGAAATATACCGTCATATGGTACGTACAGGGCACGACCCAGAATCATGAAAATTGTGCAAAGCTGCTGTTCAATGATCCGACAATTGACGAGTTTAAATTCTAAGTCTTTTACCACTGCTGACTTTGGCGAGGCTATTGATTTTAGAATTGAGGTACTAAGGTTATTCTTTCCTATCTATAATTTCTTAGCCAAGCAATAATTTTCTTCAACAATACTATTTTCGGAAGACGAATATGAAATAAAAATGAGGTTGTCACTTCACACTTTAGACAACCTCATTTTATTATTGTACCAGGCTATTAATCATACAGTAGATGACTTACTAAAGTTGCAAATTCAATTCCTGCTGTTGCTGATTTCTAAAGACATTAACTTTTGGTTGATCGGCGTGGACATGTTTTTTAATCGCTTGCTGAAGATCTGTTAATTTATCTGTCTTCTCACCTTGATAGTTTAGCACCACATCGCCTGTCCGCAAACCGCTTTTATAGAGTGTACTCTTTTCATCCAATTGAAGGACCAATACACCAGCGATCGATGGCAGACCTGCCGCTGATTGTTCGCCCAATGTTTCAACAGTCTTAAATTGTCCGCCTTTCCAAGCCCACTTCACGCCCTGCTCTTTTGTGTCTTTTTGAATCAGCTCCGGTATCTCAGGGCTGGCAGCGAGGCTTTTCAATCTTTTGCTGGTCACACCAAAATGCAACATATCAAAATTTTTGAAACCTTGGTCTTTCCAGTTCTTCAACCGAAAATCGCCTAGAGCAGGCGCGACAAAATTCATTGCGACAACACGCCCATGTTTTTCTATGCCTTTGGCCTGATCTTTTTGAAGATCTTCTTGTCGTGCGTAAATATTGTAATCCACCTCATCCCCCCAATACTTCACCTGAATATCTTGATGAGCATGCATCACAATATTATAGCGAAAGACATCATGACTATTTTGGAACCAGACATGGGGATGAAAACCATTGTTGAGCATCACATTGTTATATACTTTGCGGTAAAAGCCCTCCCTCAATTTCAACCCGCCACTTAAACACAAGTTATTGTATATTTCATAGTTGGAGGATCCATCATCCAGATCAATGTCCCATCCGTGATCACAGCGAAAACGGTTGTCGTGAATTTTTGTTGTTTTGACCGCATCCAGTAAGATCAAGTCTGGGTGAGCTGCTGTCAGCTGATCCATCTTGTTTCTATCGGGATGCCAAAAACGATCACGTCCCCAGGAATTAAACGCGCCATGGTCGCTGGTTTCCAGCACGGTGCTAAAAACATCATTATAAGCGATCTCATGACCGCCCCAGGTACCGTCACCTACATTGATCCCTGCGCGGGGTACATTGTAAATTGTATTGTGCAAAATACGCAAAGACTCTGCCATAGACACTTGTACACCTGCCACTTGTTTTTCGATCAGACCGATGCTGTGGATCAAATTGTCACTGGCTTCACAATCCATGGGGTAATTATTACTTTTAGGACCTTTAAGGGTGTCCATCTGATCGAGTGGAACAAATTTTTCATAGCGAAACGCAGGTGAACGTACAGCCTCGGGATCACCTACAAAGTTGATGGCACCGGCACCGATCTGTTCGATACGATTACCACTAACTTTAACTCCACGGTTGTAATTGTTAACGAAGATCGCATTTCCCCCCAATTCGATAAAATCATTGGCACGAAGGATACAGTTTTCAGCACCTTCGATCTTCACTGCTCCTTGACGATAGATGGTCCAGTCGCTACGCAACAAAGGTTCGGCTGTTTTCATAAACGTAGGTGCAGTATGCATAAAGCGGATACCGCTGACTTCGATATCGTGCACTGGATTGTTGGCAGATCCAGCAATTGTAATCAAATTTTCCAGCTGTGGTGCTACAAATTTCAATTGATTGGGGTCTTTACCTTTAGATGGCATGTAATACAGCGTCGCTGTCCCCTCATCCAAATACCATTCTTGTGCACTGTCAAGTTCTTCAACTATATTCTCGACATAGCGGTAGGTTTCATGCATTGGGCTTGGCCGGTTATTTTGCTCTCCGCCTTCCAATGTTACCTTTGATGCTCCATCTTTTCCGGTAATACGGTAATGGAATCCACCCCAGCGACCTGAATGTAAAGCATGTACAATACCTCCTGTCGGATTTTTCCAGGTGGCAATACGTTCAGGACTCAGTGCGTCAGCAGCGTAGCCCTGAAAGGGTAATACGGATGCGTCATAATTTGGATACCGCGCCCTGACGAGATGTGCATCGTTCGCATAAAGACTTTGGAAACTCGTTCCTGCTGGAACTTTGGCTTTCCAGATCCCCTTATCTCCCTGTTCCCATTTCAGATCAAGCAGTTTAGCTCCACTGAGGATAACTTGCTTTCCGTCTGCGGCTTTGATCCGAAATGGCAGTTTTTTTGTACCGGACCGCGCTGCAGATATTTGAATTGGTTTGTCTAGATAGTAAGTGCCACCAGTAAAAATAATTTCAATTCCAGTTGTCGCCTTTCCCTGTTTGGATTTTTCAACGGCACGCAAGGCTGCCTCGGCGGTAGCAAACGGCCGCGCTACCGTTCCCGGATTTTGGTCATTGCCCTTTGTACTGACGTAAACTCGCTTAATCGCACCAGACTGTTGCGCTTGTATTGTAAACACAGGTGCACAGCTCAGACCAATAAACAATAATTTGGGCACTAGACTTGGTTTTATCTTCATAATTTCAATATTTCATTTGGTTATCGTTTGGTCAATTTTAGCTTCTTATTGTAATTCAATTTCAACCTCTTACTATATTAACCTCTTATTCTACACGACGACTAATAAACGAATTTGTCCCTACAAATCCGTTTATTTTAGTTGTTTTATTTTTCAGGGGCCGCCCATAAAACTGCGGCCCTTTTTATTTAATTTGCTCTAATCTCCCTTGATCTCTTTTTAACTATTCATTTTTCAGGGGCTCGCTTTTCTTTTGAGACAGCTTGTTGTTTCATACTCTTTCTAGTTGTCCAATTAATTGGCACTTTTTCTGCCCCTAGTCAAATATTGTTATTTATATAAGGGATTCTGTGGTATATTATTGTTGGTCACTTCGGTCGTCGGAATAAGCCAAGTCTGGTTGTATGGTCCGACTGGAACGTTCAGCGAGGCACCACGTTGTTTCTGAATACGGTCAAATGTATTGGTCCGCTTCATAATCGTCCAAGACTGTCCCTCCTCATGCAATTCCCAATCAAACTCTCTCCAAACTGCCTGTTGGAATTGTTCCTTGGATAATCCACTCAAATCAGGTACCTGTGTAGGATCATTTTTATCCATACGTGCTCTTTTACGAATAGCATTAATATAGCTATAGGCATTTGCAGGACCATTGATTGCATTTTCGGCTTCAGCGGCAATCAGATACATCTCTGCCAATCGGATAATGGGAACAGTATATGGAATACTTGCCTGTGAGGGTAAATCTCCTCGATTGATAGAGACGGTATCCACAAATTTCTGAAAAAATGGGCGATCCAGAACCTTTTTATCAGGCTTGATGTAGTTGCTGATGATCCCCCAGGAAAAACGGCGATCACCTTTTGAAAAACTCGCCATAAAATTGTTTGATGGAACCAGGGTCGGATTATAACCAGGAGAAGTATTGGATGAGCCGTTCAAGAAATTGGAACCACGACCTGGTTCATATAACTTCTCCCAAATGGATTCGCTGGTATACTTCGTATTGTGAAATACCTGCGCATAATCATCCATAAGTTTGTATTTTCCGGAGTTGATCACCGCTGTAGACTTTTGCAGCGCATCTTTATAATATTGAGTCTGCTTGAGCGGATTGCCGGCCATAGTCAGGTATACACGTGCCAGAAGTGCAGTAGCCACGTTTTTATCCACCCGTCCCTGCTGTGCGGCTTTGTCAGGAAGATTCTGCTCAGCGTATAGTAGATCTTTTAACACCTGTTCGTAAACCTGAGCCTGTCCAGTTCTGGGCAATCTTAGACTGTTGTAATCTTGAGGAATCTTCAATGGTAACGGCACATCACCAAACAATTGTACAAGATTAAAGAAAGCATACCCCCGCAAGAAGCTGGCCTCGGCAATTAATTGTGCCTTTTTACTATCATCCAATGGCGCATTGGGAAGATATTGCAAAATAAAATTAGCGTTCTTAATCACTGCATAGGGTGTATTCCATGCACCACCTGCGTTGTAATAGTCAGGTGTAGGTTGATTATTATAAATTGGCAGGGCTTGTTCGGCTGATGCAGAAGGCGTTGCATAGAGATCGGTAATCATCTCATGCGTATACACTACATACAGTGGAAAATCAGCGTAGATACCTGTTACTGCTGATTCATAGCTGCTCGGATTCTTAAAAAATTCATCCGGTGAAATCACCGTCTTTGGCGTCTCTTGCAAGGATTTTTCACAGCTCTGTAACAGACAGGCGGTCAAAAGGGCACAAAGGATATATCTTGATTTCATAATTGTTCGTATTTAAAAATTAACTCTTAAACCTGCGGTAATGGACTTAAAAGCGGGATAGTTACCGCGGTCCCAACCATTGACAGACGCGGAAGCCCAAGATACTTCCGGATCATAACCACTATACTTGGTAATAGTCAAATAATTCTGTGCACTGAGATACACCCGGAGGTTGGACAAACGCCAGGATTGCAACAGGCTCTTGGGAAAGGTATAGCCTATGGTCACATCACGCAAGCGCAAATAAGATCCATTTTCCACCCACAGCGAGTTGGCATAGTCTCGGATTGCACTGCCACTTTTTTCACTTGGGCGATCAAACTGCGCCTCTCCTGCACCCGTCCAACGGTTATTGTAGGCCTCATACGTAGGATTCCAATTGCCATTGAGGGAAATATTGTACTTACGGAATTCATTGACAATATCATTACCATAACTTCCGACGATCAAAAAGGAAAAATCAATATTTTTGTAGGTAAAGCGATTGTTAAAACCAAAAGTAAATTTGGGTTCCAAATGACTAATTACCGTTCGATCCTCACTTGCCGAAACAAGGCCCTGACCGTCCCAATTTTTAAAACGATAATCTCCTGCGCGCTTATCTGGCTCTCCATTATCTTTCGCCTCCTGATCGGTCTTGTAGGTACCTTCCACAGTAAAACCATACAATTGCATCATGGATTGGCCTACAATGGTTGGAAACCAGTTGCCACCAGCTCCGATTTCCTTATACGTAATCGAGTTTCCATATGCATCACGTCCCATGTCTAATACTTTTGTCCGATTGGCGGATAGATTGAGTGAAGTATTCCAAGTAAATCCCTCCCCTATATTTGGTCGGGCAGAAACCTGAAATTCAAATCCGCGATTTTGAACAACACCTATATTTTGCAATACGGAGCTGAAGCCACTTGATCCAGGCAAGGTCACATTGAGCAATAGGTCTTCTGTGCGTTTGTTATAATAATCTGCTACAACCTGAATCCTGTTGTCCAAGAATCCCAACTCCAAGCCCAAGTCTGTCTGCTTGGTTGATTCCCATTTGAGGTTTGGGTTAGCCATTGAAGACAGGAAAAAGCCTGTTCCGATCTTACTATCAAATACGACATCCCTTGCACTCACATTGGCCAGTGTCTGGTAATTACCTATACCCTGATTCCCGGATTTCCCATAAGATCCGCGGATTTTAAATTGAGAAATCAGCTCCTGGTCTTTTAAGAATTCTTCCTTATGAACATTCCAAGCCAAGGCTGCAGAAGGGAAAAAGGCGAACTTTTGATTAAGGCCAAAACGTGAGGAGCCATCGTATCGGCCTGTCAATGTCAAAAAATAACGATCTGCGAAACCATAATTGATTCGTCCAAGATAGGATATTAGTTTATTGTCTCCATAAGATGTAGAAGGCAAGCCTTTCGTAATAGCCGAACCAATAGCATTATTTTCATACAAATCACTGACAAAACCAATACCGCTACCACTATTGAGATTATCGCCTTTGCTCTTCTGATAGGTAAATCCAGCGACAGCATTGATGTGATGCTGCCCGAAATCTTTTTCGTACTCCAGGACATTTTCATTAATAATTGTGACAGAACTATTATAACTTTTGGATGCGACGCCAAAAATTGGTTTTCCATTTGCATCTGTCCGTTGTCCCAAACTAATCGTGCCCGGATAGTAAAGATCATTTTTGGTTGTTCCCTGATCTATTCCAATACTGCTCTTCAATTTTAAACCAGCCATAATATCCACAGCCAAACTCGCATTTCCAATAATGCGAAGATTGTTGGAAGTATTATTCCAATTCTCGGATAATCCCACAGGGTTTGTCTCACCCCAGGATACCCCCGTAAACTTGGTATAATTTCCATTTTGGTCATAAACCTGCATTGTCGGAGGTAGCACCATACTGGACCAAGGAATCCCTCCTCCACCATCGGCACTTTCATATTGTGCACGGTTGTACTTCGAATTTTGTAGAGACATCGATGTCGCAAAGGTCACCCGATCCCAAAACCGATGTTCAATATTACCTCGAAAAGATAAACGTTGAAATCCAGAATTGCGGATAGTTCCATCTTGATTAAGATAACCAAAAGAGGTGTAATACTTTGTCGCATCATTACCTCCACTAAGGTTAAGGTCATGATTTTGCACCATTGCCGAACGATACACCAAATCTTGCCAATCGGTCCCTTTACCTAGGTTGCGGATCTGTTCGTCAGTCCATGGCAAAGGTTTGTTTTCATTTTTGGTGATATTATTATTTTGGGTTACTTCGTTTTGCAGATTGGCAAAATCCTGTGCATTGAGCACATCAATACGTTTCCGCAAATTTTGTACACCGAAATAGTTGCTATATCCAATTTGTGTCTTGCCACTTTTCCCCTTTTTTGTGGTAATCATAATAACCCCATTGGCTCCTCGGGAACCATAGATCGCGGTTGAAGAGGCATCTTTCAGTACAGAAATATTTTCGATATCCTCTGGGTTCAACTGTGCTGATAGACCATCCAAGGGCATACCATCGACTACGTATAAGGGATCATTGCTGGCGGAAAGTGAATTGATACCTCGGATCTGAATTTTCATTGCTTCACCGGGTTGTCCTGAGGCCTGATTGACCCGAACACCAGCTGCTTGCCCCTGTAGTGCCTGCGCCACATTGGAAACGGTATTGACCTGTGTAATTTGACTGGATCCTATGCTCGATACGGATCCTGTCAAATCAGACTTTTTGACAGACCCGTAACCTATGACGACAACTTCACCGATGTCCATATTGGAATTTTGCAGTACAACTTGTATTGTATTCTTACCGTTTGTCGACAGCTCCTGCGTCATGTAACCCACAGAAGAGATTTGCAAGATAGCCTGCGCCGCTCCACTCAGTTTAAATCGGCCACTAGCATCCGTCTGGGTACGATTGCTTGTTCCTTTAATCTGCACAGTAACCCCCGCAATCGGCTTACCGTTGTTGTCCTGTACGACTCCTGTGATTTCATGCTGTACATAGGTATAGACTGGAACCGTCTTTTCTGCTTCGCGGATCACAATCATCTTATCGACGAGCGTCCACTGCAAATTCTTTCCCCCGACAATCATATCCATAGCTTGTTGTAAACTAGCCTCCTCAATACGCGCAGTAATCGGAATATTGGCAATCTGTGCCCCGCGAAAGAAGAAGCGATACCCCTGTTGCTTCTGAATGGATTTCATCACTTTTTTTAAAGTTTCATGCTGCGCGTTTACGGTAATCTTCTGTGCTTTGACACTTGCGAAGGTCTGTAGGACAGCAGCAATACATAGCATAACCGTTAATTTCATATAGAGTAATAATCGGATCGCTGGACGATACATAGCCCGTCCAGTATATGGTTTAAAAAACATATCTTTGTGTGTTTGATTGGTTATTTAATTCACGTTAATAAGTCCTGTGTTATACACAGGTGCTAGCCCGTCAAACAATTTAGCTGAGTGATGTGTCCAGCATCGCTCAGTTGTTTTCTTGGCCTATTCGATTGGTTATTGTATTTCCGAAATGACCTCCTTTCTATAGAATTTCCCCTTATTTTATTGTTATTCCCCTTCAATCATCAAGCGTGTACGGTCGGCTTTCCCCTCCAAGCGTAATTTGACCCCGCTTTTTTGCAATATTTCAACTACTGTTTTTAAACTCTTATTCCGCTCAATTGTTCCGAAAAAAGCAACACGCGGTTCTTTCGCTATGTATTGTATATCGATATCATACCATTTACCCAATTGCTCAAAAGCTTCCTTTGCATCTTCGCCATCAAAATAGAATAACCCATCTTTCCAAGCGATGGCCTGATCCACATCAACTTCTTTGATTTGAAAGGCATTGCCATCAAATGAACTTTGTTTCCCTGGTGTCAATAAGACTGATTTCGAAGGATATCCTGCTGCGGATACGACTACTTTACCTTCCAATAAAGTTGTCTTCGTGGTCTTAATATTAGGATAAGCCGTTACATTAAACTTCGTCCCTAAAACCTCCAACAACTGCCCCTTGGTTTTTACTAAAAAAGGGATACGGCTAGGTTTAGCTCCACGAACAGCATTATTTGATGTGAGTTTGGCGACTTCAAAATAAGCTTCCCCTTCAAGTTCAACCACGCGGTTATTTTTATCAAATCGTAGCGGGTAATGCAACTTAGATCCTGAGTTAACCCAGACTTGAGTACCATCGGAAAGGATTATTTTATAAAAATTCTTTACAGGAACCTCCAATGTTAGCAAAGTATTATCTGCAATCTTTGTATTAGTCAAATCTGTCGTGGCAAGTCTATCACCATTTACATACTGAATTTCCTCCCCCATTTGGATGCCTTGATCGTCTGACTTTAGTGCGATAACAGTACCATCTGGTAAGGTCAAGCGTGCGCCGCTTTTTCCCGGTTTTATATCTTCCGTATTTTTATAGGTCAATGTTTGGTCCTGTTTATCCGATTGTCCCTTTTGTACGATGAAGTAAATGGAGAAACAGCAAAGCAAAATCGCTGCAGCCGCATACCACCACAAAGCGGAGACTTTCCTAGTTTGCACAGGCTCTTCCATTGCTTGGACTTTCTCCATCACTTTTGTCAGAAGCATCTGATCATCTTGACTTTTTTTCGAAGTATTGTTCAGACGATGCCAAATCGCTAGATCTTGCTCCCATCCGCTATTTTCTGCGAGTTGCTCAAAGAACACACGGTGTTGTGGATCCGAATTGAGCCAAGTCTGCAGCTCATGCTGCTCCAAATCCGTAAGGTCGCCCTGAAAGTGATGAAAAATAAGGTATGCAATATCTCTAGGCACAGTCATAATCATGGTTTTTATAGATAAACCGGAAACTGAGCAAAACCTTAGTGAATATTTTACTTTTTTTAAAGATGCTGAAAAAGATAGGGGGCTAGGAACAATGCCAATAACATATCATTCCGTCCAAATCGCTGTCTAAGATGACTTAGCACCTTAGATTTAGCGTAAAACACATTATTAGCGGTGGTGTTTAATAATGTACAGATTTCCTCCGTACTGTAACCTTCCAAATAACTCAATCTAAAGATTTGTGCTTGCTGTGTTGGCAGTTTATCCAACTCGGCATATAATAATTGAATAAACTCAGCATAAATAATATCGAATTGTATATTTCGATCGTCCTGTTGGTCTATCCCCTCAAGCCCATGGTAGACAAAGGGCGATGATTTTTCCTTTTCAATATGATTCAGACAGGCATTCTTCGTGGTTTTAAACAGGAAATATTGAATATGGCCCAGATCAGTCATCCGTGCACGATGCTGCCAAAGTTTAAAGAAACTATCAGCAACAATTTCTTCACATACGGTTTCATCTCGAATAAATTTGTAGGCGAAAAACAATAGGGATGACCTATTTTGCTGAATGCAAAATTCTAGCATCCGCTGGTTTCCAGCCTTAAAGTCTTCAAAATAATTGTAATCCATTTGAGCTAATCAATAAAGCAATTTATCATAGTAAGACGATTGAAATAAGGTATTTTCCTGTTAAAAATGCTACTTTTTTATCTTTTTTAAAACATCCAAGTATTTTTTCTTTACACCATTATCTTCCTCCAACTCACAAAGGAGTTCCACTTCGGGGATTAAAAAATCATTTTGAACGGTTTTTAACTTGATTATTTCGGCTAGGGCATAGGCCAACGAACAACCGTTCCACTATTACGTGTATTTTTCAATAAACTAGCGACAGTATTATCCAATTGATCTGGGAAAAGCCAAATGATATTACCGATGATTTTCGCACTTTCCCATTTTATTCTCGGTTCATTACCCCCTAACACATTTGTCAAGTATTTCAATAGTGCGCTGTTACCGATTGCTGGGTTCTTTTTCGTCGCATATTCAATAGCTTCTAGGCAAGTCGCTTTGTCAACAGCATTTTGTTGATCTGCGTATTCCAATAGCAATTGGAGGGATAGACCACCATTGAGCAAACCTGCTCCAAGAATTGCCACCTTACTTTTTAATTTTATCGATTTGTCTTGAAAAATCTCTTCTATTTCCATCTGTAGATAAATTGCTTATTATTTTAAGAGAGGCAAATAAAATCATGCTGAAAATAAAGATAAAAATAAAAGTCGTTTGCTTTTTACAAACGACTTTCTTCAGGTCTTAATTTTAAAATAATTAAGAGAAAACAATAGATCAGGAACAAATTTCTCCCTAACTCCATTTCTGGAATTTGCATACATCCGAAGCTTTGACAATGATTCCATATTTTTAGTATCTTACTCTCTTATTGACGGTTGAATGTTCAAAATGTCCCATAAAAAGTGATAAAAAGATATTGTTATTCATTTTTTAAGTTATTTTCACTTTTTCAGGGACAATCTAGACTTCCAATCGTCTTTCTATATAGAAATCCGGTATCCAGTCGAATACGGTGATCTGAAAAAGAATAGACCTAAGTTTGAAGAAATTAAATGTATACCAAATAAATTATGAACAAAACACTATTTTTCATCGCGCTATGTCTTGGTCTAGCCACCCTAGGTCAGGCACAGGTACAACAACCCGGGAACAAGCCGAATCAAGCCCAGAAAGAAATGATCAAACGTGGCTATGGCATGTTTATGCATTTTGGCGTCAACACCTTTACTGATATGGAATGGTCAGATGGCAGCATTCCCGTAGAAAAATATAACCCAACGCAGCTCGATCCGGATCAATGGGTGCGTACAGCTCGGGATGCGGGATTCCGTTATGTCCTATTGATTACAAAACATCATGACGGTTTCTGTTTATGGGATAGTAAATACACTGATTATGATGTCGCCGCCTCACCGGTGAAAACAGATGTGGTCAAGGCTGTATCCGATGCCTGTAAAAAATATGGTCTGGATTTCGCAATCTATTATTCCCTGTGGGATCGCAAAGAACCATCTTACAAAGACAAGGATCCCCAAAAGTATATTGATTATATGAAAAACCAGCTGACAGAACTCTTTACCAAATATGGCAACATTAGTGAACTATGGTTGGATGGTGGTTGGGATCGTCAACCTGATAATTGGGGGCTAGACCAAGTGTACAAGCTGGTCAAATTCTATAGTCCGAACTGCGCCATCAGCGTTAACCATACGATCGTTTATAAAGAAGGTGAACGAAATGCCGCCTTACCATCAACTATGACCGAGGATAATAAATATTATTTTCAATATTTTCCCTCCGATTTCCGTCTTTGGGATCCTAAGTTGATCACCCGTTATGACAAAAAACAATATCTGCATAAGGGCCAGTCCTATTATCTCCCTTATGAGCATACGATCTGTTTGAGCAGTCGCTGGAACTGGTTTCAAAAATCGACAGAATTGCCGATCAGGTCGGTCGACGAACTGGAAGAACTGTTCTACTGGAGTACAGATAATGACAACTGCCTAGTCGTCAATGTCCCTCCTGATCAAACAGGTCGTATCCGCGAATATGAAGCGAATGCCGTTATTGAATTAGGAAAACGACTGGGGCTAAAAAAAGGCCAGCCCTTGCCTAAAAACGGTCAGTTTGTTTCGGCAAAAGCACCCGTGACCGCAAGCTCAACCGCACAGGATACAAAAGTGAACTACGCCGCGTCAAATATTACTGATGGAAGCCTAGAAAGCCGCTGGATGGCCAGCGATACAATAGCAACAGTTGACATTCAATTGGATTCTAAGAAAAAATTTAACAAAATCAGCATCTTTGAATATCAGGACACCAAAAATCTAGGGGATGGGTTTTCCAATATCAGACTCAATAGAATTCAGGAGTATAAAATACAAGTTTTTAATAAGGGCAACTGGGAGACAATTTATTTGGGTGCTGAATCTATGGGCGATTGTAAGGTCATCCGGTTACCGAGAGCATATCAAACAGAAAAGCTACGATTGAATATCACAAAAGCAAGCGGCTTACCGTCCATTTATGAGATTAATGTTATTGACAAATAATGGAGCAGTCAACTAACTCATTGTGATGTATTCAAATAAGGAAAATGACGCTATTTTCGATAATTAATATTGGAAGGGCCCAATAAAAAAGAACCAGATTCACGATGAGTCTGGTTCTTTCTAATACAATTTGTTAATCGTTTATTTTGCCTGACCTTTTCGCTCCGCCGCCGCTTTCAGCAATATTTCTTTACTTATCGCAGGAACCTCACCATTTCCGTCTGGACCTATATTCAACAATAAATTTCCACCCTGTGTATTAATTTCTACCAACTTTTTGTTTACCTCCTCCGGGCTCTTCCAAGCACTGTCCGATCGTTTGAATCCCCATGAGTTATTCAAGGTATAACAAGCCTCCCAATCATAATCTACTTTCGCACTGAGGTGCTCTTGCTCTGGTGTACCAAAATCACGTTTGAATTGCTCACGTTTGGCTACACGATTATTGATAATAAGAGATGGCTTTAACTCACGTAAATATTGGTAGAGTTCCTGTCCAGCGGCCATATCCCACCAATTAACCCAATCACCATCAAACCAGAGCATATCGGTATCGTACTTGACAATCAATTCTTTCAACTGATTTTTCATATACTGTATATAAACAGCCCTCTGATCTGGTTTCATCGCGACCTGTCCCCATTTGTCCCAACCGTTTTTTCCATCGCTATTACGATACTGTGAATCGTGGTGCCAGTCTATAATACTATAGTAAGTACCAAATCGGATTCCTTTTTTCTTACAGGCAGTAGCCAATTCCTGTATGAGATCCCGCCCCTTCATTGGTGTTGAAGCAATATCATAATCTGTATATTTTGAATCCCATAGGCAAAACCCTTCATGGTGTTTGGTCGTAACTACCAGATATTTCATACCTGCATCTTTGGCTAACTGGACGATTTGATCCGCATTAAAATGCGACGGGTTCCAGCTATGGATCAACTGGGCATATTCTTCCTTGGGAATATCTGCCCCTGCCTGAATCCATTCGGCATAGCCTTCAATTGGCTTTCCCTTATAGTCTCCACCCAATTGGCTATAGAGTCCAAAATGGATAAACATTCCATATTTGGCGTCTCTAAACCATTGCATATGTTTGTCAAAGTCTGCTTTGGATTGGTTTAAATAATTGACTTGAGCTTGTACCTTACTATTAAACAGCAAGGCAATAAGAGCGAGTGCAAGACCTGTTAATTTTTTCATTATTTCGTAATTTATAATTGGTTACACGAATTGTCAAAGCAAATAAGGCTAACGGGTTTCCCTTTTTAACCAAAGAAAACACCTGATCAATTCACGAATAATAATCAGCATGAAGTATTCCATACTTTATCTAAATATCGCAAATCTGTTTGGAAAGATTTATATTTACGTAAAAAGTTTTAAAAGATTTACAAAACTATAAACCAATAATTATGAGCTTAAAAACGTTAATCACCAAAAGCGTACAGTACAACAACTGGGTAGTCAACAAGTATCTAGATTGGTTAGGTACCAAGTCAGATGAGCAACTCAATCAAGAAGTCCCATCGAGCTTTCCGACGATCTTAAAAACATTGAACCATATATGGCAGACGCAGGAGTATTGGTGGAGTCATATCTCAGAACGTAATGACTTTGATTTCGAAAAAACATTCAGTAATAAAGAGGATATCTTCAGGGCCATCAAAGACAGTTCGCAGAAACTCCAGGACTATGTAGAAGGTCTATCGGAACAGGATCTAGAAAAAAATGTAAAGGTCGAATCGCCTTGGTTCCAGTGTGATTTTTCAAAATATGAATATATTCAGCATTTGATTATCCATGGGACCTACCACCGAGGGCAGATCGTCACCATGGGCCGGAATATCGGTATAACAGATGCTCCGATGACGGATTATAATTTTTGGAATATCTATAAAGATCAAAAATAATAAAGCAGATCGTGCAAATGGAAAAAATGACCAGTAAGGTTCGTGTAAGAGAAATCCTAGAGCAGGCCAAGCAAAGTTGGGAACAGCAAGGGCAGGATGCGCTCCTTGTAGTCATATATGAAGGTTTATTGAAAAAGAAGGTTAGCTTTCCTCTTTTGGAATTCGCAGCAAAGGAAATGGCATTATGGATACCCGAGGATGAACAACTATACGTTATGGATATACTGGTCGCAACCAAAGAAATGGGAAGTTATGTATTGGCAGGTATGATGCTACAACTGCGCCTACCTTTATATCTTGAAGAGTCGATCCAAAGAGCATGCGCTTATATTGTAGGCGGAGACCAATGGTATGTCTGCGATATCGTAGGTGAGCGTGTACTTGGTCATGCCCTCCTTACCTATCCAGAAAAAACAATCCCTCTATTGAAACACTTGGCCCAATATTCCGACAAATGGATTGTGCGTACGATAGGTGTTGCGACACATTATGCGGTAAAGAAAGACCTCTCACCAAAATTTGCAGAAACAATGTTCAGGCTTTTACTTTCGCTATCTGATGCAACGGATTTCCATATTAAAAAGGGAATAGGTTGGGGTGCCAAAACCATCGCGAAATTCCATCCGACAATCATAGAACGCTACCGAAAACAGATTGAGTTACCAGAGACCAAGCAATGGTTCCGGACGAAAATTACCATCGGTCTCAATCGGAACAAAGTAGCAAAGTCATTATAGATAGCGCCGAAAAAGTCCATAAATAGACAAAAAAAATGCAAATACCGTAAAGAGCTGCTACGGTTATATTTGAAAAAGCTCGCAAAAGGTGGAATGGGTCTGGTCTTCCTCACAACTACACCGCTATTGAAAATTGAAGATTTAAAATGAGATAGCGAGTAGAATAATTGTTTTATTAGTCGTATTGTCGGAAAACTAAAGCAGAATCCCAGGGAATAGAATATTTGAAATGATCCTGTGGGAGGATGGGTACCAAATTATAAAAGAATAGGGCTACTGAGGATTCAGCTAGCCCTATTCTTTTATAACATGCTACGATATGTGCGGTTAGTCTTTTTTCATGGTTCCTTTTTCTCTTAAGTTGATATGCCAACTGAATGCTTCCTCCAATAAATGTGGTGTATGCCCTCCCCTTTCACAGGCACGATTGTAATAATCCAATAATTGCGCTTTGAAGTCAGGGTGTACACAATTTTCAATAATAACTTTTGCGCGTTCCCTCGGCGCCAAACCACGTAAATCGGCCAAACCATAATCTGTCACTAAAATATCAACATCATGCTCTGTATGATCCACATGGGACACCATTGGAACGATATGGGAAATGACATCGCCCTTAGAAGCCGCTTGCGTGACGAAGATGCTTAAGTAAGCATTTCGCGCGAAATCTCCTGATCCACCAATACCATTCATAATATTGGTACCCGAAGTATGCGTCGAATTTACATTCCCATAAATATCAAATTCAATTGCTGTATTGATCGCAATAATGCCCAAGCGCTTGATTAAGCCCGGTGTATTGGAAATATTCTGAGGACGGAGTACAATCTTGTCACGGTATTTGTCCAAATGATCAAATACCCGTGAGTAACATTCCTCTGATACGGTAATGGAAGAAGCTGACGCAAAATCCAGCTTACCAGCATCGATTAAATCAAATGTACTATCTTGCAATACCTCAGAAAACATTGTTAAATTATGGAATTTACTATGTATAAAGCCTGTAAGTACTGCATTGGCTACTTTTCCGATCCCAGCCTGCAATGGCATCAAACTTTCGGATAGATGTCCCAATTCAACTTCATTTTCAAAAAACGCCAATATATGTTTCGCTATTGCTGTTGTTTTAGCGTCTGGCTCAGCAATATCTGCTGGACTGTCAAGCTCATTGGTAAATACGATACCCACGATCTTGCTGGGATCCAATGGAATTGTTTTTCGACCGATTTTATTTTCGGGCGCTACAATAGGAATTACATTACGACGTGGATAATCTTCTGCCTGATAAATATCATGTATCCCTTTAATCGTGGTCGGTATAGCGGTATTGACTTCCAAAATAACCTGTTTAGCCAATGCGGCAAAAGTAGCGGAGTTACCAACCGAAGTCGTTGGAACGATACTACCATCGGATTCGATCGCGGCAACCTCCAAAACGGCAATATCGACCTGTGGCAGATTTTTATTGTGTAACAGCTCTGCAGTCTCACTTAAATGCTGATCTATAAAAAGAACATCTCCAGCATTGATCTTATTGCGAAGGGTACGATCCACTTGAAAAGGCATGCGTTTGGATAGCGCTCCGGCTTCTGCCAGTTTTCCGTCTGTACCATGACCTAAAGAAGCCCCTGTAATCAACGTTATTTTCAAAGGATCTTCTTTGGCCCGATCTGCCAATGCTGGTAATACGACTTTACTATCGCCCGCCTTTGTAAAACCACTCGACCCGACGACCATACCGTCCTGAAATAATTTCGCAGCTTCGACAGCTGTAATAACCTTATCGTGTAAGCTCTGAATTTTTATCCTTTCGTAAGCCATATCCTTATAATTTTATTTTGTATGCTATTCATGTAAACTTAAGAAATTGAAACCTATTTATATCCGCTATTTTAAAAGATATTAAACGTCAGTGAACATTTCTTAAACAAACAATTTTAACGTTTTTTTAGACAGTGAATTTATTACCATTCGACACAAAATTATTCAATGGAGACGAAACAACCATAACACACTACTGTTCAGTGAAATAAATAAAAATATATTTCCAGTTATTTTTATAAAAACAGAAATAGAATTCATATCAACCTAGCTTTCAACGAATTAAAAAAAATCAATTTAAAACCAAGTAAGTAAATACTAACTCTCCAGCTATTTAATTGCAATTTTATTGTAAGCATACACTCACTTTAACAGTAAGAAGGTCAGGTCTAGTAAAAAAGTCTTACCTTTGCAGCGTAGTTTTATAGGAAAAAATGAACATAAAAGATACAACGAGCGATTCAAAATATGTCAACCGCTACTATATGACGGAGGTTGATTCATTTCAAGATAGCATCTATTGCCATCACGCCATCATAGCTGAAAATCATATCACTGAGCATTGTCATGAAAAGGATCAATTTTTATATACAGAGGGGGGAGTCGTCTTTATAAAAACAGATGAAAAATCATATTTTCTGCCGGCCCGACATTATCTATGGATTCCTGCTGGTGTAAAGCATAGTATTCATCCAAGTACTCCTGAGGTAGTGATGCGTAATCTCTATTTTCCAAAAACGAATAACGATACCGCATTCTACAGCAAAATGGGCATCTACCCAGTAAACGATCTACTGATTGAATTGATCATGTTTACCAATCGTTGGAATGGCAATATATTCCCTGTTGAAGAACCTAAATATAGCTTAGCTACGGCATTTAAACTTATTCTCCCTGAATTATCGCTACACGAACTTCCCTTGGCACTGCCTTATCCAAGCCATCCCAAATTAAAAGATATCGTTACTTATCTGGAAGAGAATATCGAAGAAAATGTAAGCTTCAAAAAACTTGCAAGCCTCTTTAATATCAGCGAACGTACATTGGCGAGACTCTTTCAGAAGGAATTGAATATGTCATTTATCCAATACTATACCATCCTGAGAATGTTGACTGCGCTCAAGTTGTTATTGGATGAAAAACTAAGTGTCAATGAAGTAGCTTTGAAAGTTGGATATAACAGCTTACCCACATTTAGTAATACATTCAATAAAGTCGTAGGTATTCGTCCCAGTGAGTATGTCAAACAAAAAGAATTGCTTATTTAAAAATGTTTCCCTAATTTAGGTCAATAAACCTAATTCAGGATGAAATTCAAACATATTATCTATGGTGCTGGAATTTTATTACTCAGCACTTCCGTATTTGGCAATTCTCAAGACAAAAAACCCAAACCCATTCAATTGTTCAATGGGAAAGATTTAAAAAACTGGACCCCAAAAATCCGAAACCACAAGGTTGGAGATAACTATAAAAACACATTCCGTGTCGAAGATGGTTTATTGAAAGTCAGATACGATGGTTACGATAACTTCAATTTTCAATACGGCCATTTGTTCTTTAATAAAGAATTTTCAGCTTATTTATTACGTGTCACCTATCGTTTTGTAGGCGAACAGGCACCAGGTGGTGAAGGTTGGGCTTGGCGCAATAGCGGTGCCATGTTGCATGGACAGGATCCAAAAACAATGGGTGTAGATCAAGATTTCCCAATATCCATCGAAGGACAACTCCTAGGTGGCAATGGTAAGGACGAACGTACAACGAGCAATCTCTGTACACCAGGAACAAATGTTGTCATCGATAACAAACTATTTACTCCACATTGTATCAGCTCTACATCCAAAACCTATGCTGGAGACCAATGGGTAACTGCAGATTTTCTGGTATTGGGAGATTCACTTGTACAACATATCCTTGAGGACAAAGTGGTAATGCAATACACCAAACCTCAAATCGGTGGCGGCAATGTTACAGCCTTTGATCCTGCTGTAAAAAAAGATGGCCAACTATTGAAGAAAGGGAGCATTTCGCTGCAGAGTGAAAGTCATCCGATCGACTTCAAAAAAGTGGAGCTATATGATCTGGAACCTTATATGAAAGATCCCAATAAGTTGAAAAAAGTCATTGCAGAGTTATTGCCTAATTTAGAGCAATAATCTTCTATCACTGATAAAATAAAAAAAGCATCACTATTGATGCTTTTTTTTACTATTCGCTTGGAAAGAGAAATCCAAAGTATATAACATAAAGAAAAGGGATACAGCGAGCTGTACCCCTCAATATCTATACAGAAAGCTTACGCTAAACCGTTAACGAATTTAGTTAACTTAGATTTGTTGTTAGAAGCTTTTTTCTTGTGGATCACATTTTTCTTTGCCAAACGATCAAGCATAGAAATTACGCGTGGTAACAATGTTTTTGCTTCTTCTGCAGAAGTTGTATGACGTAATTTTTTGATTGCGTTACGCGTTGTTTTTGCTTGGTAACGGTTTCTTAAACGTTTAGTAGCGTTTGCTCTAATTCTTTTGATCGCTGATTTATGATTTGCCATTTTTTTTAGCTAATTTTTATTCAATTTTTTCTTGTAATTCGGACTGCAAAAATAACACCTTATTTTCAATATTCAAAATCTATTTTGTTTTTTAGGTTTAGTATATTTGCGACATGCAAAAATTATCGATGGATGAACTTCAACGTACAGATGTTGAATCGTTTAAAAAACAAGAAAAAACGCCTATCGCAATCGTTTTGGACAATGTTCGCAGTATGCACAATGTCGGCTCGGCCTTCCGTACCGCAGACGGATTTGCTATTGAAAAAATATATTTATGTGGCATTACCGGTACCCCTCCACATCGGGAAATCGAAAAAACAGCTTTGGGTGCTACACAATCCGTCTCTTGGGAATACCATAAAGATACTACTGACGTCGTAGATCAGCTAAAAGCAGAAGGTTATACCATCATTGCCGTTGAACAAGCAGATGATAGTGTCATGTTACATCAATTTGAGCCAAAGTCGGATAAAAAGTATGCATTAATTTTCGGAAATGAGGTCAATGGAGTTGATGAAGAAGTCATGGAAAAAATCGATACTTGTATCGAAATTCCCCAATATGGCACCAAGCACTCACTTAACGTGTCTGTCGCAATTGGCATTATCCTTTGGGATTTTATCCAAAAACGCAATCTGAACTAAAAATTTATCAATAAAGGTCATATTCCTATCCACATTGCTTCCATTTTAGAAAGCAAAATAGTAGATTTGTGTGCAAAATTTAAAGAAGAAATGAGTGTATTAGTTAATAAAGATTCAAAAGTAATCGTTCAAGGTTTCACTGGAAACGAAGGTACTTACCATGCGACTCAAATGATTGAGTACGGAACAAATGTAGTTGGTGGTGTGACTCCTGGTAAAGGTGGTCAACAACACTTAGACCGTCCTGTATTCAACACTGTTCAAGATGCAGTAGACGCTACAGGAGCTAATGTTTCTATTATCTTCGTACCTCCAGCATTTGCTGCAGATGCAATCATGGAAGCTGCCGCTGCTGGTATCGAAGTGATTGTATGTATTACTGAGGGTATCCCTACAAAAGACATGATCCAGGTAAAATCTTACCTAAGCGACAAAAAATCTCGTTTGATCGGTCCTAACTGCCCTGGTATCATCACTGCAGGTGAAGCTAAAATCGGTATTATGCCAGGATTTATCTTCAAAAAAGGTAACGTAGGTGTCGTTTCTAAATCAGGAACTTTAACTTATGAAGCAGTAGATCAAACTGTAAAAGCTGGATTAGGAATCACAACAGCTATCGGAATCGGTGGTGACCCTATCATCGGTACAACAACTAAAGAAGCTGTTGAATTATTAATGAACGACCCAGAAACTGAAGCTATCATCATGATCGGTGAGATCGGTGGTGGAATGGAAGCTGAAGCTGCACGTTGGATCAAAGAACACGGTACTAAACCTGTTGTAGGCTTTATCGCTGGTCAAACAGCGCCTCCAGGACGTCGTATGGGCCACGCTGGTGCAATCGTTGGTGGTGCTGATGATACTGCTGCTGCAAAAATGAAAATCATGCGTGAATGTGGTATCCGTGTAGTTGAATCTCCAGCTGAAATCGGAAAAGCAATCGCAGAAGAATTGGCTAAATAACTAGGCAATCAACCATATAAAAATAAAGGGGATCAAATTGATCCCCTTTATTTTTATATCTGCTTTTCTATATTATATCAAAAATGATATTACATGCTGGTCATCGGTTCATCTGCCGAAGGCCCATATAAACCGGGTACCGGAATGCCCAGTAACCGTAAATATACAGTCAGTTGTCCACGGTGGTGGACAATATGGTTATTAACAATAAAACGTATCGCGCCAGCGCGTGGTAGCCGTGCTATTTCATAATCTCCAGATTTTAACACCCAGTCCTTAAACCAGTCTTCTTCCGCTATATTTTCTATGGTAGTCTTGTTGGTTTCCAACCCATCGGAAAGAATCAATTTCAGTGCTTCTACCGAAGATACCTTCAGTGGATGATAATCTACCTTAAAATCAAATGCATCCTTTGGTATCGCTTTAGACACCCAACTATGCAACTCCACAACATGGGCTGCGAGCTCTCCTAGACTCATCGATTTTTCATGCGGGCGCCAATCCAGTTTTTCATCTGGTATCCGATCCAAAATACGCTTGGTATTTTTTGTTTCGTGATCTAATTCAATCAAATAGCTTTTTTTGATACTCATATAAATAAATATATTATTTCATTAATTGAAAATCCTGCAATATAGTAACTCCATAAGGAAACTCAACCGCTTGATGTGCGGCCTCCCGTGCGATCTGTCCTTCTATATAGGTCACTTTAAGTGGCAAAAATGTATTACTAACAACGCTTTCTTTAAATAGTGCCTCATACCAGGCACAGGCCGCGACAAAACGTCCATAATCCAGGTTAAGATGATAACCATCCCGTGTGAATTGATCGCCAATATAGCTTGATCGTGCATTTTGTATAGCTGTACCCGAGGGCACCAATATATCAAAATTACCCCAATTAAAGACTTCTTGAGAAGTGTTTACAATAGCCGTGTACATCGTATTCTGATTACGGTTATAGCGGACAAAACCTTCATGGGGCGAACCATTTTGATAAGCCCATGTTTGATGCAAGATATATTTTGTCTCAGGATAGCTTATATGCTTTGTGACATAATCATACAAAAGTGGTAGGTCCTTGGCATAGGAATCGTAATCTCCCGACAAAGGACTCGCCTGCTGGAAACTGATGTAATCCCAAGCTTCATCCACCAAGGCCTCAGAAAGCCGCTGGTTTGCTCGTTCTGACATCCGACCGTCCAGATTGATCTTCCGGTAGCGATAAGCCGGTTTATCTCCTTTCGCATTGCTTACATGCAAGCTTAATGGGGCGCCACCAATATAAAGATTACCGATGACGATCTTTTTCTTACCCGCTTTGGCTAATTCATAAAGATTCTGCTCAATCGCATCCTCCGAAAAGCTATTCCCAATAGCCAATATACGCAAAACACCGTCATCCAATGACTGTCCCTCCGCTTTTAGACTATTGCCGATAAGGAAAAATACAAGTAAAATACTGAGTAAGGATATCTGTTTAACTTTCATCATATATACATTCCTGTAATGACTAAATTAGCTAATATCTCGTAGAATTGCTAATCGTATAAAGGGAAAAACAGTAAAGTCTGTAGCGCATGAAACTTTTACCGAAACTTCCGCTGCAAACCATTGATTGCTGGAAAGTATATAAACGAAAGTATTACGCAGCACCTTCGATCATGGCCATGCAGATTTCTACCGGATAGTACGGTTACGGAGCCCTATCCTTCTGTGACATTGGGGAGCAGGGGCATCGTTCTTCTATAATCTTTTTAGATAGTACCTAAACGGAGTCATAGTGCAGCACCTTAGAGCGGTGCCATACAGGCTTGCACCTGACAGTACTATTCCTGAGCGGAGTCTTTTGTGTGGCCTTTGGGAGTGGATCCCAGTCTCGCTTTTGGGGCCAGAGCCATACAGCTTTGTACCAGATAATAGGGTTGCGGAACATATGTGCCTCTTTTCCGAGCGTCACCCAGTGGGCTTTATCCCGGCCCCATTGTCCTTTGGAACCTTCTGAAAAGT
>NZ_BAAAZK010000004.1:0-34056 GCF_039536865.1 Sphingobacterium ginsenosidimutans
GGCAGGATTCGAACCTACGACCTCCACATCCCAAATGTGGCGCGATACCGGGCTACGCTACACCCCGAAAAGGTATCACCTTTGTTTTGTGTGGCACAAAAGTACACTAAAAATATTTTTTTTCAAAATTATTTTCAACAATATCGTTAACCAACTGATACGTTGATAAATAAATTTACAACGAACAAATTACTCCAAAAATATTGTCGATTATTTTCGTTTAAACCATCCAGTAGGAATTCAAAAAAAAGAAAAAAGGTTTATTTTAAATAGTCAAAAATATTTTCAAGTTTATATTTTGGGCTCCTTTTCAAAAAATCTATAAAAAAAGCTGTATGTGTCCCTCCCATTAATATAAAGATTCTGTCATTTTTATCAACAGGAATTTGATTAAAATTTGAAAACATCACCAAATTTCTATGATAAAATTTCGCAGCTTCATCGGCACCTTCTGCATTCCCTTTACTTGAGATATAAGTCAGCAGATCAGCATTTATGTTCATTAAACTTTCTAAATATTGAGGGTGGTTATTCAATTTGAACAAGTCATAGAACGAAATTTTCTCGTTTACAATGTTTTTTTGATTTTCTTCGTATAACTTCCAATACTTATTGACCGTGATTTTGTCTATGGCATTTTTCACACTACTGCCGATATTATAATTGTAACTCTCTTTAAAATCTATTCCATAAATTTTCTTTGCCCCACTTAATCGTCCAACTTCATACGCTAGCAGTTCTCTTTCATCAGGTTTTTGAAATTTTTTATCCGGATTTTCGATATAATCTAAATAATCTGCTTGTCTTATAGGATCATTTTTGGGCAAAGATTCGATGACAATTATGGTAGGCTTAAATTTCGCTAGAATGTTCGCCAACTTCTTTATTTCTATTTTGTTGTTTTCATCATTCACATCAAATGCTAGCGAATTTGCATCGGAAGTCTCTCCCATATGAAATGTCCCAACGTTCAAAACCGAAATTGCATCATCGAATTTTGTTTTTATCTTTTTTTGATTCAAAATAGCGTCTTGTCCATAAAGGTTTATGGTTACAAACAATAACAAAGTCAATAGTATTTTCATTTTTCATAATATTTCGTTCTATCGGACCATCCCAAAAGAACTTATATGGTTAGCTATACTAGCTAAAGGTACAAAAAGTTTCACAGCACAGATTTCAATAAGTCAATTTCGCTTTTGCATTTTATTGGATACGACAAGTCGATTTATCTTTTGATATCCTATAATAGAAACAATTGATAGCCAACTGTAATGATATGTCCAGAACTTTCAACAGCCCGAAGTAATGTCTTCACAAACAAAACCCTTCAAATTTTATGAATTTGAAGGGTTTTGACTTTATTTTATAAACATGCTCGAGGTGAAAGGATTCGAATCTATGCCCCGCCTGATTACCAACTTCTTTTGATTATCATAGTGG
Organism: Sphingobacterium ginsenosidimutans; assembly: GCF_039536865.1. Lineage (NCBI taxonomy): Bacteria > Pseudomonadati > Bacteroidota > Sphingobacteriia > Sphingobacteriales > Sphingobacteriaceae > Sphingobacterium > Sphingobacterium ginsenosidimutans. The sequence continues at coordinate 1,444 of NZ_BAAAZK010000004.1, forward strand.
TTTTAATCGCCCCCTGCTGATTAACCAGTGTTAGCTTCGATACTGTAGAAACAATATTTTCCTGAATCTTATATTCAACACCATCAAAAATCATTGTTTTTGAATCAGGCATACTGTAGTCGTAAGCTACCGCAGATTTATCTTTTTTCTTATGCCAGGCACCATCTTTATCAAAATTAAGTGTCTCGCCCTGCTCCATCATTTCACGGGTCACATTTAACTCAGCGACACTATTTCCTGAAACGGTTTTAGTCCAGCGTTCCCAATTTCCGGTACGGATTATATTCAGTGCTGCATCCCTGCCAATATTATCAACAGTTTCCTTACTACAAGATGTCATTCCAACCGCAATTACTCCAAGCAACAGCAGCATCCAATTTTTAAAAGTCATTTTTAATATGCTCATAATTTATTTTTGGGGGTACATTTACAAGTATTATACCAAAATCTAATTGTCAACATGACGTAAGTCCGTTAAAACGGAGTTGTTTAGCTGTCCGAATATGAATAACTGGTGTTCGAATATGAACAGTCAACAAAATAAAAAACAAAGCAACACATTCATTAAAAGACACTTACCTATTTGGCAATCTATTTGAAAATGTCTGAATATTGAACAACGTATTTTATACCATAGTTGAATGACCGATTTCGTCGGACTAGTTGATGAATATAAGTTTAAAACACAGTCACTAATAGAGAAAAAGTATGATAAAGAGCTATTTCACAATTGCATGGAGAAATCTGCAAAAAAATAAAGTATTTTCGTTTATCAATATTCTCGGCCTGACAATAGGGATTACGGTGTGCCTGATGATATTTCTTTTTATCGTGAATCAATTCAGTGTGGACAAATTTCATATCCAAGGCGACCGGATTCACCGGGTAATGCGTGGCTTTAACAGTTCGAAGGAGCGCGTACCTTACCTCTCCCCCCCTTATGCCACAGCACTGTTAACAGATTATCCTGATGATATCAAGAAAGCGGTAAGAGTGATGCCGACCAATGGATTGTTTTCCTTTAATAATATCGCGTTCAATGAAAAAAAACTCTATGTAGCGGATTCTGATTTCTTTGATCTGTTCAGTCTTCCCCTGATCAGGGGAAATGCAAAGACTGTTTTGCAGAATCCCGCTAGCGTAGTGCTCACGGAAACAAGTGCTAAAAAATACTTCGGCAATGAAAATCCGATAGGCAAAGTGCTGAAGCTAGATAAAAACAAACAGCTTACCGTTACAGGTATCGCAAAAGACGTCCCCACCAATTCACATTTGGATTTTGACCTGGTCATACCACTCGCCAACTATTCTAAAGAAGAGTGGTTTAAAGGCTGGATTAACAACAGTATGTTTACATATGTCCTACTCGGTGAGCATACGGATAAAAAACTGCTCGAAAGCAAGCTTCCACAGTTTATGGATAAACACATGAAAGCAGTTTCCAATCTCATGAACATTAAATTCGATCTTTCGCTCACGCCATTATATGACATTTATTTTGAACCCCACAGCCAATTCGACGATGTAAAACATGGAGACAAAAAAGTCGTATACATCTTTCTTTCCATCGCTATCCTGATATTAGTGATCGCTTGTATCAATTTTATGAACCTCTCCACCATTCGAGCGGTGGACCGATCAAAAGAAGTCGGCCTGAGGAAAGTACTGGGGGCACAACGCACACAACTGACCTATCAATTCATAGGCGAATCTCTCCTATTGACTTTTATATCTTGCTTGCTCTCCATTGCTATATTACAACTACTGATGCCAATTTACAATCAGCTCTTAGGATACACGTTGACGGTTTCCTGGGATTCCTGGCCAATATATGTCTTTTTGGTCGCCATTATCTTTGTAGTTGGATTATTGGCAGGAAGTTATCCGGCTTTTTACCTATCGACTTTTTCTCCGATCCAGGCATTGAAGGGTAAACTGCAATTAGGCAAGGGTGGAGCGTTGTTTCGTCAGATTTTAGTGGTATTACAGTTCAGCATTTCCATTTTACTTATTATCGGAACCACCATCATCACAAAACAGATGAAATATGTAAAAGAAAGAGGGTTGGGATATGATGATCAGCAAAGCATAGTGATTCCATTGGATAATAATGAACTGTACAGCAACATGCATACATTCAAAAACGAATTGCTGAGCAACAGCAACATTGCCTCAGTTTCTTTCATGTCCGGCGAACCGGGGGGCTTTTTCGATAGCCATAACTTTGAGGTGGAGAGAAAGGATACTGAGTCATGGAAATCCAGAACGGAATTTACAGACTTTGGATTTGTCCGTACCTTAGGCCTGAAGATACTTGCTGGGCGGGATTTTTCCATGCAATATCCAACAGACTCCACCAAAGCAGTACTCATTAACCGTACTGCAGCAACACAGCTTGGTTTTACCCCCGAACAAGCCATCGGTAAATGGATAAGAAATACAATCCGGGATTCTTCACGCCGAACCATCATTGGTGTCGTGGACGATTTCAACTTCCTTTCCCTGAAAGAAAACATGGATGCACTTGTTATTTCGCCATCCGACGACCTGCGAACAGTAGTTATAAAATTGAATACGAATGACTTTCCCGCTGCATTGAAAACAATCGAAGCCGCATTCAATAAAGCAGCTCCGCTTTATCCCTTTGAATACACTTTTTTGGATCAGAAGTTTGACACCCTTTATAAAACAGACATCAGGCAGCAAAGAATCCTTGGTCTATTTGCGGGATTGGCCATATTTATTGCTTGCCTGGGGTTATATGGACTGGCCTCATTTACAGCAACCAAACGAAATAAAGAAATCGGAATTCGCAAGGTACTGGGAGCCTCGATATCGGGTGTGGTGGCACTGCTTTCCAAAGATTTTATGAAACCAGTGCTAATAGCCTTACTCATAGCCTCGCCTATTGCCTGGTGGATTATGAACAAATGGCTGGAAAACTTTGCCTACCGCATTAACATCCAATGGTGGATGTTTGTCGCGGCAGGACTGATTGCAATCTGCATTGCACTGGTTACAGTAAGCTGGCAGGCGCTTCGGGCCGCAATAGCCAATCCCGTTGATAGCCTGCGGGATGAATAATAGGGCTATAAATGTTATAAAACTTTGATGAAATTGTACAAATAAGCCTTTAAAAGAAAAAATATATTTGCATCACTGATACGTAAAGCCATTGCGATTTGTCTAGCACCCTATGATGCTGGCGATTTTACCGGCAATTCAACAGATAAATTAAAAACAGGTGAAAAAATTACTCGTCATCTTTCTTTCTATAATATATTCGGTATTGGCCTTAGGCCTTACACAGTACCAGCATATTTGCAAAGGAACATCTGTAAAACTGTACAGCTGGACGAATACTGAAAACCCTGACAACAATAAACCTTGCCCGATCTGCTCTTCAAAGGACAAGAAATTAAACGAAAAAAAGAAAGACTGCTGTAAACATCAGTCCAAACTGGTCAAACTCAACGACAGTCTAAAAAAGCAATCTCACTTTGATTTTTCGGTAAAATTCTGGGGTTCGGCGATACCCAACCAACTGCTGGGTGCCCTATTTGATATATCTTTTATCAATAGCAATAACGACAAATCCCTCACTTATCTATCCTTAAAAAGCCCCATCTGGAGCAATCCGCTCTATATCCTTCATTGTACTTATCGAATTTGATAGCACACATCTTGTAAAAGCTTGTGGTGCCTAAACAGGTACCGCCTTAATTCTTGATGTCTACTCACAAATTTTATTTTCGATGAAATTAAAACTCATTGCATCATTGGGTGTAATCTGGGGAATGAGCCTACATGGCTTTTCACAGACCTTAAAACTCGAAGATGCCCTCACACGTGCCGTTGAACAGTACGACCAGATAAAATCAAAGCAATTTGTTGCATCGGCAGCAAAACAGCATACTGTCTTTCAAAAACAACAATATCTTCCAGACCTCACCTTAGCAGCACAGCAGAGCTTTGGAACAATAAATGCCCAACATGGTCCTATGTATGCCTATGGTGGTCTTGCATCGGGTGCAACATCCATGCCCCTAGCGGAACAAAATTGGAATGCCGCATTTGGATCGCTCTATTTTGCCAATGTCAACTGGAATGTATACACCTTTGGAAGGATCAAAAATCAGGTGCTCCTCGGTTCAATAAAGGAACAGACAACCGAGGCCGATCTTGCACAGGAAATCTTTCAGCACAAAATCAAAACAAGTGCCGCCTATCTGAATCTACTGGCGAGTCAACGGATAAAATATGTTCAGGAAAAAAACCTGGGCCGTGCACGGGTTTTTTATGAAATGACTACCGCCAGAGCGGAAAGTGGATTGATCGCTGATGTAGATGCCCAATTGGCCAAAGCAGAAGTTTCTAATGCAAAATCCCTTCAGATCAAATCCTACGACAAGGAACTAGAGTACTCAAAACAACTCGCCATTTTGTTAAATGATGATTTTAAAACATATCAACTGGATACGACCTATAATACCAGTATCCCGAACAGGAAAGTAGTACAACACGAAGCTTCCGTGGAAAAACATCCATTCCTGCTATTCCAAAACAGCAAAATCAACGAGAGCATACAAACCGAGGAAATCCTGAAATCCAATCGCATGCCCTCTGTTTCCGCTTTTGGCGTACTACAAGGACGCGGCACTGGTTTCGACTGGAACTATATGCAGGATAACTCAGCATACTCTTCAAATTATTTTAAAGGAGTGGGTATAAACCGAGCAAACTATCTGCTTGGCGTTTCATTCAGCTGGAACCTGACTAATATCTTCCGTTTTGATACCAAAAACAGGGAGCAAAAATTATATACTCTGGCGATCCAGAGAGAATATGAAAAACATAAAAAAGATTTTATAGCGCAGTCCCTCCTCGCCGATTCTCAGCTAAAAAATGCCATTGACAATTTCAGGGAAACCGAAATCCAATTGTCCGCTGCTAGTCTTGCTTACAAACAGCATAATGCATTGTATGAAAATGGACTGACAACCCTGGTTGATTATACCCAGGCATTGTATAGTTTAAATAGAGCTGAGATCGACTATGAAATTGCACAGAATAATGTTTGGCAGGCATTGCTATCGCTGGCCGCCGCGCAGGGTGATTTCAATATTTTCATTCATCAATCTTAAGTCTATCCTTTATGAATATCATCAAATTTGCCTTGCAAAAACCAATTTCCATTATGGTTATTGTCATTGGCCTGTTATTCTTTGGTATCAAAGCAACCAAAGATGTTAAAGTAGATATCCTACCCGAAATGGACCTGCCTGTCGTTTATGTAGCCCACTCTTTTAACGGCTATACCCCACAGCAGATGGAAGGTTATTTCACCAAAATGTACGTCAACATGCTCCTGTTTACCAATGGTATTAAGAGTATAGAATCAAAGAATACTCAGGGATTGACACTCATGAAAATTGTTTTCTATGAGGGTATTGATATGGGAGAAGCAATCGCAACCATCAATGCATTATCCAATCGTTCCCAGGTATTTTTACCTCCGGGTGCGCCACCACCCTTCATCATCCGCTTTGACGCTTCCTCCCAGCCTGTCGGTCAGCTGGTCTTTCGTAGCAATACGAAAACCAATAATCAACTACAGGATATCGCGAACTTCAGTGCGCGACCATTCTTAATAAAGATACCGGGACTGACAACTGCTCCACCTTTTGGCGGAAGTCCACGGACAATCGAAGTAAACATAGATCCTTACAAACTGCGGGCGCACAACCTGTCTCCGGAACAGGTTGTTGAAGCCATCAGTAGAAATAACATCACCTCTCCTTCCGGAAATGTGTATATCGGTGACAAAAACTATCTGACACCGACAAACAATACGGTAAAGAAAATAGAAGAACTGGGGGAAATTCCAATCTTTAAAAACACAGTAGACAATGTATACATCCGTGATGTGGCAATCATAAAAGATGGTGCTGATATCGCCACAGGTTATGCCCTGATTGACGGAAAAAGATCGGTTTATATTAATATCGCTAAAGCAGGAAATGCTTCGACCCTGGATGTTGTCAATAAGCTTAAAGAACGCTTGCCCGAAATCCAACGAAATATGCCTGACGATGTCAGCATTTCGTACGAATTTGACCAGTCGGTTTATATCAGCAATGCCTTGAAAAGCTTAGTTATCGAAGGAATTCTGGGCGCTGTCCTCACCGGTCTGATGGTGCTCCTATTTCTGAACGACCGCAGGGCAGCGCTGATTGTAATTATGACCATCCCTATTTCGATTATTTCTGGTGTTTTATTTTTGAAGCTATTTGGACAGACCCTCAATATCATGTCCTTATCGGGACTAGCATTAGCTATTGGAATATTGGTCGATGAAAGTACGGTGACCATCGAGAATATCCACCAGCATTTTGCCCTGGGAAAAACGCGTGCCCAAGCAATCTGGGATGCCTGTAAGGAAATTGCTTTTCCAAAACTTTTGATCATGCTCTGTATTCTGGCCGTATTTGCTCCTGCTTTTATGATGACCGGTATTCCCGGTGCATTGTTTATGCCGCTTGCACTGGCGATCGGATTTTCGATGATTGTTTCGTTTTTATTGTCGCAGACTTTTGTACCCGTGATGGCCAATTGGATGATGAAACATGATCCTGAAACATGTCATAATCCCGCACATAAGAAAAATTGGTTTGATCGTTTTCGTGAGCGCTTTCTGCATCTATTGTCAAACTTGGTAGCCAAACACAAGATAATCGTAAGCTTAAGTTTGATTTTTGCATTGGTAGCATGCTTTTTCTTATATCAGGGAATTGGTAAGGATGTATTGCCTACAGTCAATTCCCGTCAGTTTCAGGTACGGATAAAAGCCCCTGAAGGTACGCGTATCGAAGTAACTGAAGGAAAAGTAAAGCAGTTTCTAACCCTTTTGAAGGAAAAAGTAGGCCCTGATAATATTGCCATATCATCGGTTTTTATCGGTCAGCACCCCTCTACTTTCGCCGTTAGCCCAATTTATTTATACAATGCCGGGCCACACGAGGCATTGATGCAGGTGGCATTGAAGAAGCTAAAAGGTAATTCGGATGAATTAAAGGATGAACTCAGAAAGTACTTTCAAGAAAAAATGCCGGAAATACAGCTCTCTTTCGAACCCATTGAACTTACTGAGAAAATACTAAGTCAGGGCACCAATACCCCTATCGAGATCCGGATCTCAGGGATGATGAAAAAGATGAATCGCATGTATGCGCAAAAACTTCTCGGAAAGTTAAAGGAGATCGACTACCTGCGCGACCAGCAGATCCCCCAGTCCATGGATTATCCAGCCCTACAGATTAATATCGATCGGACAAGGGCGGCACAACTGGGACTCGATGCACAAGATATCGCAAAGTCATTGGTCACCGCTACCGCATCCACACGCTATACCAATAAGAATTTTTGGGTCGGTGGAATGATGGGAATTGCCTACGATGTGCAGGTTCAAACACCACAAAATATTTTAAACAGTAAAGAAGAACTGGAGAATCTAACACTTTCTAAGAATGCAGACCGTCCCGTGCTAGGCGATGTCGCAACAATTACGGCAACCAAAGAACTTGGTGAAAGCTATAATTTGGGAACTATGGGCTACACCACGGTTGCCGCAAATCTGCATAAAAAAGATCTGGGGAAGGCTTCGCACGACATTCAAGCCGCTATTGCATCTTTGGGTGAATTACCAAAAGGTATCAATATTGAAGTCGCGGGGATGGCACCTGTACTGAATGAGACGATGAGTAATCTCGCTACAGGTCTATTGATTGCTGTTGTGGTTATCTTTTTGATGCTTACAGCGACTTTTCAGTCCTTTCGGATATCACTCGTTATTCTCTCTACAGTTCCTTTCGTGATCGTTGGAGCGTTGATATTATTAAAATTAACCGGTTCGACACTCAACTTACAATCTTATATGGGACTCATTATGTCTGTCGGCGTTTCGATTGCCAATGCGGTCTTATTAATCAATAATGCAGAATCGCTACGACTGAAAAATCAAAATGCAATAAGCTCCGCTATTGAGGCCGCCAAGCTTCGCATCCGTCCCATTATCATGACAACTATCGCCATGGTTGCGGGGATGTTACCGATGGCTATCGGTTTTGGTGAAGGTGGAGACCAGGTCTCGCCATTGGGACGCGCTGTTATCGGAGGTCTTCTTTTTTCAACCTTCTCGGTACTCATCGTCCTCCCGCTGGTATTTGTATGGATACAGCACAAAGCAACAACGACCTCGCCTTCTTTGGATCCTGAAGATGAGGAAAGCATTCATTTTGTTAAAACAAAAATCTAATTCTTTATGAAATTTAAGTCAATCATATTACCAGCAATTGCGCTATTATTTAGCGCATGCGACCAAAATACAAAAGAGAACAACGGCACCACAAAGGAAACCCCAAAAGCCACGAAGATGGGGTTCATGCCTTTGATGACCATCCCGATTGCCAAAATGAATCCTACTGTTCCACTACAACTGGCGGGCGAACTAAAACCTGATCAGGAGACAGCATTGTTTGCAAAGGTGCAGAGTTATGTCAAGACGATCCATGTAGATATTGGTTCGCAGGTCAGCAAAGGGCAGATACTAATGGTGCTGGAAGCTCCCGAATTGCAGGCTCAAATAGCCAATGCAAAGGCCAAAATACTTTCGCAAGAGGCGATTTATACAGCAACAAAAGCCAATTACGATCGTATGTTTCGGGCAAACCAGACTAAGGGCGCTATTGCCCGCGATGCCCTGGATCAAATTACGGCACAAAAACTTTCTGACGAAGCCAGTGTAAAAGCCGCTCGGGCCGCCTATACAGAAATACAGGATATCAATCAGTATTTAATTATACGGGCACCCTTCAGTGGTATCATTACATCCCGAAATACAGATATCGGCGCCTATGTTGGCCCCATGGGTGGAACACCTTTGCTTATCATCCAAAATTCATCTAAACTCCGTTTAAATCTATCGGTTCCGGAAGCACATGTTCCCTATGTAGCCATAGGTGACACCGTCAACTTCACGGTAAGGGCACTTCCGGAGAAGAACTTCCAAGCAACAATAACCCGAAAAAGTGGTACGCTGGACATGAAGTTACGATCCGAAAAGTTTGAAGCAGACTTTGTCAATAACGATCCGGATCTTAAGCCTTTTATGGTCGCCGAAGCAAAGGTTCAGCTTAAAAACAGCAAAGCAACTTTCTTTATTCCACGTTCGGCATTGGTCGAAGGCAACATGGGAATCTATGTCATCAAAAATGCCGGTGGAAACGCAAAGTTTATTCCTGTAAACAAGGGAAGAATACTCAATGATAAAATTGAAGTTTTCGGCGAACTCACGGAGGGTGACCAGCTAATAAAAATGGCCAACGAAGAAATCACAGAGGGAACACCTATTAAATAGAAAATATATGAAAATGTTAAGATCAATGTTATTTTCAGCTTTATTAATTACGTTGGCAATAAGCTGTGGCAGTCCTGAAAACACAAACAACAATGCAGCTTTGCCAGCTGTAACGCAAAAGCAATTTGGTTATGAAAAAGGACAACAGGTCCCACAGGATATGGTCTGTATGGTCAATGACGAATTTATGGGCAAAAAGCAACTGGCGGTACCTTTGGATGGAAAGATCTATTACGGCTGTTGCGAAAATTGCAAAGAGAGAATCCCAAAAGATGAGAATGTACGCTATGCCATAGATCCACATACTGGATCAAAAGTTGATAAAGCGAAGGCCTACATTGTCCTTATCGGAAATGAAGGTCAGGTTGCCTATTTCGAACATCAGAACAACTATAAGTTGTTTCTGAAGCAGAATAAGGTATTATAGCCATACAGTAAAGAAAATCAAAACGATGGGGCTGCGCCTGGGCAGCCTCATTATTAAGATCATACAACAGTCTAGTTTATATCAGCTTTAATTACTGCTCCTCGGCTTCTAGCAGTTGAATAAACCGCTCACCCAAAGGTGAAATCTCGTACCCTACGGTGTGGCTTATTGTTAAACCCAGGTTTTTCAGCTTGCGAATATTTAGTTTCAGCCATTCCTTTTCAAAAACCCAGTAACCGCGCAATACCGATCGCATGTAGATTGGGATTTTCTCTTATGGCAGATAAGATTAACCTTATCCATGGCCCCTGTCTACTAACAGTATCCAAGCGGGCTATTTTTATTTTCAACTGCATGAACTGTTCCTCCGAGAGTTCAGTCCCCTCCCGCAACTTAATCCGCGGGTCTTCGGAGTGATAACGGACAGCTGTCCTGAAAATCGTTGCCAAGTATTGCTGTCTGAACGATTTTAAGAGTTGAGTTTTATCTTTAAAACCAGCACTCATGGCCTCTTGGTCAGTTATTACGGATTCGTCGACCGTTTCTATCGCACCGATTTCAACCAAACCAACCGAAGTCTTCAACAGCGTCCCGCTTTTGACAGCAGCCTGTTTCCATTGACGAAAGGCCAAGGTAATTTTCCCTGATTTTATTCCCGCCAGATGAATCTCTTTAAACAGCATCGCATGAATTCTTTATATCCATATTTAATTTCTGATCCGAAACCGAATGAAATTAAAAGCAAAAATCGTGCATTCATTTACGAGTCAACACATGAAGAAACCAAACTCTTAGAACAAGATTTCAGCTATCCTGGAGTTTGCCAAGTTGGGAATTCCCCAGTTCAGAGTTATTGGATTGATTATCACCAAAAGTCCGTTTAAACTGACATACTGTACAAATTAAATAACCTACAAGAACACCTAGGATAGATGCCAAAATATCTTTGTAATCAAAGGGGCCGCTAGTTTATGATTTTAGCAAATGTGTTGCTCAACAAGATGGAAAATTATATTGGCTGTTGACTATGAAAAAAAGCTGTTTACATTACATTGGTTCAGTCGGGGTGGCAGGATTGGTTCAGCCACACAATGCCCAAACACGACCCTGAGCCTCCTTTGGATCGAACCTCACAGCTCCTCAAAAGGCCGTAGGTTCTCATCTCGCCTAGAAACAAAAAAAGCCCTAACTTTCATTAGAGCTTTTTAGTCGGGGTGGCAGGATTCGAACCTACGACCTCCACATCCCAAATGTGGCGCGATACCGGGCTACGCTACACCCCGAAAAAGGTATCACCTTTGTTTTGTGTGGCACAAATATACACTTATTAGGCATTCCTTACAAGCATAAATGTAAAAATAAAACTAATCAGCTGATCTATTGAAAGATATTACCTATTATTCATATTTAATTAAATAGTTAAATATAAAAGTCATGCAGGAAGCAAGATAATCAAAGCGCTCATACGCTTTATTCACTTCACAACTGCCGAGAAGGATCGCAAACAAATAATATAGAAATCGAAAACGACAACCTATTATTATAAAACACAATCAAAAAAGCTTTATGAGATAAAATTATCCCTTTAGTTATTACAACTATAAGAAAATATTTATTATTTTCGAAACACAGACCTAAAAAACGATATACAACTGAATTTCAATAAATTTGTAGCCTCTTGGTTAATAATACTCAAGCATTTACTACTTTTTTGTTAAAAAATCATTATCAAATTACCTTTATTGTTAAAAATATAATAGAAATTAACTACTTTTATTCTACCATAACAACCCTCCTATCAAAACCACTAAGATTTTGATGTTTGTTATGGGATCTCCTGCTATTATATTTTCAAGATCATCAATGCATGAAAAATTTAACCATTATTGGATTAACGCCTTTTGAAAAGCCTGACGTCAATCTCATGCCCAAACTCTATCAAGCGGGTGCATTTCCCGTACTAAGTTTGGGACACGACTTAGCCAACGCTCAGGAAGCACTGAATCAACTTGATCAGACTGCTCTATTTACTTATGGAATTTATTTTCCAAATGATAAACTTCTATCCCTTGAAATTCCGGAGAAAGTAAGCGTCGTCATTCTTCCTTTTGGCACCCCAGCTCCCACAGCTCCGCACCTGTCTATAGTGTATCAGGTCAGTAGTCTGGAAGAAGCCATACAAGCGGAACAGCTTAACGCAAAAGGAATTATCATAAAAGGAAATGAAGCTGGAGGTCTCGTTGGATATGAATCCACGTTTGTACTCTTCCAACGGATTATCAAAGAAATCCAGTCCATACCAGTATGGGTACAGGGCGGCATAGGTCTGCATACCGCTGCTGCCGCAAAATCCCTCGGTGCCACTGGAATTGTGTTGGACAGCCAACTTGCGCTGTTTCCTGAAAGTTCAGTTCCCCAAGACTTCAAAACACTCTGTGGAAAATTAAACGGGACGGAAACCAAGATCATTGCCAACCATCGCGTATTGGTGCGACCAAACTCTCCAGTGTTATCGGACCAGGTTGACACGACCGAACTCCGAGCATATTTTACCGACCTGAATCCTACTACGAGTTATATCCCGATGGGGCAAGACATTTCCTTGGCCATCGATCTTTATGAAGATTTCAGAACACTGAAAAAGCTTATTTTCGGATTTAAGGAAGCCATGTACGGCCATTTAAAGCAGGCGAAAGCATTACAACCGATTGACAGTGACAATGTATTAGCGAAACAACTAGGCCTGCGTTATCCGATCGCACAGGGTCCCATGACCCGTGTTAGCGATGTCCCTGCTTTTGCCAATGCCGTAGCGGAAGCTGGAGCACTCCCATTTGTTGCCCTGTCCCTGCTCCGTGGTGAAAAAGCCAAAACCTTGGTTATGGAAACCAAACAACTCGCCGGAAACAAAACCTGGGGAGTGGGAATCTTAGGCTTTGCACCACAGGAATTGCGTGAAGAACAGACGGCCTATATCCTGGAAGCTAAACCTCCTGTTGTCCTGATTGCCGGTGGTCGACCTGCACAGGCTAGGGTATTTGAAAAAGCAGGCATAACAACGTTTCTACACGTACCGTCTCCTGCCCTGCTCGACATGTTTCTAAAGGAGGGTGTCAAAAATTTCATTTTCGAAGGTCGCGAATGCGGTGGCCACGTAGGACCTCTTTCGAGCACTGTGCTCTGGGAAAAACAGATCGAACGTATCTTAAAAGAAGATCATCCCGAACAGATCAGTGTTTTCTTTGCCGGCGGCATACACAATGCTTTCTCAACAGCATTTGTTTCTATCATGGCAGCTCCCTTAGCTGCGCGAGGCGTAAAAGTCGGTGTATTGATGGGAACAGCATATCTTTATACGCAAGAGGCTGTAAGTACAGGTGCAATTCAGGAAGAATTTCAGCTGCAAGCCATGCAAGCCAGGGACACTGTCCTCCTGGAGACAGCACCAGGGCATGAAACTCGTTGCTTGAATACGGCTTTTGCACAACACTTCAACCGGGAGAAATCCAAACTCTTGGCTGCAGGTGTAGATAAAAAAGAAGTCTGGGAAAAACTCGAAAAATTAAACGTCGGCCGCTTACGTATTGCTGCTAAAGGTGTAGACCGTCAAGGTGATAAATTGGTCGACATCCCGAAAAGTGAACAACTGGACCTGGGTATGTATATGATCGGCCAGATTGCAACCATGCAGAACAAGGTGATCTCCCTAGACGCGCTGCATCAACATGTCGGCATCGACAACCAGCAGTATATCCATGAAGCAATATTACCGGAAGAACCACTTTCCAGCGAAAAACCGTTGGACGTTGCCATTGTCGGAATGGAGTGTATTTTTCCGGGAGCCAAAAATCTGGAAGAATTTTGGCGCAATATTATCCTTGGAAAAGATAGCGTTACCGAAGTTCCAGATGAACGCTGGAACAAAGAGATTTACTATAAACCTGACGCAGACGGTCCGGACGTATCGCACTCAAAATGGGGTGGTTTTATTCCGAAAATTGATTTTGATCCCTTAGCTTTCGGGATTCCACCGCAATCGCTCGCAGCTATTGAACCAACACAATTGTTGACGCTATTGGTCGCCAAGCGTGCCATGGAGGATGCCGGTTATGGCGAAAAACAAATCAACCGTGAAAACATTTCCGTGATCATCGGTGCTGAAGGTGGCAATGACCTCGCCAATAGCTATAGCTTTAGAGGATACTACAAACAGGTATTCGGAGAACTTCATGAAGAAGTGAAGGAAGCATTGCCTCATACCACTGAAGATTCATTCCCTGGTATACTGGCAAATGTTATCGCTGGCCGGATCACGAACAGACTGGATCTCGGCGGCCGAAATTTTACAGTAGATGCTGCTTGCGCCTCATCCCTCGCAGCGATTGACCTCGCCTGTCAGGAACTTATTCTGGGCAAATCGGATATGGTGCTTGCGGGTGGAGCGGATCTCCATAATGGAATCAACGATTACCTGATGTTTTCCAGCACACATGCGCTATCACGTAAAGGACGATGCGCTACATTTGACAGTGATGCGGATGGAATTGCTCTTGGCGAAGGGGTAGCGATATTGGTGCTCAAACGCTACGAAGATGCTGTACGCGATGGCGACCGCATCTACTCGGTTATCAAAGGCGTGGGCGGATCCAGTGATGGTAAAGCCTTAGGCCTCACCGCTCCCCGAAAAATCGGTCAGGTACGCGCACTGGAACGTGCCTATAATCAAGCAGGTATCAGCGCAGCATCCGTTGGCTTGGTTGAAGCGCATGGTACAGGAACAGTTGTTGGTGATAAAACAGAACTGAGTGCGCTGACCAATTTATTCAGCCGGTCGGGTGCCCTACCAGCACAAACGCATTTAGGTTCGGTCAAAACCCAGATCGGTCACACAAAATGTGCCGCCGGATTGGCAGGCTTAATCAAAGCTTCCCTAGCTGTATTTCATGGTGTAAAACCACCAACACTTCACCTTCAACAACCGAATGCATATTATAATGCCCAAACCAGTCCTTTTGCTTTCCATGCCGAAACAGGTTTATGGGGAGAAAAAAGACGTTATGCTGGCATCAGCGCCTTTGGTTTTGGTGGAACAAATTTCCACGCTGTTATTGCGAATCATCCGCAGGAAGATAGTACAATTGCATTGCAATCTTGGCCATCGGAACTATTTGTTTTCCGTGGCGACAGCTACGACGAAGCTAAGGGTCAATTGGGTCAGGTAAAAGCACTGTTAGATATTAACGATAGCCTCCCGCTAGAAGATATCGCCTATAGCTTAGCTGTTGCTTCTAAAAAAGAGATCCAGCTCAGCATTGTTGCCGATACAGCCGAAGACCTAATGATGAAAATCGAATTGGTGTTATCTGGTATTGAAAGCAAAGACACCTTTATAGTCAATAAACGCGAAGGTAAAACAGCATTCTTATTTCCGGGACAAGGTAGTCAACGTATCAATATGGCCCGTGATCTCTTTGTGGTATTTCCGGCAATGCGAAAGCTGATCGCCCAGTATCCTGAACTGGAAAAAGTGGTCTTCCCCTCAACTACCTTTGATGCCGATTCTTTGAAAAAACAAAAGGAAATCATTAAAGATACACGTCTGGCGCAACCACTTTTGGGGATCGTCGATTTAGCCTTAGCTAAATTCCTCCAGTCATTGGGTATCGTCCCAGATATGCTGGCAGGCCATAGTTACGGTGAATTACCGGCATTGTGTTTCGCTGGTGTATTTGACGAAGAACAATTAGTTGAACTGAGCAGCAAGCGGGCTCAATCCATCCTGGATTCGGTCGAAAATGGAGATCCCGGCACCATGGTTGCTGTTAACGCAAATGCGGAACAGTTGAAGGCACTCCTCAATCGCGTGGAAGGCTGTTATCCGGTGAATTACAATTCTCCGACACAATGTGTTGTTGCAGGTAGCACAGCCGCTATCGGGAAACTCATGGAACTGCTAAAACAGGAACGTGTCTCTGCTAAAAAGCTAGAGGTGGCCTGTGCTTTTCATAGTCCTTTAGTCGCTAGATCGAAAGAGCTTTATGCGAATGTATTGAAGGATGTTCCATTCCAAGAAATGCGACTACCGGTCTGGTCAAACACAACAACAAGCTTATATCCTACTTCGGTATCCGAAATAAAAGCAAGACTGACTGATCATCTGGTTCAACCTGTCCGCTTTGTTGAGGAGCTTCAGGCCATGTATGCAGATGGCGCACGGATATTTATTGAGGTAGGTCCAGGTAAAGTGTTGACGGGCCTGACCAAATCTTGTCTGGAGCAAGATCAACTGACCCTGTACGTAGAGGATAGCAACCGCAACAAATTGACGCACCTACTCTGTATGCTTGCACAATATTTGGGAACTGGTCGCAATTTCGCTATTGATAAACTTTTTGAAGGCCGTCAGATTCAACCAATCCAGCTAGATCAACCAAACTTATATAAGAAAAACCCTACTATCTGGCGTGTCAATGGACAAGCTGCACATCCAACGACAGGAACGCTACCTGTCAATGGCGCATTGCCAATAGTAAGCCCCATTAAAATGAGCAACCTTAACAACCCTATAGCTGCAACAACAGAAGCACAACCTGCTGCTGAGCGTATGCTGCAAGAATATTTAAACAGCATGAAAATGCTGATCCAGGCGCAACGTGATGTTATGCTTTCCTTCTTGGGACAAAACCCTCAAGTAACACCGATGCCTGTCTATTCGAGCCCTGCACCAAATGTGACTGCAGATCGTTCTAACCCGATTCCTATTCAACCAGCTCTCAGTGAAAATTCCGCTGTCGCAACAGTTGTACAAACAGCAACCAAAGACATTAAAACTTTATTGTTGCAGGTAGTAAGCGACAAGACCGGTTATCCACATGAGATGTTGGGTATGGAAATGGATCTGGAAGCCGACCTCAGCATTGATTCAATCAAGCGGGTGGAAATTATCGGAACATTGCGTACAGAGCTTGGGACACTAAAGTTCGATCATGCAAATGAAGATACAATCATGGAACAATTGGCTGCCATAAAAACCTTAAATGGCCTGGTTTCCTGGTTAACAGAATTCAGCGGCGCAACAGCGGCACCAGCAACAAGTACTCCAGCAGCAGTATCGACACCTGCAAGCGCAACGACAAACAAGTCTTCACTCTCCCTTGCAGAATTACAAACAGCAATACTGGATATCGTCAGCGAAAAAACCGGTTATCCCAAAGAAATGTTAGGATTGGATTTGGACCTCGAAGCGGATTTGAGCATAGACTCCATTAAACGGATGGAAATCATTGCTGAACTGAAGACCAAAATTGGTTTTGGGGAGGATCTCGAACACGCCGAAGATCTAATGGAAACCTTAGCCGCGATTAAAACCCTTAACGGCCTTGCTTCCTGGATCAGTGAAGTTAGCGATACAGCTCCTGAGCAGAGTCTCTTGTCCAGACTTCGTTTTGACCTGACACCAGCAGATGCTGCTTCAGCACAAGATACAGAAATTCTACAAGGCAAACGTTTTGCCATTGCTCCTGATCATGGGCAACAGACACTAGCCATCAAAACCATGCTCGAAAAACATGGTGCTATCGCCGAATTGGTCAATCCGGAAAATGATCTTGCTGTCTTCGATGGGCTAATTATCTCCGACATATTTTCAGCAACAGTACAACATAATATTATAGATCAAGTTGATCTGATCAAAAAAATGGATCTGGACAGGGCCAAATGGGTTTATTTAATCTCTGATATTCCGGCACATGTCGAAAAAACAAATGATACACATGCCTTACGCCACTACCAGGGTTACCCGGGACTGTTTAAAAGTTTAGCTCGTGAGTTTGAACAGACCAGCTGTCGATTGATCAGTTTAAGCACACCGCAGGAAACAGATCAGATCGCTGAAATCGCACTAAAAGAAATCTTGACAACCGATAAAACCGTTGAGGTTATCTACAAGAATGATCAACGTCATACATTCGATATTATTCCTTCACCACTGTCGACAGGCAACGAAGAAGTGCAAATCCAGCTGGATCAAAAATCTGTTGTCCTTGTACTTGGCGGTGGACAGGGGATCACTTCTGAATTGGTAAAACATATGTCGGCCTCCTACCCTTGTACTTACATCCTTGTGGGCAGGTCAGCAGACCCAAGAAAAGATATCCCGATCTCGAAAGAACTGGAAACAATGACCTCCAAGGAACAGATCAGAGCTAATCTTATTCAATCAGGACTATTCCATGCACCAGCACAAATTGAGAAAGAGACCCTTCGCATCTATAAGAACAATCAGATCCTACGGACTATCCGCGATATGGAACGTCTAGGAAACACTGTCGTTTATGAATCATTGGATCTCTGTGATGAGGCTGGATTAACGGCCTTACTCCACCAGATTTATGAACAATATGGACAGCTCGATGGTGTTATCCATGGTGCCGGTTTGCTGGAAGATAAACTGTTCAAACAAAAAACAACCAGTTCTTTTGGACGTGTCTTTGACACCAAAGTAAAACCATTACGCGTATTGGCGGAACAACTACGTTCGGACTGTCAGTTCGTTGTCTTATTTTCGAGTATAGCATCTGTTTATGGCAATAAAGGTCAGACAGATTATGCGGCAGCAAACAGTGTATTGGATGACTATGCCAATGTACTGAATAAACGCTTGAAAGGAAAGGTTATTTCGATCAATTGGGGGCCTTGGAAAGGTGCCGGCATGGTTTCACAGACATTGGAAACAGAATATGAACGCCGTGGCATCTCCCTTATTCCTTTGGATGAAGGGAAGGAAATTTTCCTTAACGAGATCAGGTATGGTACGGAAAGCCAAGTGTTAATTATGTCAGGCAACAATTGGTAAACCGTCATATCCATTGATTATGAAGAAAACAGATGTTGCCATCGTTGGTTTATCTTGTGTCTTTCCGGGGGCACAGGATGCCAATATGTTCTGGCAAAATATCATTAATAAGGTCGATTCCACTGAATTTGCTCCATCCGATCGCATTGACCCTATCCATTTTAGTGATGGTCCGGGGACTGTAGATCGCTTTTATTGCAAACGTGGTGGGTTTATCTCTGACTATGTGTTCGATCCAACGGCATTTGGCATTTTACCACTTGCCGTTGAGGGAACCGAGCCGGATCACCTGTTAACGCTTGATCTGGTACAGAAAGCGCTGGAAGATGCCGGCGTATTCCAAAAACAGGTATCCCTGGAAAAGGCGGGAATTGTGATCGGGAAAGGAAATTATACTGGCCCGGGGGCTACCCGTGCCATAGAAATTGTACGTACTGGCGAACAGATTTCTTCCCTTTTACAGGAACTTTTACCGCAGGTGCCAGCTGCTGATATCGAAAAGGTAAAACAAGCATTCCAGGAACGCAAGGGGCGCTTTGCCGCTGATACGGCTATGGGCTTAATCCCTAATCTTGTGGCTTCGCTTGTTGCCAACCGCTTCAATCTTGGCGGTGTGGCCTTTACCGTAGATGCTGCTTGTGCCAGCGCTTTGATCGCTGTAGACCATGCTGTACAGGAACTGCAGCGTCGCCGTAGTGATATCATGATTGCAGGCGGTGTACATACAGGACAAAATGCAGCTTTCTGGAGTATCTTTGCACAATTGGGAGCCCTTTCTCACAACCAGCAGATCAAACCTTTCAGCATGGATGCCGATGGCTTACTCATCGGTGAAGGCTGTGGTTTTGTTGTATTAAAGCGACTCGAAGATGCTGTACGTGACCAGGATAAAATCTATGCTGTCATCAAAGGTGTAGGCGTGAGCAGCGATGGTCATGGCACAAGCGTCATGAGTCCATCGGTGAAAGGACAATTAAAAGCTTTACAACAGGCTTGGATAAATGCTGAACTGGACAAAAAACAGATCGGCTATCTGGAAGCACACGGTACAGGGACACCTCTTGGAGATAAAACTGAACTACAGACACTGTCGCAGTTTTTCGGTAAAGAAGACGCTGCTCCAGTCGCTGGAATCGGTTCGGTCAAATCCAATATTGGTCATGCCATGCCTGCGGCAGGAATCGCGGGCCTGATAAAAACCTGTTTGGCGCTACACCATGATACACTACCACCAACCCTTTATTGCGAAAACCCGACCGCTGATATGCAGACTACGCGATTTGCTCCGGTGCAGGAAGCAAAAAGCTGGTCAAAGTCAGGTCTGCCCAAGGTGGCCGCGGTAAATGCTTTTGGTTTCGGCGGTATTAACGCACACGTGGTCTTAACAGGCTATGATATGCCTAAAAAAGATCCCGTATTGTTACTTGCCCGACCAACACATGCGGAATTACTTTCTGCTTTACAGCATAACGATACGACAGTGGGTGAAGGCCATTATCGTATCGCCCTATTTGATCCAACCCCAGAACGGATTGAAAAGGCAATCAAAATCGTTTCTAAAGATAAAGCTTGGCGCAACAAGCAGGATATCTGGTATACCTCCGCCCCATTATTACAAGAGGGGGGCAAGGTTGCCTTCGTCTTCCCTGGTTTAGATGGCTTAGCGAAGGGAGAGGTAGACTCGGTCAGCCGCTATTTTGGACTGACTGCACCTATAAAAACCGAAGGTGAAGGACTGCTGAATGATGCGTTGGCTATTTTCAATTCTTGCAGCATTTTGGACAATTCCCTAAAAAAACTGGGAATATATCCAGACATGAATGCTGGGCATAGCTTAGGTGAATGGTTGGCTGGCTATTCTTCGGAACTAGCTGAAGCAAGTTCGGTCAAGGATCTTATTGATGTCCTGAACCCGAAGACTTTTGAACTCAAGGATTCCAAATTTATTGCCATCGGAACCGGGCTGAAGGAAATTACACCTTTGATTGCTGGAATTCCTAATATTTATGTTTCCAATGACAACTGTCCACATCAGGTCATTCTATGCGGCAGCAATACCGCTTTAGAGGAGCTTGTACCTCAGTTGAAAGCGAAACAGATATTCCATCAGATCCTGCCATTCCAGTCGGGGTTTCACTCGCCTTTTGTGGCAGACAAGCTCGATCTGATCTTGGCAGGTATGGAAAAAGTACAGTTTCAGCCAACCAAAATCCCTTTGTGGTCGGCCACCACGCTGATGCCATATCCATCGGATCAACAGGCCATCCGCCAATTGAGTGCCGAACACCTTGTCCAACCTGTCCGTTTCCGCGAGCTAACGGAAAAGCTGTATGACGAGGGAGTCCGGTTCTTTATCCAGGTGGGTACTGGTGGACTGATCGGCTTTATTGACGATACCTTAAAGGGAAAAGCTTTCAGCACCCTAGCATCCAGTGTGGTAACACGTTCGGCGCTTGCTCAGCTACAACGTGTCGTTGCGGCTTTATTTGTAGAAGGAAAAACGGTGGCGCTGGATTTTCTGGCGGTACAAAATCATATAAAAAAGGCGACAAACAAAGGCATGAAGTTGCAGCTCGGTTCGCCTATCGTCCGTAATTTTGATGCGGTCAAGAGCTTAGGAAAGTCTTTTGATACAGTACAGCCACAACTGACCTCGGGAACAGCTGTAAAGAGCAATCATCCATTGGTACAGGCATTTCAGGAGAATATCGCGGATATGATCCGGATGCAGGAAGAAGTATTGACACTCTTTCAGAACCGGCCTGCTCCTAGCAGTGCAGCAACTGTCGCCAAGCCCGTTGTCGTAGAAAAACCTGTAGACAGACATTTTTCAAAAATACTACAGGTCAATTTGGACAGCCATCCTTACCTGATCGATCATAGTCTGCTGCGACAACCACAGGGATGGCCAGAAGTAGCGGACATGGAACCGGTGATTCCGATGACCATGATTTTTGAATTGCTGGCCGAAATCGCTCAGGCGGAACAACCTGCTACCAAGATCCATAAGATCATGCATGTGAGCGTGTTCCAATGGATGAATGTAGCCAAACCTTTTGAGAAAATGGTCAAGGGCGAATGGCGTTCCGCTCAACTTGCCTATCTGGATATCGAGAATTTTGCAAATGCAGAGGTAGCACTGTCTACAGCATATCCCGTCGCACCACAGTTTGATCTTTCCATAGGTGAACCTCTGCCTATCACGCGTACTTCCGAAGAAATCTATGATAAGCATATGTTCCATGGAACAGCCTATCAAGGGATTATGGAGGTAACCGCTGTAGGTAAAAAGGGGATCAGGGGCAAGATCAAGGGTAATGGTGGAAAGGGCTCGCTATTGGATAATGCGGGACAATTGTTCGGTTTGTGGCTTCAGCTCACACTAACAAAAGATCGCATTGCATTCCCCGTTAAAATCAAAGAAATCGAGTTTTTCGATGAGATTCATAACCAGGACGGTCTGTTTGAATGCACCTGTGTGTTGACTGAGCTGAACGATGAATTTGCTATCGCAAACATTACGCTCCAACGAAACGGAAAAGTATGGTGCTCAATCAGAGGATGGCAAAATAGACGATTGGAAATCGACGAAGCGTTGTGGAATGTTTCCATGTCGCCATTACACAACCGTCTCTCAGCGGAAATCGCACCAGCTGTTTTCTTTTTCCACCAGGCATATACCCGTGTCGCTTCCTGGGACTTTATCCTGAAACGCTATTTCAACCAAACGGAAAAACAACACTACCAACAATTGTTGCCCAACCGCAGAAAAAGTTGGATGGTAAGCCGTGTTGCGGTAAAAGATGCTGTACGCCAGCTACTGAACCATCAGAAAAACCTTCCCTGCTATCCTATTACGTTTGAGATCCGCTCGGATGAAATCGGTAAACCTTATTTACTGGGCGATGCGACTAAAGATATCCATGTGTCACTGGCCCACAAGGGAAAAGATGCCGTAGCTATCGCCCGTCAAGACAGATCTGTAGGTATTGACATGGAACTCATCGAGGAGCGTAGTACCGGTTTTTACCCACTGGTCTTTACCGATGCTGAAATGGAATTGCTAAAAGACAGGGATCAGGCGGAATGGACGACCCGTTTTTGGGTAGCGAAAGAAGCTTACGGAAAATTTCTGGGGACTGGCCTACAGGGCAACCCAAAAAGATATGAAGTAGAACGCATCCAGGGAGATCATCTCTGGATCAATCAAATAGAAATAAAAACGATCAAACACCAAAATTATATTATCGGATGGACACTGTAAACACCACACTAAAATTGAATCATGAAGAATTATTCGCTTTATTAAAAGGCTTTATAACAGAAGTTATCGGCGAAGAATTTGTAGAAGAGATGGATATCACACCAGAAAGTTCCTTCACAAAGGATCTCGAAATGGACAGCATAGAAATTGTTTCTTTTTCAGAGAAAATCAAGGCACATTTTGGTGACCAGATTGATTTCACAGGCTGGTTATCTTCGATGGACCTGGATCAACTGATCAATCTTGACCTCCGTATGATCATCAATTATATCTACGAATGCCAATAATTACGGTCAACAACAGAAAGGTTCACATACAAGAACTAAATAAAGGTGCTGAACATACCGTGGTACTGATCCACGGCATGTTCAGCAACCTCTCTATTTATTATTTTAATATTGCTCCGATCCTAGCGCAGCATTTCCACGTGGTCATGTATGATCTCAAAAGTCATGGCATGAGTGAACGTGTATCGGAAGGCTATGATCTTGAAAATATGTCATCGGATCTGATTGCTTTGTTGGATAGTCTACAACTTCAAAACGTCCATCTGCTGGGTTACAGTTTTGGTGGACTAATTGCGCTTAAAACGGCATTGCAGATCCCTACCCGTGTGGAACGACTCGTCGTTATGGAGGCTCCGGATCCACAGGATGAAAAAGCACGCAACATCATCGATGAGTATAGTAAGGAATTTCTGGAACATTATATTGCCAATTTTACCGATACAACGAAAAGGAAAATGGGTAAGCGACAATTTGAAAAAAATCATCGCCTTTACGAATTTTTATTCAACCAGACGAGCATCAAAGCTGATATGATCAAGGAAAAATATTTCCTCCATGAAATGGATACTGCAACATTACCGCCATCCACCTTACTGTTGTATGGAGATACATCAAACTGTAAACCAACGGGGGAATGGCTGCAAACAAAAATATCTGGTGCTCAACTTGAACTCATTCCGGGAGATCACAATATCCCCATACAAGAACCTACACAGATAGCTGAAACTATCGTTGATTTTTTATCTAACCCTTTATTACAAAACCATGGCTAAATTTGTGTTTGTTGTCCCCCCACTGACAGGTCATGTCAATCCGACGTTGAGCATTGGTGCTGAACTATTGGAAAGAGGACATGAGGTGGCCTGGATCAGTCTCGACAAAAACTTAACTGATAAACTTCCAGCTGGCGGAAAGCTTTTGCTTATTCAATATGACCAGACGGATGAAGAAAAAAAAGAAAGTGAACAGTACCTCGATATCATTTCAAAAAAGATCGTCTATGGTATTGATAGCATCAAGTTTCTTTATGAAGATGTACTTATCCCTTTAAATAGACATTGTTATAAAGGTATCCTTACCTTATTAGAAACATTTGCACCTGATCTCGTGATTGGTGACCATCAATTATTTGCGGCATCCATCGCTGCAAAAAAACTGGGGCTCCGCTATGCGACCACTGTCACGGCTCCCGCAGCTATTAAAATTGTTAGTGAACTCCCAAAGGTACACGAATGGGAAGAAAAGCAGATCGTTGCTTTGCAACAGGAACTTGGGGTAACTGGAAATAAATCTTTGGATTGCTCGGATTTGCTTACGCTTGTCTTAACGTCCCGTTATTTCTTTGGGGAGATGGATCTCAGCTCAAACTATCAGTTCACAGGACCTGTCCTGTCCGAACGTCGGGTATCGGCTGTATTTGACTGGGATAAACTACATGCTAGTAACCGAAAAAAAATCCTGGTCAGTATTGGTACTACCTTTGATCACGACCATAAGAAAGCATTTTTCCAAAAGGTTATCGATGCATTTGCGAGAGAGGAGCTGACTGTCGTCGTTGTTTCAGATCCGCAGCTATTTGATGCCTGGCCTGAAAACTTCATGGTTTATCAACAAATCCCGCAATTGGATCTGTTACCACATCTGGATGCTGTTGTATGCCATGGTGGCCATAACACGGTTTCCGAAACTCTTTCACAGGGTCTACCACTTGTGGTCATCCCGATCGCTTACGATCAGTCACATGTCGCGGGTCGCGTAGTGCGTACCGGTGCCGGTGAACGACTGAATTTCAATCGCTTTAAAGCACATCATTTAAAAGACAGTGTCCATACCATCTTGAATAATCCAACCTATCGTGAAGCTGCACATACCGTCCGTCAATCTTTTGTCGATGCGGGTGGCACGAAAACCGCAGCAGACCTCTTGGAAAAAACTGCCGCCCCTATCGCTTCAAGAGCGGATGTACCGGCTAAGTTCCTCTTTGTTGTTCCACCATTTTTTGGACATATCAGCCCAACATTGAGTGTAGGTGCAAGCCTCCTTGCCCGTGGGCATGAAGTCCGGTGGTTTGGCATAACGCCATTAGCTGATCATCATATCCCCGAAGGTGGAAGTTATATCTATCCTGAAGCGGATCTAGTACCTTTTCAGGAGGAACTCCAACAGCTATTGAAACGTCAGGATGATGGCCCCTCCTGTTCGGGTCCCGAAGTCATGAAACTGGCGCTGGAAGAAACCTATGTCCCGATCGCGAAAATGATGATGCCGGGATTGGAACGTCTTCTCGGCCAATGGCAACCTGATGTGATCGTAAACGACTGCATCACCTTTGGAGGTGCACTATTTGCACATAAACATCAGATCCCTTGTGTGACAACAACTCCCGTTCCACCGGATGTCATGGGCGACACGGAAAAGAGTGCTCCTAGGATATTTGAGTGGCAGCAAAATCTGATCAAAGACCTTCAAAAGGCCGTGGGAATTTATGATGAAGGTATCTTTATACACTCCCATCAGCTCAACCTGATATTTACGTCACAAGCTTTTGCCGGCTTTGAAACGGTACCGCCACACATGAAATTTGTCGGACCGGTCAAAGGTCGTCCAAACAATACCCCTTTTGACTGGGAACGTTTGGCCGCCAGCACTACTCCAAAAGTATTTGTATCCTTAGGTACACTGCTCGTGGATATTCGAAAAGCATTTTTTGGTAAACTGATCGAGGCCTTTGCCGATCAGCCGGTGACAATTATTGCCGCTACCCCACCAGAAATATTTGAAGAATGGCCTTCCAATTTTATTGTGAGTGGCTTTGTTCCCCAATCCGCTTTGATGCCACACATGGATATGGTTATTTGCCATGGGGGCTTCAATACGGTGAACGACACCTTTACCAATGGTTTACCCATGCTGATCACACCAATCGCCTATGATCATTTTCATACAGCCAAACTTATTGAGCAGGCGGGTTGCGGGCTTAGCATCCGATACAAACGTATGCGTATAGATGCATTGCGGGACACCGTGTTTGAATTGTTGGAAAACCCGATCTATCGAAATGCCGCCAAGGAGGTACAAAAGACCTTTCTAACCGCTGGCGGTAACGACCAGGCGGTAGCGCTATTGGAAGATTTTGTGAAACAAGAATGTTTGACATTGGCACAGGTGTAGGCGATGAAAAGAAAACTATTATTTGGTGAGCGCATGCTGTTGGGGGATGGAACTGAACCCTTCAACGCCGTCATTCCCTTTCGGCTACGTGGTGTTTTCAGCGAAGAAGATATCAAATACGCCTTGAGCCGATTACAGGAAAAACATCCCTGGCTGCGGGCACTTATCCAACATGATGACAAAAATACACCTTGGTTTCAGGTTCCGGAACTAACCGTATCGATTCCGATACGGTTAGTAAACCGAAAAAGTGAAGACGACTGGCAAGTGGAATCCAAAAAGGAATGGCATTCGACCTTCGATTATCAGACGAAACCTTTAATCCGATTTGTCTGGATTAAGGGGGAAGAAGTCTCAGATATGCTATTTGTATTCCATCATTGCTTATGTGATGGTGGCTCGGCCATGGCATTATTGTATGAATTTCTAAAAGTACTGGACAATCCGGCCGCGGAAATCGGACTGGAAAATCCGATCCTTGGTATTGAGGATGTCGTACCCGAACATATCTTACAGAGTGGTAAGAAGCGATTTAAAGCAAAAACAATTGGCCGATTAGCAGCTTTAGCTATTAAATGTATTCCGGTCGGCAGAAAAGCGATCGATCGGCAGACGGACTATCTGATTCATTGGAAGTTTGACCAAACCACCAGCAAGCAACTCATTTCTCATTGCAAGTCATTGGATGTCACGGTCAACACATTTCTGGGGGCCATGGTATTGCAGGCATTCCGGAAAGTACGTGGCACGTCGGCATTCAATAAAGTTTCCTGTCCAGTAGATATCAGGCGTTTTACACCACAGATAAAAGATGACCATATTTTTGCTTTCGGATTAATGATTGTCATGTCTTCGAACCAAAAAATGAGCTTTTTGGATAACCTCCGGTTGATGCAGGATGACGTGGAACGCAAAACAGCGAAGCTCAATCCTTATATCACCATGATGGTCATGGAATCTGCCCACGATGCCCTAAAGAACTTTACCAGACTCTTAAAACGGGGCAAGTCATCCAATGACTGCATGTTTTCCAATTTGGGACGCATACAGATCCCCGATCAATATCGGGCATTCAGCCTGGAAACAATCTTCAGTCCTTCGGTCATTGGTCCTTTAGGCAATACAACGACCATGGTCACCTCCACCTTTCGTGGACAAATGGATTTCTCCTTTATGGGAAGTGAGGGGTATTTACCACAGGCAGAAGCATTGGCCATTCGCGATGAGATCATCGATCAGATCAAACAACAATTAGATTACCAGGTAGCATCATGATCGAGAGAAAACTAATGATGGTGGAACGGATCATGTATGTTGATACTAAAACACCCTTAAACTGTGTATTTGCCGCCAAGATAAGCGGGGAGATCTCCGAAGAACATCTTCGGAATGCCCTTACCAAAATTCAGCAAAAACATCCATTGCTCCGATCGGTTATCCGCATAGAGGATGCACAGCAGCCTCGATTTGCTGTCAAAGAGGATATAGAATCTATTCCACTCCATATTGTCCAACGTCAAACGGATATGGATTGGCTGACAGAGTCGGAACGGGAATGGTATCGCCCCTTTAAAGAGGACAATAAACCGCTAGCCCAATTGGTATGGATCAAAGGTAACTCCGTTTCGGAGCTGCTTTGGGTGTTACCACATTGTGTCTGTGATGGAACCAGTATTGTCACGTTGATGCGGGAGCTACTTGGCCTGTTGGATAACCCCGATAAGGTACTCGAGCCTTACCAGCTCTTTGAATCGGTTAATGAATTCCTGCCGCAGGGCTTTGAGCTCCAAAAAAAATCACGTAAAGCCAAGTTCTATTTGCTATTGGCAAGATTTTTCTTTTTCCTGCAACGAAAGAGCGGAAAAAGAAATTTAGGAAAAAACTATGCGATGCACTGGAAACTGGATGCAGAAACAACTGCTGCCATAACCCAAGGCTGTAAAGATCAAAGCATTTCTGTCCATGCGCTCCTATGCACGGCATTTATGCAAGCTTTTCGGGAGGTGCAAGGTAAAGCTGCAAAAAATAAAGTGATTAGCCCGGTTGATATCCGGCACTTTATTCCAGAAATCAAACAGGACCACATGTTTGCCTTTGCACCAACGGTGGAACTTTCTCTAAAAAAGGGAAATGATAATGTCGTGGATACTGCAAAAGATATCAAAACGGTGCTCACACAAAAAACAGAAAAGATGGATGCCCGAGAGCTACTCTGGATGGGGGAACAGATGCACCCGCTCGTGAAGCGCATGATTTCTATGTTAAAATCGAGCCCAGGAGGACATGACGTCACGCTATCCAATATGGGTAAGCTCCAGATTTCAAACGAGTACAACAACTTCACTCTGGAGACCATATACAGTCCAACAGTGGCTTTCCCCTGGTTGAATTCAAATACTTTGGTTGCAACGACGTTCAATCAACAAATGGATTTTACGTTTATGTCCAATGAAGATTTTTTACCAAAAGAAGAAGCGATTAAAATAAAAGATAAGGCGATCGCAATCATGACCTTATCCCTATAGCACTCCACATGACGAAGTTTACGGAATCAAAGAAAATAAAAAAAACAACGCTCAAGCGCTTTTTGAGGAAGCGCGCAATTTATTATATCCTCCCAAATGTATTCTTCAATTTCCTGGTTGCCTACGCCAGCTTTCAGGAGCTTGGATATACACACTTTTTTGCTGGCCCACAAAGTCTGGCTCGACTGACATTGCCTATGGCCATATTTTTACCTGTTGTTCTTACAATGGACATTATCAAGCGGGTGATCGCAGCCATAGAACAGGAATCGATCGCATTAACAGTAGACAGTGAGCTGAACAGGAATAAATTTATTACGAAGCTGTGTATTATCCATGGCTTCGTAACGGGTTTATTGGTATTCCTATGTCTGCTACTGGCACAACATAATCTATCTACACACTACAAGTTAAATGCGACTGCAATGGCTATTTTAGATGCGCTACTCGCGGGTGTATTATCGATTTTGTTCACCTACTTACCGATCAGGAAATTAAGAAAATATTTATCTGAGCCCTCGTTAATCATGCAGGAAATAGAACGAAATTAGCTTCCCCTAGTGGGAAGCTCGTCCTTCTAACATTTGCTACCTAAACTTTTTTCAGAAATGCTGCTGCTATAACTTGTTGATCTTGGGTTTTATTGACTGCTAGAATTAAACAAAAAGGGCTGTATCAAAATAATTATTTTGATACAGCCCTTTTTCAATCGCCAAAAAATTGCTGTTACTTATTGTTCAATTTCTGTAAACGTTCTTTTGCTGATGGGACGATATCATCGTCTTTTTCATAATTTTCAATCACACTTTTTAACGTACTCTTCGCCTGGAAAGCATTCCCTTTACGCGCATAGGTATCTGCAAGCAATACGAAGCTCTTGGCCACCCAATATTCCTGAGTCTCCCTGTTGTTGATCACATCAAAAGCTGTTTCTTGGGCTTTATCGTATTCCTTGTTATCATACTGCAGTTGTCCCACACGGTACCGCGCCTCCGCCCCTACCGCCGTTTGGCTCTTCAGAGCGGCCAGATTGAGCTCTTTCATGGCCGACGCTATATTCTTTTCCTTCAGAAAGGCCCTACCACTGTATAAGTGTGCCTTGGCAATTTCCTCCTCTGTTGCACCATCGTAATCCTTTATAAACTGCACATATTTGGCCATCTGCTCCATATCGCCGAGTTCGAAATAACAGATCATCAGGTTGGTTACTGCGTAGCCATAGTTTTTCTTGTATTCGGAATTTAGCTCCAATTTTTTGAGGTGCACAATAGCCTCGTTGTACTCCTTTAGCTCCAGATACAGTGCAGCCACCGTCAACAAGGTATTCTCCGTATACTTACTCGTCCAGTCGTTTAGGATGATATTCAGATCGTGTAGCGCTTCCTGCGGATGTCCGGTCTTGTATGAACTCACCCCACGGATGTAACGTGCATATTTTACTTGTTTGGGTTTCGGAAATTTATCAAAATAGGCGTTGATTGCTTCCACTGCTGCTCCGTATTCTCCTCTGGCAAAGAGGGATTGTGCTGCTTGGAAAGCCTGGTCATCCTGCTCCGCAGGGCTCAAATTACCGACATTGGAACCGATCGCATAGCGGATATAGCTTGTGGCATCACCCTGGTCGAGGTAGATGTTTTCAATGAAACGCATTGCCTGTTCGGCTTCCGCAGTTCGGGCATATTTCTCCACCACCTGCTGGAAGGTAGCTTTGGCCGGTTCGGGTTCATCATTATTGTACTGCACGAGTCCAATGGTCATCAGCGCACGCGGGACATAGCTGCTCCGCGGATACTTCTCGATCATCCCTTGCAGTCCTTTGAGCGCGTTCTCATAATCGCCCATCGTGAAATAGGTGTAAGGGATCTCAAAGGCCGCGTCATCGGCATAGTTGGATGATGGAAATTGTTTCAGAACGGACCGCAAGGTGCTAAGTTTGGTTTCATTGTCGCCCTGCAGGCCAAAGATCACGCCGCGCTGGAAGTAGGCATAGTCCTGATTGGGCGCTTTGCCGTTAATCAGCTTATCATAGTAGCTGTTGGCCCGGCTGTAATCGCGCAGGCACAGATACGAGTCGCCCAGACGTGCGATCACGTCATACCGTATATTTTCATCCACCGTACTTCCTCCAGCCTTCAGAAAGCGCTCAAAATAATCGGCCGCCAGCGCAAAACGGTTATTTCTGTAGGCCGCATAAGCCAGCCCATAATTAGCATAATTATAAACCGCGTTGTCTCTTGCAGCGGGCAAGCTCAGAAATTGGGAGAAATTTTCCACGGCCTCCCCGAATTTGCGCACTTCATACATCGCCTCCGCTTTCCAATAGGTAGCCAGGGCCGCCATTTCTGCGTTGATCGGGAATTTTTCCGAACGCATAAACATGGAGATGCTATTTTCGAAAGCACGCTCATTATAAAATTCCAGTCCACGGTAGTAAGTTACTTTTTGATAGATCGCATCGACCTCCCGGCCTCGCTTCTTCAGCGACTCCAGCAGGCTGACCCCAGCATGAAAGTTGGTCGTCCCCCGCAAGATTTCAGCTGATAGTGATTCCGGACTTTCCTGTTTTTTTACCCCCGGTTCAGCAGGTTTATCTTCCTGGGCTATATATTTCTCGAGGATTTTTTGTGCGGCTTGTGTGGAGTCCATGGCAAGAAGGACTTTGGCGTAGTTAAATAGTGCATCGGCTTTCACTTGCCTATCGAGATCCAGTTTCGTCGCTTTGACGAAGGCATTTCGCGCCGCCTGCTTGTCGCCCGTTTCCAGGGCGATATGGCCCAGAGTCATGATCGCTCCTTGATAAAAGGCATCCGAAGGTTTCATCGATTCCATCATACCGCTCGCTCTTTTGTATTCGCCGGCCCCATAGGCCAGATAGCTGATGCGGTAATTGTCGATATTGCTTTGCGAAGCGTCCGGATGACGTTTCATCAACTCATGGTAATAGGCCTGTTTGTATTTTTGTTGCGCCAAATAAGTGCTGGTGGCGATCTGGCGCAGCTCTGTCTCGATCGCGTCGCGGTCGATAAGCTTCATATTTGGGCTCCGGCGCACCTTGACGGCATCGGCAAGCATCGGTCGGTAGTCGCGTACGACGTCGATGGAATCCATCGTTTGAACTTGCCCTTCAATCCCTTTTTGATTATGTTGGCCCTTTTCTTTCTGCTGTTTCTCAACTTCTTGCGCATAGCCGGTAACCAGCAAAGCTGAAAGTACCCCAGTAAACAGGTATTTCAGGTAATTGTCGCCGATTCTTTCTTTCAATGTCATTGTTTGTTCGTATTTCTGAGTTTTTCCAACCTTTCCTTTGCCGAGGAGACAATAGTTTGATCTTTCACTAATTAGATAGCCAAAACTAAAGAATTCCGACCACATTAGGTAAATTGTCAGGAAAAAATCCATCCAGTTTCCACGATACCCGACTCCTTTGCTCGCTATCGGCAAAGAATTAATACAATAATGGAGCCAAGAAGAGCAATAGCGAGGAGGTGATCACCTCGCGGAAATCGAAAATTAGTGTATAAAGCTCCTCCGGATCGAACCTTATAGTCCCTAAGAGGTCGTAGGTTCTCATCCCGCCTAGAAACAAAAAAAGCCCTAACTTTCGTTAGAGCTTTTTAGTCGGGGTGGCAGGATTCGAACCTACGACCTCCACATCCCAAATGTGGCGCGA
>NZ_BAAAZK010000005.1:0-38708 GCF_039536865.1 Sphingobacterium ginsenosidimutans
CCAGAGCCGATGGTATTGCCGTAACAGGTGGGAGAGTAGGTCGGTGCCTTTTTTTACACGGAAGCCCTTGCTGGAAACAGTCAAGGGCTTCTTTCGTTTAGTGACTTCCCAAAAGATTCAAAAGAACAATGGCTGCGCGCTTAAATTGTATACGCTACTTTCAATGTACATGCATTGGGCTTGCTGCATCGGAAGTCACGGTAATAATACCAAGCGCTACAGACTCAGTGTAGACTCTTGCCCGCTTTAGGTGCGATAGCAGCTAACAACATAAGGCATTGATAAGCTAAATTGAGCCGGACAGCCTACCTACTGCCTAAGCACGTATCCTAATCCACGTTTTTGTTGGCCGCCTTACTGCAATGATCTTTACCGATAGGATCTGCGATTACCTGATTTTTTCCTGAATAGAAGCCGCCAGTGCTCAATCTATCCACTCACTTATGAAAGCGGCTTGATGATTGGATTGGGTAACCAAATTACTGGATGGTTAGATATTCTGCAAGTGATTCCCGATTCGACTCGTGGTAGCGCCGGTAAAAGAATACTTGGCAACGGAGATCTCGAGTATAAAGGAATAATAAACTTATCATCTTGAGTATATGCTCTTTAAGTTTTTGCTATGAAATTGAAATCATGAATTTATCTAACGGTCACACTTTCGGTAAAAAAATAATGATTATAATAAATTAAGCAATCGTTTGTGTAGATTAAACAAACGATTGCTTTAAAGTTTGATTTTTTATTTCGAGAAAAGTGTTATATTATTGTTATAGAGATTAAGTTCTTTAGTTAGAACCAAGTATAAATCCAAATCCAAATGGATTTTTCTTATTGACTGTTTAGTTTGTTTTAAAATAGGTGATTTTTTAGAGGGACCATTTTGGTCCCTTTAAATTTACATGAACTTTAAATTATGGATTCTAGAAGAGATTTTTTAAAAAAAGCCGGAATTTTATCATCACTGGCTGTTTCACTTCCTACGTTGGTTAATGCAAATGCGACTGCAGAAGCATTTAATATGTGCGGTTATGCTGCACCCAAAATTGATAAAGTGAGAGTTGCTGTAATTGGATTGGGTATGCGTGGTCCTGGTGCAGTCGAACGACTATCTTTTATCGAAGGTTGTGAAGTCGTTGCACTTTGTGATAAACATCCAGAAAGAGTTGAGAAAGCGCAGAAGATTCTTACCTCAAAAGGTTTGAAGGCTGCAAAGTCTTATTCTGGAGAAGACGGCTGGAAGTCATTATTGAAGGAAGAAAAACTGGATCTGGTCTATATCTGTACACCTTGGGACTACCATGCACTCATGAGTGTTGCAGCTATGAAAGCGGGTAACCATGTGGCTTGTGAAGTGCCAATTGCATTAACAATAAAAGATTGTTGGGAGGTAGTCAAAACATCTGAAGCAACAAAAAAACATTGTATGATGTTGGAGAATTGTTGCTATGACTTTTTCGAGATGTTGACATTGAATATGGCCCGCCAAGGTTTATTTGGTGAATTGATCCATGGTGAAGGTGCTTATATCCATGACTTATTGGATTTGAATTTCTCAAAGAATGGTTATGATAATATGTGGCGTCTAAGGGAAAATATTAAATACAATGGAAACCTCTATCCAACTCACGGACTTGGACCTGTCGCACAGTGTCTAAATATAAATAGAGGAGACAAGATGGATCATCTTGTCGCGATGTCGTCCAATGATTTTATGATGGGCGAGAAAGCTAAGGAACTCGCTGGAAAGGATTCGTTCTTTCAGGAATTCGTCGGAAAGAAATACCGTGGCAACATGAATACGACGCTAATTCGCACTGCGAAGGGTAAAACAATTATGCTACAACATGATGTGACCTCGCCGAGACCATATTCAAGACTTCATACGTTAAGCGGTACGAAAGGTTTTGCCCAAAAATACCCAACTGAGAATATTGCTTTTGGTCATGAATTCATTAAAGAGGAAAAACTCAAAGAATTATATGATAAATATACGCCAGAATTAGTGAAATACATCGGTGATAAAGCCAAAGAAGTTGGTGGTCACGGCGGGATGGACTTTATGATGGACTGGCGCCTAATCGACTGTCTACGTAACGGCTTGCCGTTGGATCAAGATGTCTATGACGCTGCTTCATGGAGTTGTATTGTACCATTAAGTTTTGAGTCCGTTGAAAAGAACTGTAAAACAGTAGCAGTACCGGATTTTACAAAAGGTGCATGGAAAAATAATAACCCGGTGGATATCACCTTAAAAGGTGGTGGTAATACACCTATTCGCTCAAAAAATGCAAAAAAAGAAAATGTACAATTGGATGTATAAAATCTACATCTAGGTCAATAATTAAAAGGGGAGCATTTTATTGTTCCCCTTTTATGTTTATCTTTAGGTATGTTAATCAATCTGACGCTAGTTACCTGTCTATCTATATTTTCCGCAAATGATACCCTTTCATGTTGTGTTGGTGAAAATATACCTACACGGGCCGGGATGATCAAATCTCAGTTATCCAAACAAAGTAGTAATGCTACTGGAAAGATGGTTTTAATTGAGGGGGGTAAATTTCTGATGGGAAGTTCGAATTTCGAAGATAGTAAACCTGTGCATACTGTAGAGCTCCATTCATTTTATATGGATGAACATGAAGTTACAAATGCACAATTTGCTCAATTTGTAAAGGAAACGGGCTATGTGACCGTAGCTGAGCGAAAACTTGACCCAAAAGATTTTCCCGGTGTGGATCCAAATATGTTGGTTCCTGGATCTGCTGTATTTTCAAAACCCAAAGAACTCAACTCTTTAAATAATTATCTGATGTGGTGGGAGTATGTTCCGGGGGCAAATTGGCAACATCCTGAAGGGCCTAATAGTTCCATAAAAGATAAAATGAATTACCCAGTTGTCCAGGTTGCTTATGAGGATGCGGCTGCCTATGCAAAGTGGGCTGGAAAAAGATTGCCTACTGA
The DNA here is from genome assembly GCF_039536865.1 of Sphingobacterium ginsenosidimutans. Taxonomy (NCBI): domain Bacteria; kingdom Pseudomonadati; phylum Bacteroidota; class Sphingobacteriia; order Sphingobacteriales; family Sphingobacteriaceae; genus Sphingobacterium; species Sphingobacterium ginsenosidimutans. The sequence goes on from NZ_BAAAZK010000005.1 coordinate 2,968, forward strand.
AGCTGAATGGGAGTACGCCGCCCGTTCACGTAAGGATACCAATGATGACCTGTATTATTGGGGGAAAGAGCTGAAACCCAATGGTAAATGGACGGCCAATATTTATCAGGGGAAATTCCCCGTTGAAGATTCAAAAGAGGATGGTTATGAAGGTGCGGCGCCAGTGAAATCTTTTCAGGCGAACGCTTTAGGACTCTACGATATGGAAGGGAATGTCTGGGAATGGTGTTCGGACTACTATAGACCAGATTATTACAAGAATAGCGTGGCGTCAAATCCCACGGGACCGGAGAGTTCGTATGATCCACAGGAACCTAATCTCGAGAAACGTGTCCAACGAGGCGGATCGTTTCTCTGTAATGATCAGTATTGTGAACGTTATAAAGCAGGAAGCAGGGGAAAAGGTGAGGTAAATAGCCCCACAAATAATGTCGGTTTTCGATGCGTAAAAGATATAAAATAGAAAAGGCTTGCATTTGCAAGCCTTTTCTATTTTATAGAGACACCTTATTGTGCATTCAAAAACATTGATTTTTGATTGTACAATTCTCTGAAATATGGATCTTGAAGATCTTTGATAAAGCGGATTGCTTCACCAGTTGATTTCATTTCAGGACCTAATTGTTTGTCTACCTCAGGGAATTTATTGAAGGAGAATACCGGCTCTTTAATCGCGTATCCTTTCAATTTACGTTCGATCGTGAAGTCACTCAATTTATTAACACCTAACATCACTTTTGTCGCGATGTTGATGTAAGGAACATCGTAAGCCTTCGCGATGAAAGGAACTGTACGTGATGCACGTGGGTTAGCCTCGATGACATAAACATTCTCACCTTTGACAGCAAACTGAATGTTTAATAGTCCACGTACATTTAGTGCTTTCGCTAACTTGATCGAGTATTCTTCCATTTTATCCTGAACAGCTTGGGATAGTCCGAATGGAGGCAATACTGCCGAAGAGTCCCCAGAGTGAATACCCGCAGGCTCGATGTGTTCCATCATACCGATGATATGTACATCCTCGCCATCACAGATAGAATCTGACTCCGCTTCTTCAGCACGATCCAAGAAGTGGTCAATCAGGATATGATTACCGGGAAGGTTTTTCAATAAGTTAACAACCGCTTTTTCCAAGTCTTCGTCATTGATGACAATACTCATGCCTTGTCCACCCAATACATACGAAGGGCGAACTAAAACTGGATAGCCAACTTCGTTAGCAACTTGTAATGCTTCTTCTGCCGAAGTAGCCACACCATATTTTGGATATGGAATATTTAATTCTTTCAAAAGATCAGAGAAACGACCACGATCTTCTGCCAAGTCCATATTTTCGAAAGAAGTACCAATGATTTTTACACCAAGCTGCTCCAAGCGTTCAGCCATTTTAAGTGCTGTTTGTCCACCCAATTGAACAATTACACCTTCAGGTTTTTCTAATTCAATGATCTCACGAACATGTTCCCAGAATACAGGCTCAAAGTATAACTTGTCAGCCATGTTAAAGTCTGTTGATACTGTCTCAGGGTTACAGTTAACCATGATTGCCTCGTAACCACATTCTTTGGCTGCCAATAACCCGTGTACACAAGAGTAATCGAACTCGATACCTTGACCGATACGGTTAGGACCTGAACCTAATACAATGATTTTCTTTCTGTCTGAAGAGATGGATTCGTTTTCTTCTTCAAATGTTGAATAGTAATATGGAGTTTGTGCTGGGAATTCCGCGGCACAAGTATCAACCATTTTGTAAACACGGTTGATGCCAAGTTCCTTACGACGGTCATATACCTGATCTTCTGTTACATTACCTAGCAACCAAGCAATCTGTACATCTGAATAACCTTTTTGTTTTAAGGTCATGAAGAAATCGCGTGGGATATTATTCAGTTGGTAACGACGTAACTCTTGCTCAAGATGTACTAACTCCTGGATCTGTACCAAGAACCATTTGTCAATACGTGTTGCTTTACGAATTGATTCCAATGGAACACCTAATTCGAATGCATCTTTGATATGGAACAAACGGTCACCGCTTGGATGTTCTAAGCTATCCATGATCTCGTCCAGATTTCTCCATTGACGACCATCTGCACCTAGACCAGCGCGGCCAGTTTCAAGTGACTGACATGCTTTCTGTAAAGCTTCGATAAATGTACGGCCGATTGCCATTACCTCACCTACAGCTTTCATCTGAAGACCTAATTCTTTGTTTGCACCTTTGAACTTGTCAAAGTTGAAACGTGGGATCTTAACGATGACGTAATCTAATGTGGGTTCGAAATATGCTGAAGTAGTCTTAGTAATCTGATTTTGCAACTCATCCAAGTTGTATCCGATCGCTAATTTAGCTGCAATTTTTGCAATTGGGTAACCAGTTGCTTTCGATGCTAAAGCTGATGAACGAGATACACGTGGGTTGATCTCGATTGCAATGATTTCTTCGTTTTCTGGATTTACCGAGAATTGAACGTTACATCCACCTGCAAATGTACCGATCGAGCGCATCATCAGGATAGCCTGATTACGCATATCTTGGTAACATTTGTCCGATAATGTCATACCTGGAGCTACTGTGATCGAGTCTCCAGTGTGGATACCCATTGGATCAAAGTTTTCAATTGTACAGATGATAATGACATTGTCGTTGGTATCGCGAAGCAATTCTAACTCGAATTCTTTCCAACCCAATACAGCTTGTTCGACTAAAACCTCGTGCGTTGGTGATGCGTGTAAACCTCTATTTAAGGCTGCATCAAAATCTTCTTTTCTGTGTACAAATCCACCTCCTGTACCTGCTAAGGTGTAGGAAGGACGTATAACAAGAGGATAACCAATTTCTTGTGCAGCTTCTTTACCCTCTAGGAAAGAGTTTGCAATCTTTGATGTTGCAACGCCCACACCAATATCAACCATTAATTGACGGAATTCTTCACGGTTTTCAGTTTTTTCAATGGCAGCAACATCAACACCGATAACTTTTACATTGTATTTTTCCCAAAGACCTAGGTTGGAAGCTTCGATACATAAGTTCAAAGCTGTCTGACCACCCATGGTAGGAAGTACAGCGTCAATATTGTGCTTTTGCAATATTTCTTCAATACTTTCGCAAGTTAATGGAAGTAAGTAGACATTGTCTGCAACAACTTTGTCCGTCATGATTGTTGCAGGATTTGAGTTGATGATGGATACTTCAATACCTTCTTCTTTCAATGAAAGGGATGCTTGAGATCCAGAATAATCAAATTCACAAGCTTGACCGATAACGATGGGACCTGATCCGATGATTAAAACCGACTTAATGGAAGTGTTTCTTGGCATTATATCTAGTTCAAAAAATTAAATTTCCTATTGTAAATCTGAGCAAAGACAATCAAAAATAGCTCATGGGGAAGGGTCATTCCGACTGCTTTGTCGGAGTGCAAAGTTACATTTTAAATTTTGAAAATGAAGTATTTATTTTAATAATATTTCAAAATAAAATGGCCTTTGTTGGAAAAGTAGTTTTGAAAGCAGTAATAATAGTTGGAAAACGTAAGGAGTAGGTTCTCCAACTATTATCGTGAATTGTCTATTATTCGGTTAATAAACAATAATTTCGTCTGTAAATAAATATCCTTTTTTCGGATTGCTGGCCTTGATTTTTATGTAGCGTGCCTGCTGCGCTTTATCTAGTTTCAGCTCGAAACGTTTAAATGTTAATTTGGATTCTTTATCGGATATATCATTTATCACTGTACCTACTTTTCTAAAGCTACGTCCATTGTCCGAAAGAAGCACTTCCATTTCACCGGGCATGTAGACCCCTGGACCTATCATTTGCATAAAATTCATGGCAACCTGATGAATTTCTTCTCTTCGCTCTAAATCGACTACGACATCAATCGGGCTTGTAAAACCTTGCCATTGACCATCGTGGTAAGAGAGTCCCCCCATTAGACCATTGGTTAAAGTCGAATCTTTTTGGGCTGGATATCCAGACCATTGTGTGTTGTAAGTTACTTTTTTTCCAATGGCGCGATGAATATCAATATCAAATGACAATGTAGGACCTATTTTAATGGAGTCCTGAAAATATGCCGCATTGATATGTCCTGTTGAACTAAGTTCAAATGGACCGGTATATGGTGTAGACTGAATCGTAGGTTCACTTCCATCAATGGTATATCGGATCTGATCCGTGTTCAATTGCTCTGTTGTAAGTGTAATTTTGTTGTTGTTTTTAATCGCATTATACGATGCTGTATAGGCAACATTGAACGAGGGACGATAGTAGTTCAGATTCAGCTCCTGTAGTAACTTATAATGTGATTGTAATCTTCGTTGAAAGTCCGTCCAGCTTTTTGCATCTTTTGTGGTCCAATTGACTTCAGATAACGCTAATGCACGCGGAAACACCATATATTCAACATGCTCCGTCGTCGGCACATATTCTGTCCATATATTCGCCTGTGCACCCAGGATATGTTTGGCTTTATCACCTTGTATCGCAGCTGGGATAGGGTCGTAGGAGTAGACTTTATCAAGTGTTAGATAGCCTCCAATGGCTTCGGGTTGTGTTCTTGGGTCTGTCTGATAGGAATCGAAATAAAGATGTGAGCCCGGAGTCATAATGACATCGTGGCCCGCATTTGCAGCTTTTATTCCGCCCTCTTCTCCACGCCAACTCATGACTGTTGCTCCTTCGGTGAGCCCACCTTGTAAGATCTCATCCCAACCAATAAGCTTTCTACCCTTTGATTGCAGGTACAGATCCATTTGTTTGATGGCATAACTCTGTAATTCGTCAACGGACTTTAAACCTTCCTTCTGCATAAGAGCTTGATCTTTTGGACAGGTTTCCCAATGTTTCTTTTCCGCTTCATCACCTCCAATATGGATATATTGAGACGGGAATATGGTCAGTACTTCATCCAGTACATTTTTTAGGAATTCAAAAGTCTTTTCATTGCCAATGCAAAACTCGCTTTGGCTGTAGGGTTTCCCTGAACAGGAAAGTTCGGGATATACAGCTAATACCTCTTCTGAGTGTCCGGGCATTTCTATTTCCGGAATGACATTGATGCCTTTTCGGGCAGCATAGTCGACCAGTTCGCGCGCTTCTTCCTGTGTATAAAAGCCACCACTGGCATTTGGATTTCCTTTTTCCACATATTGACGTCCATTGTTCCACCAATCTTTCCAATGGGTATGTGTACGCCAAGCTGCTTTTTGTGTTAATTCCGGATATTTTTTAATCTCCAGTCGCCATCCCGCTCCATCTGTCAAATGCCAGTGAAAGTTATTGAACTTATAAATGGCCATGACATCGATATATTTCTTTACGAAAGAAAGAGGCATAAAGTGACGGGAAACGTCTAAATGTAATCCCCGGTATGAAAAACGAGGTTCATCAACGATAGTCGCAAATGCTATTTTGCTGGGATCAGCTTGTAGATAGCCTAATTGAACCAAGGTATAAATCCCATTGATGACCTGTGGAGTATCCCAGGCTTTGAGCAGGAGACCTTTTTCATCAATTTGAATCGAATAGGCATTTTTGCTGAGGTTGTCTGCATCAACCGCCTTTACAATACGAAAGCCTTCTTTTGGTGCTTTTTTGTTTTTCTTCAGCACTTCAAGGGTTAAACTCTTGATCGCAGGATGTTCAGTAAGCAATTGCACCGCTTGTTGGAAATCATCAGAAACAATAACTGTGAGTTGTGTTGGGATGGTATATATTCCAGTCGCTACGGTCACCTTGGAAGGCTTGGGAATAATGTCAAAATTACTTTGGGCCTGCGCACTAAAAATGTAAGCTCCCCCAAGCAATAACAGGGATAAAGATTTGCTCAATCGCATAGTAAAGTATTTAGATCAATAGATAATCAACACAAATATCCTAATTTTTGTTTCATTATTCTATTATTGCCGTCATTCGATAAGTATTTATGATATAAAACCAACAAATTGCCCAATAGAAATTACATTTTTAATCCTTAACTTTGTTGTATGATTGAACTTCCAGTTATTCCGGCAACTCCTGCACAACGCAAGCCAGATTGGTTGCGTGTCAAATTGCCTGTTGGTAAAGAGTATAGACATGTCAGAAGTCTTGTAGATGAGCACAAATTACATACAATTTGTGAGAGTGGAAATTGCCCAAATATGGGTGAGTGTTGGGGGGCAGGAACAGCAACCTTCATGATATTAGGAAATATCTGTACACGTTCATGTTCGTTTTGCGCTGTAGCAACAGGTCGTCCTTTGCCAGTAGACTTGGATGAACCAAATAGGGTAGCCAATTCTGTGAAGTTGATGCAGGTAAAACATTGTGTTATCACTTCTGTAGACCGTGATGATCTAAAAGATGGCGGTTCTACAATTTGGGCGGAGACGATCAATGCAATCCGTAAAGAAAGTCCAGAAACAACTTTGGAAACATTATTACCAGATTTTAAAGGTCAATGGGACAATTTGGATCGTGTCATTGCTGTTCGCCCAGAGGTCGTTTCACATAATCTGGAAACTGTGCGTCGTTTGACCAGAGAAGTACGTGTTCAGGCAAAATATGACCGTTCTTTGGAATGTTTGCGTCGGATTTCGGAAGCAGGTCTTCGTACGAAGTCAGGTATCATGTTGGGTCTTGGTGAAACGGAAGAAGATGTGATTGAGGCAATGCAGGACTTATATAATGTCGGTGTTCATATTTTGACTCTTGGACAATACTTACAGCCAACCAAAGCACATCATCCCGTTATCGAATTTATCACACCAGCTCAATTTGAAAAATATAAAAAAATTGGTTTGGAAATGGGATTCAAATATGTTGAATCTGGACCTTTGGTTCGTTCATCTTACCATGCTGAAAAGCATTTGTTCGATATGCAATAATAGTGGACAAAACGATTAGATTTCTTGGAAAAACAAAAGTTGTTTCCATGTTAACATAAAAAGAGCCTGAGTGAAACAATCACTCAGGCTCTTTTAGTTACAATTTGTATCTAAGTTTTTGTTGTTTCTTTTGAGATAAGTGAGGCAGTGAAAATCAGCGTGGTGCTCAGCAGAAATAACTAGTGCTTACCTTGTAAAAACAGTTTCTCCAGCAATTACCGTTCGTGTTGTTTTTACGTTCCGCAATTGTTCGTTTGGTATTTTGAGGATGTCTTGTTCGAGGATAACAAAATCGGCGTCTTTGCCTGCTTCTATGCTTCCCCGTTTTTTCTCCTGAAAGCAGGAGTATGCTGCCCAGATTGTCATTCCGCGCAATGCATCTTCCCGACTGATAGCATCCTGAATTTGGAAGCCCTGATCTGGGTAACCTTTTTTATCAACACGGGCCACAGCTGCATGAAAACCATACATCGGATTGAAATGTTCAACCGGGAAGTCACTTCCCAGAGCGAGTTTGCCATATTCTTTCAGGAGATGCTTGTACGCATAGGCGCCTTTCATTCGCTCTTCTCCTAGTCGGTCTTTTGCCCAATACATATCAGATGTGGCGTGGGTAGGTTGCACAGAAGGGATAATCTGGAATTTTCGGAATTTATCGAAGTCGACAGGCGATATAATCTGTGCGTGTTCGATACGCCATCTGCGATCTGTATGTGGCTGGAGGTATTTGCCATAGATATCCAAGATAATTCGGTTAGCTGAATCACCGATCGCATGGGTGTTGGCCTGAAAATTACTGGCGGCAATCGCTTTGATCATGTTTTCATATTCCTCTGGGCTATGCAAAAGAAAGCCATGTGTAGCTGCATCATGATAGTGAGCGAGCAGACAGGCTCCCCTTGAGCCTAATGCGCCATCTGCGAGTAATTTGAATGATTTGATTTCTAAACGATCCGTTTCGTAAAATCCCTGTGCTATAAATGAGGAGATATTTTGCGGATTGCCAAGGATCATCGCATAATCTCTAAATTTCAATTCCCCATCCTGATAGTATTTTTTTAATAAGTTGAGTCTTTCTTTTGATAAACCTGCATCCACAATAGAAGTAAGGCCCACAGAAAGCAATGAGTCCTGGGTTCGCTTTAGCATTCTCAGGTACTCTTTTTCACTAGGTACCGGGATTGTTTTGTTGACCAGATCCATTGCATTGTCGATCAAAAGACCATTCGGTGTATTGTTGCTTCCACCGACAACGCCACCATGAATAATTGGAATATTTGTCAATTTGGCCCATTCCAGGGCTTTGGAGTTTACCACTGCGGCGTGATAATCTACCCTTATCAGGTACACTGGTATATCTGGGAAAGCTTTATCCAGTAGTTCCTTTGTAGGGAAGGATTTGTCTTTCCAGCGATTTTGGTCCCAGCCACCGCCGATGAGCCAGGTTTTATTGGGGTTCTTTTGCTGATAACTTTTGACCCGTTGAATCACTTCTTCGAAAGAATCTGCGCCATTCAGGTCGACCTGATCCATCAGTTCGGCTTCATCAAATAGATGAGCGTGCGCATCGTAGAATCCAGGATAGATCGCTTTCCCGTCGGCGTCTATTTTCTCTTTGGCTTTATACTTTCGTTGGATCTCGTCGTCTGAGCCTATTGCAATAAATTTACCATCCCTGACAGCAAATGCCTGTGCTGTGCTGAAGGTGGAATCAACGGTATAAACATGTGCATTGTACACAATCAGGTCTACCTTTTCTTGAGGGGAACAGGCAAGGAAGATCATGGAAAAGAGGAAAAGAATAACTGGAAAGTTTCTCATATCCTAAAAATAGAAAAAAGTGTTTATAAAGCGAGGGTTATTTCTTTGAAATATGATTTGATGGAAGTATCGTATGAATTGGCTGAAGTATGGTTTGGTATATTATAGATTAGCGTCGAGAGCGGATAACAAAAACGGCTATCCAAATAACTCAGATAGCCGTTTTAATTCAAAAATCAAAATATGTGATTAGCAGTACTCGTCAAATGCAGCAACTAAATTGTCAGCAATCATTTGTGCCGGGCGACCTTCAATCATATGTCTTTCAATCATGTGTACCAATTTACCATCTTTGAACAACGCCATTGCTGGAGAAGATGGAGGATAAGGCAACATGTAGTTACGTGCTGTGTTAACAGCATCAGTTTCCATACCTGCGAAAACAGTAACTAGTTTTGCAGGATGTTTTTCGTTTTTTACAGCCGCTTTTGCTGCAGGACGTGCATTTGCTGCAGCACAACCACAAACGGAGTTAACAACGACAAATACAGTTCCTTCTGAAGCGATTGCAGTATCAACTGCTTCTGGAGTTTTTAATTCTTCGAATCCCGCATCAACTAACTCTTGACGCATTGGAGCTACTAAATATTCTGGATACATTATTTCTTAAGTAAAAATGTTAATATTCTAATTTAATTCGGTAGAGCGTGACTTTCTGTTTCACATTAAATGATCTTTTGCCAAAACGCTATACTTTACTTTTACAAATATAGATGTAAAAGGCTTTCTCGTCAAGGTGCTTGTCTCAAATCAATGTCAGAAAATCGTTAACAGCTGTTAAGCCATTTTCCAATCGCTGCTGTCCCTCTCCTGAGATAATGTGATATTGACCACTGATAGCTTTTAATTCTTTTTTCCATACTTCCATAAAGTGTTCCCGTTGCTCCGGAAAATCTCTCAATGGATCGTCTTGCCAAGGTAGATCAATATCCATCAGCAGGTATAGGTCATAGGGGTGTTGCTGAATCTTATCGGTAACGTCTTTTGGAGTATGATTGAATAGATGGTCAGACCAGATTTTCACGGTCATAAAAGTGGTGTCACAGATCAGGATGTTTTCCTTTGCTAAAGGAAGGAGTGCTTCTTCCAAAGCGACCTGCCCATAAAACATGTTGACCTCATCCTGTAACGTATATTTATTATTGAGACTCTGACAGTAATAGCGCGAATACTCCGGTACGCAGACCGTTTGAAATTTTTCAGCGAGATACCGTGCCATGGTTGACTTCCCTGTAGACTCGGGGCCTACGACGGCAATTTTTATTAACTCTTTTCCCACATCTATCTTTTTGATAGGCAATATTACACAAAATTTCTATATGTTTTTTGCCAGTCACGGTAACCATTCCATGCAATAATGGCGAATACAAGATACAGTACAGCTGTTAGCATAAGCTCTTTGTGTATATACAATGGAATATAGCAGATATCGACGAAAACCCAGAGAAGCCAGTTCTGAAGTACTTTCCTCGTCATTAGAAATTGAGCCACAAAGCTAACTGAAGTACAGAATGCGTCGATATAGGGAACATCAGAATTTGTCTTACTGTCCAAAAGGTAGCCTATTGCTGCTGTCAAACAAATAATGGCAAGTATGCTCAGAAAGAATTGGTTTCTATTGGCCTTAACAATCGGTTTCTTTTTTTCTTCCTTTCGCTTATGCCAATAATACCAGCCATACACGGCTGTGGATAGAAAGTAAAATTGTAACACGGTATCGCCGTAGAGTTTTGCATCATAGAAAAGAATGGCATAGGAAATCACACTGATAATGCTAATCGGCCAGTTCCATATATTTTGCTTTGCGGCCAAATAGACACAAAGGAAACCAGTTAGTGTACCTAACCATTCGAGCCAAGTGGTTTGGGCAAATTGACTGGCAATCTGCTGAAAAAAATCCTGCATCTGGTGTATTAAAAATTACACCTTAAAGATACAAAGTCTGCCTTAGAATCAACTACTGCACCTGTTTATTGGCGCAATTGGTGCTCGCAAAAGACTCAGGTTTGGCCTTAAATACGAACCCCATACCCATAATATATCCCATGGCTTCTTTGAGGGCTACATTTGACTGAAAATTTGGATTGGTGTTGATGTCGGCGTGGACTTCTAGGTCCACTTTGTGTTTTTCGAGGAGGGGGCAGAGTTGGTAGGCGATGTCGATGGATTTTTGGACTTCGAGTAGCATCCGTTCTTTAATACTCATTCGGTGATGCCTTTTGTCCCGTTGGATAAACATAAATCCACCTTTATGTTCCCTGAGAAAGACGATGACGGTGGCGAAGTCGATGATTCCTCTCTTTACTTGGGAATCGGTGCCGATATAAACCTTGAGCTTGTTTCCTAGGGCGTCTTCTCGTTTAATGACTTCCTCAACAGCATCGAAAATCGTGGAGCGAATGGATTCGCCATTGTATTTTTGCCATCTCATAGTGGTATAAATTAGATATATATAAATTAAACTTCATCATTGACATAAATTTACTGAATTTCAATGATCTAAGTGTTAATTTAATTTTAAATAATTCTCCACATTAATGAAGTTTTTCACCATAGGCCAGATCTCCGGCGTCGCCTAGACCGGGAACGATATAGGCTTTTGTTGTCAATTCGTGGTCAACATCACCCACCCAGATACGCGCAGTCGGAACGAAAGCCTTGACATGGTTTAATCCTTCTTCCGATGCAATTGCTGCAACAATATGTAATTCCTTAATCTCATATTCGGCCAAAAGATCTTTACAACATAAGACCAGACTCTTTCCGGTAGCCAGCATCGGGTCGACGATGATAACTGTTCTATTATCTAAATTCGGTGTATTGACGTATTCTTTGTGAACTTCAAATTCGCCACTTTTTTTGGTGTGCCGATAAGCCGCGATAAAAGTATTGTCGGCTTGGTCAAAGATATTTAATAAACCTTGATGAAAGGGAAGTCCTGCCCTTAGGATAGTGGCTAATACCGGCTGTTCCATCAATAGCTGTGTCTTGGCAACACCCAAAGGTGTTTCAACCTCCACGGGTTTAAAGGTCATGGTTTTGCTGATCTCATAAGCAAATACTTCGCCGAGCCGTTCCAGATTCCGACGGAAACGCATGCGATCCCGCTGAATAGTGACATCTCTCAATTCTGCAATAAAATGATTTGCAATGCTATTTTGGGTAGATAGAATAGTGACCATGACCTGCGTGCTAGTTCTGTTAAAGCTAAAGATAGTAAATAATCAACTGAAAGTAATAACATCTGCGGCATAATTATAGTTTGATATAAAATGGTAAAAAAATTAGTAAATTTGTGTGAAGACCATTTAAAATATGGCCCTAGACCGCATGTTACAAAATCGTAACATTTATAGATTATCATTGTGTGCATGTAACGGATTTTTCTAAGCTGAGATATAGCGATGCTTCGGTGCTGACGCTTAATGAAAGGTCGAAATAGTTTTCTTTAAGAAATAGGAATTGTATGAAATTTGAATTGACATCAGAGTATAGACCGACGGGTGATCAACCAGAGGCAATCAAAGAATTGGTAGCAGGTGTGGACCAAGGTGAACAATATCAGACGCTCTTGGGTGTTACCGGATCCGGTAAAACATTTACTGTTGCCAATGTAATTCAAGAAACACAGAAGCCAACCCTCATATTAAGTCACAATAAGACATTGGCGGCTCAGCTGTATGGTGAATTCAAACAGTTCTTTCCGAATAATTCGGTTAATTATTTTGTTTCTTACTATGATTATTATCAGCCGGAGGCATTTATAGCTTCCACGAATACGTACATTGAAAAAGATCTGGCGATCAATGAGGAAATAGAGAAGCTACGATTGGCAACGACTTCATCACTGATGTCCGGACGACGGGACATTGTTGTGGTTTCTTCCGTCTCCTGTATTTATGGTATGGGAAATCCCGAAGATTTCTCACGGTCAATTTTTCGTTTTGGCGTTGGAATGACAATAACACGGAATGCCTTTTTGCATAAACTGGTCGAAATCCTCTATTCTAGAACAACAACTGAATTTAAACGTGGTACTTTTCGTGTCAAGGGAGATACCGTCGATGTATACCCTGCTTACTTGGATTTTGCGATCCGTATTTCCTTTTTTGGTGACGAGATTGACGAATTGAGTGAGATCGATCCGGTATCTGGTAAGACCTTGAATAAAATGGAGGATTTAGCCCTTTTCCCAGCGAACCTTTTCGTTACTCCGAAAGAGAAATTTAAAGAATCTATCTGGGCTATTCAGGATGAATTGATGCAGCGTAAAACACAGTTGGAGGAGGAAGGGCTTATGTTAGAAGCCAAACGTTTGGAAGAACGTGTGAATTACGATCTGGAAATGATGCGTGAACTTGGCTATTGTTCTGGAATAGAAAACTATTCTCGATTCTTCGATGGAAGACAGCCGGGGATGCGTCCTTTCTGTTTGCTGGATTATTTCCCGGAGGACTATCTGCTTGTCATTGATGAGAGCCATGTTACCTTGCCGCAGTTACGGGCCATGTATGGTGGTGACCGCTCACGTAAGGTCTCTTTGGTGGAACATGGTTTTCGATTACCGGCAGCCTTGGACAACAGACCGCTCAATTTTCCGGAGTTTGAATCGTTGACCAATCAGACGATTTATGTTTCGGCGACTCCCGGAGATTATGAATTGCAACAGACGGAAGGTGTCGTTGTTGAACAGGTCATCCGGCCGACAGGCTTATTGGATCCCATTATTGAGGTTCGTCCGGCGATAAATCAGGTGGATGATTTTCTGGAGGAAGTAGACAAAACGATCAAGGAGGGGGGGCGTGTGTTGGCAACGACCCTGACCAAACGGATGGCGGAGGAGTTATCCAAATATATGACCAAGTTGAATCTGAAAGTTCGTTATATACACTCTGAAATCAAGACTTTGGAACGCGTAGAGATTTTACGTGGATTGCGCTTGGGTGAGTTTGATATTTTAGTTGGCGTGAATTTACTTCGGGAGGGATTGGATTTACCCGAAGTTACACTGGTGGCTATTCTCGATGCCGATAAAGAGGGCTTTTTACGTTCGGAGCGCTCACTGATCCAAACGATCGGACGTGCTGCCCGGAATGATAAAGGACGGGTGATCATGTATGCGGATAAAATGACAGATAGTATGCGCGTAACAATTGATGAGACCAATCGACGTAGGGAAAAGCAAATGAACTATAATATAGAACATGGTATCACCCCACGAACGGTTGGAAAGACCAGGGAAGAAATTCTGGAGCAGACCTCTGTCGCCGATTTCTCAGGCGTTGAGCAAAAGTTTTATGTTGAGCCAGATCCTACACAGGCTATTGCCGCGGATCCTGTCATGCAGTACCTCAGCGAAAAAGATCTGAAAAAAGCGATTGATGCTGTTCGCAAGAAAATGGATAAAGCTGCGAAAGAAATGGACTTCTTGGAAGCCGCCAAATACCGTGATGAAATGTTCTCTTTGGAAAAGCTCTACGAGGAGCGTTTTTCATCGTAAATGAGATATACTTGCTTTTTAATAAGGCTGTATTTTCCTTTCATGTTGTGTGCATCCCACCTATGATTTCTTACTGAATATTCAATGCTCAGGAGGGGACTTTTCCTTTTTTGGATAACCTTTCTTTACGGTCTAGTTTTCGGGTGAAGGTGATTTACCCGCTTAAAAATAGGCGGCATTTTATTGCGCAATATTGTTCAATTATTAACATATTTTGCAAAAATCAAATTCTTCTCAGTAAATTAGGGCTTTAATCTAAACTAAAGCATACTTACAATGAAAAAGCCTATTCTCGTTGTCAAATTTGGATCGGCTTCTATTACCACGAAAGAGGGAGAAGTTGATGAACGTATTGTTTTGGAGGTTGCCCGGCAGATTGCTTCTTTGCAGAAGAAGTACAATATTGTCCTGGTATCTTCAGGTGCTGTTGCTGCCGGCAAGCGTTTTCTCCCCAGTTATACAGGTACACTGTCAGAGCGGAAGGCCGCTGCCGCCATCGGAAATCCGATATTGATTAATACGTATTCCACCTACTTCAGGCCTTTTAAGATTTCGTTGGCGCAAAGCCTATGTGAAAGACATCATTTTTCCAATCGGGACCAGTTCCTCCAGTTAAAGAATACCTATGAGGAACTGTGGCGCAACAATGTTATCCCGATAGCAAACGAAAATGATGTGGTGAGCAATAAAGAGTTGAAGTTCTCGGATAACGATGAACTGGCTACGTTAATTGCTGTTGGATTTGGTGCTGAAAAATTACTGTTTAGTACTTCTGTTCCAGGCGTATTGGACGCGAATAATAAAATCATAGAAAAGATAGAAACCATTGACCGGGATGTTCTGGGATTGGCTAGGAAAGATAAATCTGCGGTAGGATTAGGGGGGATGACCTCAAAATTGAATTTTGCGCGTCTAGCTAATCAGATGGGAATTGAAGTGGTTATTTTTAGTATGCAGACTGAAGATGCGATCACGAAAGCGATCAAACATGAAACAGGTACCTTGTGCTTGCCGGAGCGTAAAAAGATCTCCTCACGAAAAAAATGGTTGGCGAGTGGAAGTCTAATTAAGGGTGAGCTGATGGTGGACCGAGGTGCTGAAGAGGCTTTGTTGAAGCATAAAAGCTTACTCGCTGTTGGTGTAACGCGTATTGTTGAGCATTTTGAGAAAGGAGAGGTGCTGAACATTGTGAACCTCGATGGTTTGACAGTGGCTGTGGCCCGGGCGAAAATGGATTCATCGCTGTTATCTCAGTCCAGTAAAAAAAATTTAGAAATTGCGCATGCAAATGATATCGTATTGTTATGAGTGAATCAATAATTGAACAATTGAAGGGGGCAGCTAAGGCGAAACAATTCTTGCAACAATTTGCTCCAGATGCTAAAAAGGTCACTTTGGAGGCTATCGCTGCGGCACTTGTTGAAGAAGAGGCCCTAATCCTGCATGCGAATAAAATTGACCTGGATCGTATGGATGATGGAGATCCAAAGAAAGACCGTCTTCTGCTGAATAGTGATCGCTTACACGCACTATCAGCTAGCGTAAAACAGATTGCTGATCTAGCAGATCCGACCGATCAGCTGTTGCTCAAGAAAATTTTGCCCAATGGATTAGAAATAGAGAAAATAACAGTCCCGCTTGGTGTTGTTGGTGTGATCTATGAGTCCCGCCCGAATGTTACAATAGATGTAGCGGCGCTTTGTATCCAGTCAGGCAATGTTTGTTTGTTGAGAGGTGGTTCTGATGCGCAATATACAAACGAGGCCTTGCTGCGCGTTATCCATCGTGTATTAGAAGCAAATGGTGTTCCCACAGACATTGTGCAATTGCTGCCTGTAGCGCGTAAACATGTCTCGGAATTGCTGGAAGCTACTAAATATGTCGATATTATTATTCCACGCGGCTCACAATCCTTGATAGATTTTGTTCGGGAAAATGCGAAAGTTCCTGTTATAGAAACTGGCGCTGGTGTATGTCATACTTATGTGGATAAAACAGCTGATCTTGAGATGGCCGCAAAAATAGTAGCCAATGCAAAGATCTCCAGGCCATCGGTCTGTAATTCTTTAGATACGGTTTTAGTGGATAAGGAAGTAGCACCAGAATTTTTGGCTAAACTAGCACCTTACCTTGAAAATGCTGCCGTGGAGGTATTTGCAGACCCCATTGCCTATAAATTATTGGCGCATCAAAAATTTTCAAATTTAGTGGCGGCCGAAGAAGCAGATTTTGGAAGAGAATTTCTAGATTTGAAGTGTTCGATAAAAACAGTCAATGGATTGGATGAAGCTTTGGAACATATCGAAAAATATTCATCAAAACATTCGGAGTGTATTGTGTCTTCGCATGAATTGACTATCGAACGATTTTTGAATGCAGTGGACGCAGCGGCAGTATATGCGAATGCTTCAACTCGTTTTACGGATGGTGGTGAGTTTGGATTGGGAGCAGAAATAGGAATTTCAACACAAAAACTGCACGCACGTGGTCCTTTTGCATTGGAGAAGTTGGTAACAGAAAAATGGATTGTCCGCGGGAATGGGCAGATCCGATAAGAAAAGACTATGGGATTAAGTTTTAAGAAAGATGTATTGATGAACTGGATTGAGGAAATTGGTAAATTTCTGCGTATCTGGACCGAAGGACATGATGCTTTTACGGAGCCGACTGATCCGACAGTTTTTGAAGGTGCTTATGAAAAGTTCTTTGAGAAGAGCAGGGGATATTTTTTGGGACTTTCCGAAAGCGAACTGACGACCTATTCAAAAGCGGAACTTCAGGCACAGCAGTTACATCCACTGGCATTAACCTTACTATTTGATGGCTTGAATGCAAACGGCGAAGAACAGCAGAATTTATTGCGAAAAGCAAAACTCATCTTAAATTTGGCTATGGCTGAAACGGCGAGTTTCTCTTTTCAAGATTATCAATACCTTTCGATGATCGATGGTAAATTGAATAATCAATAAAAAATCCTGTCCGTTTCTTTGAAAAGGGACAGGATTTTTATTTTAAGTTATACGATGAACATGCTTAACGTAAGATTTCCCGTGCGATAACCAGTCGTTGTATCTCAGAAGTACCCTCATAGATCTGTGTGATCTTGGCGTCACGCATTAATCTTTCTACATGATACTCTTTCACATAACCATAACCGCCATGGACTTGAACAGCTTCGACAGTATGTTTCATCGCTACTTCAGAAGCGTGTAGCTTGGCCATCGCAGCTTCTTTTCCATAAGGTAGACCTTGATCTTTGGTCCATGCCGCTTTATAGGTCAACAGCCTCGCCGTTTCGATATCTACTTCCATATCGGCCAGTTTAAATTGGATCGCCTGATGTTCTGAAATTGGTTTGCCAAATGTTTTACGTTCTTTTGAATAGGCAAGTGCAAGATTATATGCTCCTGCAGCAATACCCAATGCTTGTGCTGCGATACCTATACGTCCTCCATCGAGTGTTTTCATGGCAAATTTGAACCCAAAACCATCCTCACCGATACGATTTTCCTTGGGTACTTTGACATCCGAAAATAGCAATGAATGCGTATCTGAACTTCGGATTCCCAATTTATTTTCTTTTGGTCCAATTGTGAACCCAGGTAATCCCTTTTCAACAATCAATACATTGATTCCTTTATGGCCTTTTTCTGGATGAGTCTGTGCGATGACGAGGTAAATATCGGCGTGACCACCATTGGTAATCCAGTTCTTCGTACCATTCAGTAGATAGTGGTCACCTTTGTCTTCGGCGGTTGTATGTTGTGAGGAGGCGTCTGATCCAGCTTCAGGCTCTGAGAGTGCAAATGCGCCCAGTTTTTCCCCTTTAGCCAATGGAACAAGGTATTTTTGTTTTTGCTCTTCTGTTCCAAAAGCATTCAGTCCATAGAGTACCAAAGAATTGTGAGCGGAAACAATAACGGCTGCGGATGCATCGATTTTGGCGATTTCTTCCAATACAAGTACATAGGCCAAGGTGTCCATACCAGCACCACCATAGGCTTCAGGTGTCATGATTCCCATAAAGCCCAGTTCGGCCATCTGTTTGACAAAATCTGTCGGAAATTTGGCTTCTTCATCCCGTTGTATTACACCCGCTTTCAGTTCTTGGGCAAACTCCCGTGCTGCATCACGGATCATTTTATGTTCTTCGCTTAATTCAAAGTTCATGATATCTCAATTTTATGGTCTATAACTTATCACAACTGTAACTCTTTACTTAATCGTCGCAAAGCAAAAAATGTTTTAGCATTGCGGCGTTGGCGCTGATTTCAGTCCTTTTTTGGGAAACAGCTAGCTTATAACCAAATATACAAAATATATATTATGCTTGCATAGTATTTAATGGACGTTTTTTCATCTCAATTTAAAAAAGTAGGGAATTATTTGTTCGCTAAATTTAATCTACTATATTTGTAGAGTATGTAGTTTTGAACATATTTAAAAAATAAGATTATGAGTTTAAGATTAGGAGACGAAGCGCCAAATTTTAAAGCGCAAACGACTATTGGTGAAATCGATTTTCACGATTATATTAAAGATAGCTGGGTGGTGTTTTTTTCACATCCTTCTGATTATACCCCTGTATGTACAACTGAGTTGGGGCGTACAGCGAAATTGAAGTCTGAATTTGACAAAAGAGGCGTTAAGGCGATTGCGTTAAGCGTAGATAATGTAAACGATCATTTGAACTGGATCAAGGATATCAATGAAACGCAACAAACGGAGGTGAATTTTCCGGTTATTGCAGATGAAGATCGGCACATTTCTGAGCTGTATGATATGATTCATCCGAATGCTTCTTTGACAGCTACTGTACGTTCGGTTTTCATTATTGGCCCAGATAAAAAAATAAAATTGACCTTGACATACCCTGCATCTACTGGACGTAATTTTGATGAAATCTTACGGGTAATAGATTCATTACAGTTGACAGCAGATTATCAGGTGGCTACACCGGCGGATTGGAAGCATGGTGAAGACGTTATTGTCGTACCTGCCATTAAGACGGAAGATATTCCAGCAAAATTCCCAAAAGGATTTAAGGAAATCAAGCCTTATTTAAGAACAACCCCGCAGCCTAATCTATAAGCAATTAGGTTAAATTTAGAGGTATACAAAACGTCAGATCTTTTTGGATCTGACGTTTTTCATTTTAGAGCCTATTCTATACGCAAGTTTGTTCAACTTATTCGGACCTGTCAATCTACTGAAAGCATATCTTTTATGCAGGATATATTCCTTACGATCTGGAATTCTGATCGCTCACGGTCCAACATTAAAATTGCTTCATGAATAGCTATTGAAACTGTATTGTTTATTTGGGTTTGTATCTGTGAGCGACACAGCAGAAAGAAAAGGCAGCATACTAAAAAGGGAAAGTGACCGAAGGTCAAAAGAAAAGGCGGTACTTATGTACCGCCTTTTTATAAATATGATAGGATTACAGTCTTAATAGACCTTAACCATATAAATATAGTCTTGTAATTTTTTGATCTGTTCGGTTCTTGGTAGACCTGCCAATGCATTCTTCCTATTGATTTTTACGCCTGCCGTTAATGAGTCGCTAGGGATATCAGCAAGGGCATTCATGATTGACTTGGTTTTGATGGCAAAAGCAGCACCATCTATTCCTCTTTGTTTACCTGAAATAATCCCGATCACATTCCCTTTACTGTCTAGGACCGGACCACCGCTGTTTCCTGGATTGACAGGAACGGATATTTGATAAGCAATGGTGTCACCCGCATAACCTGTTGAAGAGCTTAAGTATCCTTGTCCATATACTGCTTCATCACGAGGGAAGCCGATGGTATAGATATCCTCACCTAAATCTGAAGTAGACGTTTTGAAGGTATAAGGTAAGCTTTTAGCCTTTTTGAAGTTTTTGTCGGCGATATATAAGATTGCTAAATCTTTGCTGGCATCGGTGTGAACAACTTGTGCTTTGTAAGATTCACCTTTACCATTTTGCAGATAAATGGAGTCTGCACCACTGATCACGTGATAGTTGGTTACCACATAACCATCTGTTGTCAACATAAAACCTGTCGCTCCAAATTGGCTTTCG
Organism: Sphingobacterium ginsenosidimutans; assembly: GCF_039536865.1. Lineage (NCBI taxonomy): Bacteria > Pseudomonadati > Bacteroidota > Sphingobacteriia > Sphingobacteriales > Sphingobacteriaceae > Sphingobacterium > Sphingobacterium ginsenosidimutans. Next base: position 23,238 of record NZ_BAAAZK010000005.1, read on the forward strand.
CTACTTTTAACCGACTTTTTATCATTGATATCTTTGATCGCAGCGTTATGTGCATTGACGTTCTTTTTGACATTATTCATGTCACGGCGTAATGCGCTGTAATCTGAAGAGGCTTTTTCCAAGTTGCTATAATAGCCACTTAGCCATAAGGTGCCAAATACCGCAAATACTGCCACAACTGCAGCTACTAAAGAGCTTGCTTTAATCCGCTCCCAAAGAGAAATAACAGTAGACTGTTTCATCGGAACCACTTTCGTGGTTGTACCTTGGGATTTATGATATTCCTTGGCTGAGTTGGCCAATACATTTTTGAAATCAAGCCTCTGGCTAGTTTCCTTCATATTGGTAACAAAGTCGCGGTGTTGTTGTAATTGGGCAGCATACGAAGGGTTTTCAGCACAAAAAGATTCGAATGCCACTTTTTCCGCTGCAGGTAATTCCCCGCGGAGATATTGGTCAGCCAATTCGAAAAATTCTTTTTGATTCATTGTTCCCATGGTGTTACTCAAATTTTAATCTGTTGAAAAAAATATTTTTTTCAGCCGTTGAAGGCATTTATATTTTTGAGTCTTGGCATTATCTGTATTGGTATAACCAAATTTTTCACAGATGTCCTGCATCGAGTGGTTTAAGATATAGAAATCATGTAAGATCGTCTTACAGGGTTCACCCATTTTCTCTAGCGCAAGTTCCATTTGATCGAACTTTTTTTCAAGTTCCTGGTGCTGTTGTAAATCTTCTTCCTCAAATAAGGAGTCTTCATAACCACTAATGTCACTATTGCCAAAACCCGCACGATTGAGTTGCTTAAGCCAAAGCCTTCGGCAAATCGAGTAAAGATATGTTTTGAGTTTGCTGCTGAGCTCAAAGTCACCTTTGGCAACTTTATCGTAGAGCACAATTACAGCCTCCTGAAAGATATCTTTTGCTTCATCCTCACTTCCATTGTTTTGCAGTATCATATGGCTTATGGATGGATAATATCGTTTATAGATACTATCAATCGCCAAGCTATTGCCTTCTTTGAGGCCTTCAATGATCTGCTCATCATTTTCTAGCAGGACTGATTTACTGAATTTACTCACCTATTAATACCTTAATGCCTAAATTGTAACCCTTTGAAAAATGAAAATCTTCAAAATATTTTCAAACGTAAACTTTTATTTGTTTAATGCGAAATCTAAGCACAAAAATACTGCTTAATACCTGAAACCGAAAGCATTTGTTTTTGCTTCGATTTTCAGATGATCCTTGAATCATCCGTTGTTTATTTATGTATCGAAAAAGTTTCGCAATCGAGTGCTTTAATAATCTGCTTGTTATTCCTATAAAATGAAGTTACATTTGGTTTCCTGAACTAAAATGCTTAAATACATTATGTTAAGAAAATCAGTTGTTTTTTCCACGTTACTGACCTCATTGCTGGCTCTTCATTCGACCTTGACAGTGGGACAGTCTTTTACACCACATATCGAAGGTTTCCAGTATGAAGATATCTTATCTCCAAAAGGTAATGAATGGGAATCACCACAGTTATTATCACTCAACAAAGAACTGCCACATGCTTCGTTCTTTTCCTTTTCAAACGTAGAAAATGCGCGAAACGTACTTCCTGAGCATAGTAACTTTTGGCGCTCACTCAATGGTTCCTGGAAGTTTCATTGGGTAAAGACGCCTGAAGAACGTCCAAAAGAATTTTACGATCCCAAATATGATGTCAATGCTTGGGAATCCGTACCTGTTCCAATGAGCTGGAATATCTACGGTATTCAGAAGGATGGCAGCTTAAAATACGGTGTACCGATCTATACCAACCAACGGGTGATTTTTCAACATCAGGTTAAGGTTGATGATTGGCGTGGAGGGGTAATGCGTACACCGCCACAAGATTGGACGACTTATATATACCGCAATGAAGTGGGGTCATACCGCCGTAATTTTACGGTCCCGAAGGATTGGGATGGTCGTGAGGTATTTCTCAATTTTGATGGAGTAGACTCTTTTTTCTATCTCTGGATAAATGGTAAGTATGTAGGGTTTTCGAAAAATTCAAGAAATCTTGCTTCCTTTAATATCTCTGCTTTCTTAAAAAAAGGTGGAGAGAACGTATTGGCTGTAGAAGTTTATCGGAGTTCGGATGCTTCATTTTTGGAAGACCAAGATATGTTCCGACTACCTGGAATATTTCGCGATGTCTCGTTGACTTCAACACCCAAAATCCAAGTCCGTGATCTGGCAGCAATTCCAACATTGGATGATCGCTATGAAAATGGTACCTTAAAAATTACGGGTACCGTACGTAATTTGAGCGATAAGAAAGCTGAGGGTTATAAGCTTGTCTACTCCTTATATAAGAATAAACTGTATAGTGATGAGAATACACTTGTAGACCAGGCTGAAGCATCCGCTGTTGTTCCACAATTGGATGCGAAGGCTTCGAACAGTATTGAAGCGACATTAGCGGTAAAAAATCCAGATAAATGGTCCGCTGAACTTCCCTATCGATATACATTGGTAGCCGAATTGAAGAACAAGAAAAATAAAACGATCGAGACTGTTTCTACCTATGTCGGATTTCGGAAGGTTGAAATTAAAGATACCAAAGCGTCTGACGACGAATTTGGCCTTGCTGGACGTTATTACTACATCAACGGCAAAACGGTTAAACTGAAAGGTGTCAACCGCCATGAGACAAATCCTGAACATGGAAAAGTCGTTACCCGGGAGCAAATGGAAGCTGAAGTGAAGTTGATGAAAAGCGCCAATATCAATCATGTGCGTAATTCACACTATCCAGAGCCTCCATATTGGTATTACCTCTGTGACAAATATGGTATCTATGTTGAGGATGAGGCCAATATCGAAAGCCATCAATATTATTATGGAAAAGAGTCCATTTCTCATGTGCCAGAATGGAAAAATGCGCATGTGGCACGTAATATCGAAATGGTGCATGCGACCATTAATCATCCTTCTATTGTGATTTGGTCGCTCGGAAATGAGGCTGGTCCTGGAGATAATTTTGTAGCCGCCTATGATGCGATCAAGAAAATCGATACCTCAAGACCTGTCCAATACGAACGTAACAACACAATAGTAGATATGGGTTCAAATCAGTACCCTTCTATTGACTGGGTCAGAGGGGCTGTCAAGGGAACGTACAAATTGAAGTACCCATTCCATATCTCCGAATACTCACACTCCATGGGAAATGCTGTCGGTAACCTGATCGATTACTGGGAAGCTATTGAGTCGACAAACTTTTTCATGGGTGGGGCAATCTGGGACTGGATTGATCAGGCCATGTATTATTACGATAAAAAGACCGGCGAGCGGTTTTTAGCGTATGGTGGTGATTTTGGGGACAAGCCTAATGACGGTACCTTCGTCAACAATGGCTTGATCTTCGCTGATATGAAGCCCAAACCACAATACTTTGAAGTCAAAAAGGTTTATCAAAATGTAGGGGTTAAAGCTATCGATATTCAACAGGGAAAAATTGAGCTGTTCAATAAAAACTATTTCAAAGATCTTAGTGATTATCAAGTCGAATGGTCTTTGTTCAAAGATGGTGTTGCTGCTGCTGGAAGCGCCGGCACAATAGCTGCTGCTGATTTGCCAAAGGCTCGTCAGAAGAAACAGATTGTCCTACCGATAAAATACGGTAAATTGGATGCCGGATCTGAATATTTTGTGAAAGTTCAATTTTTGCTCAATGAGGACAAGCCATGGGCAAATAAAGGCTTTGTTCAAATGGAGGAACAGCTGTTTGTTAAAGCCGCTGAAAATAAACCGTTGATTTCGTCTGTTGCTAATGGGAAAAATCCTGTGCTTTCCAAAGAAGGTGAGTTGCAGGTGGTAAAAGGGGATCAGTTTGTTGCAAAATTTGACAATAAGACTGGGTCAATCTATAGCTTAGCGTATGCTAACAAGCAAATTATACGGGAGGGCGAAGGACCTAAACTAGATGCTTTACGTGCACCTGTCGATAATGATAACTGGGCTTATCAGCAATGGTTTGAAAAGGGCCTACATAATTTAAAGCACAAAGTGTTGTCTTCAAACAGCTATACGAAGAAAGATGGTACAGTCGTTTTGGCATTTACAATCGAGTCACAAGCTCCCTATGGTGCTTCTTTATTGGGTGGAACATCTGGGACGTATACACTCAAAGAGCATACAGATAAGCCATTTGGTAATGATGATTTCAAATTTACAAGCAATCAGATCTGGACGATATATAAAGATGGTTCGATTGAATTATCATCTAGTATCACTTCCAACAATGCAAGTGTTGTATTGGCAAGATTGGGATACTCCTTGCAATTGCCAGGTGAGTTTGGTAACTACAGCTATTATGGACGTGGTCCGATCAATAACTATGCGGATCGTAAGACGGCACAATTTATAGAATTACATAAAAGCACCGTAAAAGATCAATTTGTACCTTGGCCCAACCCGCAAAATATGAGTAACAATGAGGATGTGCGTTGGACATCTTTGACCAATAAGGATGGACAAGGAGTGATCTTCATTGCAAAGGAACATCTCGCTACGTCCGCATTGGAATATAGTGAACTAGAATTGACATTTGCGCCGCACCCTTATCAATTACCAAAGAGCTCCGGTGTGCATTTGCATTTGGACGCTGCGGTTACAGGTCTCGGGGGTAATAGCTGCGGACAAGGGCCGCCATTGGAAAAAGACCGTGTGAAAGCAGTACCAACTTCAATCGGTTTTATTATCCGTCCGATCCAGCAAAATGATTATCTAGCCAAAGCTCATGTTGCTACAGCTGGAGATGCCCCTATTTCTTTCGCCAGAAGTTCAACAGGCGAGGTATCTGTTCTTTCGGGAAATAAAGCGGAGACTGTACTGTATACGTTGAATAATGGAAAAGCAAACACCTATAAGAGCTCTTTTGATCTGCGTCAGGGCGGAACAATAACAGCCTGGTATCAAGGAAATGAAAAACTAAAAGTGACACAACAATACAGTAAGATCGAAACGGTTCCGATGGAAGTGGTCTTTGCCTCCAGTCAGGAGACGGGTGAAGGTGATGCCAAGAACCTATTGGATGGAGATCCTACGTCGATCTGGCATACAATGTACTCGGTCACCGTAGCTCAATATCCGCATTGGGTTGATTTCGATGCGGCGAGTGTGAAGACTATCAAAGGTTTTACATTTTTGCCTAGGCCAGATGGCGCCAATGGCGATATCAAGGATTATAAGATTCAGGTAAGTAAAGATGGTAAAAACTGGGAAGATGTGATGTCGGGTACATTTGAGCGAAATAAAAAACTCAAAACCGTTCGTTTTGAGAAACCTGTCAAGGGACGTTATATTCGCTTTACCGCATTAAATTCACAACGTGGCGATGATTTCGCTTCAGGAGCAGAGTTTGCTGTTATCGCTGAATAAAGCATAAACGAGATGCGATTAAAGCCAGCACTTGGGAAACCGGGGTGCTGGCTTTTTTGTTTTATATGTCAGGTTTCAGTAAATGCTGGCGTTTCTATGGATTCAATAGGTGTTAAGTAAACCCGTTCTGCACCATCATTGCAGATCTATGTACACTATCCTCTAAACTCAGCCGTTTTTACGGATTCAATACGTTTAAATAAATGAAAGGAACCTGTTCATTGCATGGTCATACTGACAGTTAAGTCTCTGTTATCAGCGAGCAGACAGAACACTATAGGGGTAGAAAATGTCGGTAGTAGCGTTGTTCACCCCTGTAGGTTCGTTAAAAAACTGGACCTAAAGGGGTTAAAAAGCTTGTTGAATAATTTTTATAAACTTATTACTGAGAATGTTCCAGCGCTTGTGTATTTTTAACACAGTTTAAACCAAGATCATCATTATCATATGGAAATAGACCAACAGACGAATCCCCCGTTTACGGCGTATCAAAAACTCGTGGTGTTTTTGCTGGCGATTACGCAATTTACCGTCGTGCTCGATTTTATGGTGATGTCACCTATGGGCGATATCTTGATGAAGGCCATCGATCTAAAACCATCTCAATTTGGCATTGCGGTTTCAGCCTATGCTTTTAGTGCCGGCGCATCGGGGCTATTGACTGCTGGTTTTGCCGATCGCTTTGACCGGAAGAAGCTCTTGCTGTTTTTTTATTCAGGTTTTATCATTGGAACCTTTTTCTGCAGTTTCGCCAATGATTATTGGACCTTGGTTGCCGCCCGTATAGTGACGGGTTTGTTTGGTGGTGTCATTGGATCGATTTCCATGGCTATTATTACGGATATATTCACGCTTCAACAAAGAGGGCGTGTCATGGGCTTTGTACAGATGGGCTTTGGTGCGAGTCAGGTGCTGGGGATCCCAATAGGTCTATATATAGCCAATAATTGGGGCTGGCATAGTGCTTTCTTATGGATCGCTGTCATGGCTTTGATCATTGTCATTATTATTGCAGTTAAACTGATTCCTATAACTGCACATATCGGCCTGCAGAAGCATCAATCTGCACTTAAGCACCTTTGGTCCACATTCTCGCAAAAGGAATATCGCATTGGTTTTCTCGCGACAGCGTTGCTCTCTATTGGTGGTTATATGATGATGCCTTTCGGAAGTGCCTTTGCCGTCAATAATTTACATGTTAGTCATGAGCAATTGCCCCTATTATTTATGATATCCGGTGTTGCCTCACTGATTATTATGCCTATCGTTGGAAAATTGAGTGACCGTTATGATAAGTTTAAAATCTTTGCGCTAGCTTCAATATGGCTGATGGTGGTGGTCTTGATTTATACCAATCTGGGGGTTACACCATTTTATCTTGTTGTCATTTTGAATATCCTGATGATGGCCGGCATCTTGAGCCGCATGACTCCTTCTTCGGCTTTAATCAGTGCGGTTCCTGAGATGAAGGATAGGGGTGCATTTATGAGCATAAGTTCGTCCTTGCAACAGTTGGCTGGGGGAGTAGCTGCATCACTCGCCGGTGTGATCATTGTTCAACAGACAAAAGAAAGTCCATTGGAGCATTATCCAACCTTGGGTATTATTGTTGTTTTACTCTCCGTGCTGAGTATTTTTATGATCTATCGTGTCAGCAGGATGATCAAACGAAGACGTCCGATTTCCTAAAACAAAATCGTGCTTATTGATATTAGTATTTCAGGAGAGATTTTTATTATGGAAGAAAAGATTGTTAGATATGATCATCCCAATGGGGAGATCACTGTACTTTGGATTCCCGAGCGATGTGAACATGCCGCCGTCTGTGTTAAAAGTTTGCCACAGGTATATCATCCAAAAGATCGGCCTTGGATTACGGCTCAAAATGCCAACACAGCGGAACTGATTGATCAGATTAAGCGTTGTCCTTCGGGAGCGTTGCAGTACGAACTAAAAAAATAGACGAGGAAATTCGTGTAACAAAAAAAAGCATCATTTTATTCAAATGATGCTTTTTTTGTTGGCGGTCTGGACGGGACTCGAACCCGCGACCCCATGCGTGACAGGCATGTATTCTAACCAGCTGAACTACCAGACCAACAATGTGTGTTTTTTAAAATTTTAGCGGTCTGGACGGGACTCGAACCCGCGACCCCATGCGTGACAGGCATGTATTCTAACCAGCTGAACTACCAGACCTAAAATCTTAAAGATTGTTTTTAATAATTTTTAGCGGTCTGGACGGGACTCGAACCCGCGACCCCATGCGTGACAGGCATGTATTCTAACCAGCTGAACTACCAGACCTAAAAATCTTAAAAACTTATTCTGTTAAAGAACTTACCGAGATTACTCTCTTTTTTGAAGCGGTCTGGACGGGACTCGAACCCGCGACCCCATGCGTGACAGGCATGTATTCTAACCAGCTGAACTACCAGACCTCAACCCTTCTCCTCAGAAGGTGTGCAAATATAGCGTTTGTTTACGTATCTGCAAAGATTTTTTGAAAAAAAACTAGTCTACCTGACCGTCTTTCATCCTCTCTGCATTTTCCGCAAACTGCAATGCATCGATAATTCCTTGAATATCACCATCCATAATCGCCGGTAGGTTATACATCGTCATACCAATACGATGTTCAGTTACGCGACCTTGTGGGTAGTTATAAGTACGGATTTTTGCTGAACGGTCACCTGTTGAGACCAAAGTTTTTCTTTTTGCAGCAATATCCCCATTCTTTTTGTTCAGTTCAAGCTCATAAAGTTTGTTACGAAGCATCTCCATCGCTAACTCACGGTTGGCCAATTGGGAACGTTCTACCTGACAAACGACAACAATACCTGTTGGTTTATGTGTCAATTGTACTTTTGTTTCTACTTTATTGACGTTCTGACCTCCGGCACCACCTGAACGGGATGTCTGTAATTCGATATCACCTGGATTGATCTCTACGTCGACATCTTCTGCTTCTGGCAATACGGCAACTGAAGCTGCTGATGTATGTACACGTCCTTGTGTCTCTGTATCAGGAACACGTTGCACACGGTGTACACCAGACTCATATTTCAATTGACCATAAGCATCTTCACCGATTACTTTAAGGATAACCTCTTTATAACCGCCCGAAGTTCCTTCAGTAACGTCCATCACCTCATTGCGCCAGCCTTTTGTTTCGAAATAACGCGTGTACATACGGTAAAGGTCACCGGCAAATAAAGCCGCCTCATCACCACCCGTTCCACCACGAATTTCGATAATGGCATTTTTGGCATCCTCAGGATCTTTAGGGATGAGCATCAAACGGATTTCTTCTTCTTTTTCCTCTTTTTCAACCAATAAAATATCTAGCTCTTCTTTGGCCATCTCACGAAGTTCCTGATCCTTCTCGTTCATGATGATGTCCTTATTGGTATCAATATTACTGACCATATTTCTATAAATATGGTATTGATCCACGATTTTGCCCAAATCTTTGTACTCTTTATTCAATTTGGCAAAACGTTTCATATCTTGCATGGTGTCAGGGTTGCTTAATTCAGCTTCCACTTCTTCCCATCTTTCTTTGATCGCTTGTAATTTATCTAACATATATCAAAAATGCTTCTTCTAGGAATTTATGACCTAGATTACTATTGAGAGTACAAAAGTAAGGAAATTTTGTTGCTTTTGAACTACCTAGCCAGCTATTAATGAGAGGAAACTGCTTTTAGTCCAACGATAGAAGCAATCAGCGTGAAAATAAAGAATATGCGCCAGAAATCTGCGGGTTCTTTAAAGAAGATAATACCCATTAAAACTGTTCCGACTGCACCAATACCCGTCCATACAGCGTAGGCCGTTCCAAGGGGAAGTGTTTGTGTTGCTTTGATCAGTAAGCCCATACTCGCAAATAGGAAGACAACGAAGGCCCCATACCAAAGCCATTGCTCGCTGCCCTCTGCATCCTTGGCTTTTCCCAAACAGGTTGTAAAACCAATTTCACATATTCCTCCAAGAATTAAAAATACCCAGTTCATATATCTGTTTTTTTGTTCCAGGGACAAAGGTCTACGTTTTTCCGCAGAATAATTTTAACAAATGTTAAAAATTTTAAAGGATATTCGCGCGAATACGGCTGAGGGTTACTTGGCTAACACCTAAGTATGAGGCGATGTAACCAAGCTTGATCCGCTGTATATATTGGGGATATTTTTCGAGCAACTCGGCATACCGTTCCTGGGCCGTATTAAAAAGTTTGGACATCGTACGCTGCTCCGCTTTGATAAATTCTAGCTCAGCCATTTTCCTTCCCCAATTAGCAATGGCAATGTCACTCTCATAGAGCGCAAATAATTGTTTTTGGTCAATTTGGTAGACAATACTATCTTCTAGAAGATCAATGTTTTCGTATCCTGGTGTGTCATGTACATAGCTGTTCATCGAGATCAAGGTACCCCCCGGAGATACAAAATCCAAGGTAATCTGTCTGTCTGCAGTTTCATAATAGACCCGCGCTAATCCAGATGCCAAAAAATAAATGTCCTTCTGGATTTTATCTTGCCTGATCAATACACTATTCCGCTTACATACAAGTTTTTGACTGATCTGCTCGAGCCGATCAATGCTGTCTGGGTTTAGAAAATGGTAGCCCTGAAAGCAGTCTGCTAAAGAAATTACGATTTTTTCTCCCATTTTTCCAAACTTAAATTTTCCCCGTCCCATACCGCATAGGTATAATAATTGATCCATTCGCCTAAGTTGACAACACGGCTTTCAGGATTTAGTTTGACATCATAGGGTAGGTGTCTGTGGCCAAATAGGTAAAAATCATGATGTTGCTTGCTTTCGAGTTCTTTCGCATAACCGATTAGCCATTCCTTGTCTTCGCCCAGGAATTTTTCATCTTCATTATTGGAAAGTCTGCTGTGTTTGGACCATCGGGTGGCGATTCCTATGCCCAAATTGGGGTGTAATCTTGCAAATAACCATTGGCAGAAACGGCTCCGAAATACTTTTTTGAGCAATTTGTACTTATAATCACCGGAACCCAAACCATCCCCATGGTGGATATAAAAAAGTTTATTGTCTAATACAAGTTCCAGTTCATTGTCAACGATCTGAACATTTAATTCCTTTTTGAGATAATCAAACATCCACATATCGTGGTTGCCTTTAAATAACGTGATCGGGATACCGAGGTCGGCAATTTCCGCTAATTTGCCCAAAAAGCGTATATAACCTTTGGGAACCACAGTCGCATATTCAAACCAAAAATCGAATATATCACCAACAAGATAGAGCTCTGCGGCATCGACCTTGATCGCATCGAGCCACTGAATAATGGATCGCTCTCTTTCGCGCGAATGCTCCAACGGATAGGATCCTAGATGGAAGTCTGAGGCAAAATAGATTTTTTTTCTTGTTGACATGTGCCCAAATCTAAAGAAAATGGAAGCGAATACAAAATTCGCTTCCAGAATATCTTTTTTACAATTTGGACAAATCTGTTAGGAGGGTTTTCAAATATTCCGAAGCCTCGGGATCGATTTGCTTCAAAGTCTGTTGGAGCTGATCAGGATAGGCGTCTTTAATGGCCATGATTGAACTTGCGATAACCATATAAGACTGATCCTTAACTCCGTTAAGTAGCAGGTTTTTATACTTTTTATCTTTGATCTGTCCCAGCTTTCGGATCGCTGAAGCACGTATGACGGAAGCGGATGATTTTTCTGCCAATGAAGCAATGATGTTCGTAGTCGATTTCCGGCTAGCTGGATCCGTTAGATCGAGCCCCTGAATGGCCATCGCCACAAGGTCGGCATCCGGATCGGCTAATGCCGCTGTTAGTATCTCTCGTCCCGCTGTTGTTTTCGAGTTTTTCATGGCAAATAGCATTGCGGCGACACGGTTGGCAAAAGAAGGTGCATGCTCATACTGATAACGATAATCTGCTTCGGTTTTGTCAATATGGATCTCACCGACAAGTGTTTTTTCTGGATCGATATCGATAAATTCAACTGTATTTTTTAGGGGAATTGTCAGCTGAGTATTCCGTTTGTTGAGCTGTACCGTTTTTCTCATTTTGCCTTCTTTGGTATAGATGTCAATGGCAAGCGGTATTTGAAACGTTTGAACAGCGGAATCTTGCACCTGAGCGATGTTGAGGCTCAGTATATTGTTTTCATTTTTGGTTGTCACTTTGAGGATAGGATGACCTCCTTTGTAGTACCACTGGTTGAAATAAGGTGCCCAGTCTTTACCTGTCACTTCCTCCATGGTGAGACGCAGCTGTTGTGGCTCGCCTGTTTTGAAAGAATTCTCGGTCAGGTATTTTTTGAGTGATTGATAAAAGGCAGCATCACCCATCTGTTCTTTTAAGGCGTATAAGATCAATGAGCCCTTGGCGTAGCTGATGTTGTCAAACATATCTTCTTTATCGTGATAATAGTAGCGCGCGAGCGCTGGACTATTGCCATTTTTGGTTGATTTGAGATAGGATTGTAGTTTTTCAAATCTTGATTTATCACCTTTTTCCTTACCGCCATCATGCTCATGCCAGATGATTTCACCAAAAGTTGCGAAAGATTCGTTCATCGTTAAGTTAGACCAGGATTCAGCGGTAACCAGATCGCCAAACCATTGATGGAACAACTCATGGGCAATGGTGCCCTCTTCATTTTCATCCAAAAGTTCCCTTTTGGTCTTTTGCACATGCTCACCATGTAAGGTCGCTGTGGTGTTTTCCATGGCACCAGAGACATAATCGCGGCAGACGATTTGCGCATATTTGTTCCAAGGATAAGGGACTCCCAAGGTTTTGCCATAAAAATCCATCATGGCTGGTGTTTTACCAAAGATATCTTTCGCATAAGGGGCATACTTCGGCTCCAAATAATAATCAACAGGAATATTATTGTATTTATCTTGATAAATCTTAAAATCTCCTACGGCCATCATAAATAGATAGGGCGCATGAGGAAGATCCATTTTCCAGGTATCAGTACGTGTGCCGTCATTGTTCTTCTGCTGGTTGACCAGAGCTCCATTGGAAAGACTGACATAATTACCCAGTACGGTCATTGAAATTTCGGCTGTCGTCTTTTGGTTGGGGCGGTCAATGGTTGGGAACCAGGCAGAGGAGGCCTCTGTTTCGCCCTGGGTCCAGATCTGTCTTGGTTTATTCGGTGTGCTTTCAGCTGGATTAATAAAGTACAGCCCTTTCGCATCATTGATTGCTGCACTGCCCTGTGCTTTTAGTAGATTGGGTTTGGCTGTATAATCCAGGTAGATGGTATATTTCTCATTGGATAGGTAATTGCGATCCAATTTAATCAGAAGAGAATTATCGTCATAGGTGAATTTTAAGGGGACCAGTTGCTGCCCATTGACCAGTGCAATCTGTTTGATATCCATGCCTTTGGCATCCAGACGGAGTGAATCTGTTGGGTAAAAATGCGGCTGTAGGGTGACCCATTCTTTTCCATTCAAAAATTGATTTTTATAGTCAAAATGGACATCGAGTTTGGTATGAACGAGGTTGTTGACCCGAGTGGGAGTGGAACGATATTGCTGATCTATCGGAAGTTGCTGCGCTTGACTCATACCGATAGCAGAAAGGGATATGGCCAAGTATAGGAAAGCGATTCTTTTGCGCATTGTTGAATTATTTAGAAGATTTAAATAAAGCTAAATAAATTTCGGCTGATGTAAAAATAAGGATTTCGGAAAATCCAGTGATATGATATACGGTCAGTTCTTTGAAAAGAGTGAATTATTGTTTCTGAACGGACGAGAATGACATTTACTTGAGATTAGCACTATGAATTCTGAAATTATATTTGTTATTTTTGGATGAAACAAGTATAAAGTTTTTTATGATAAACAAAAAAATTGGCCTTATCCTGATGATGATAGGTATGGCAGGTACAGCAAGCACTGTTTGTGGACAGCAGTTGAAATATCCAACGACGAGCAAAGGCACTGTCGTAGACGAATTCTGGGGCGAGAAAGTATCCGATCCCTACCGTTGGTTGGAAGACGACCGTTCAGCAGAAACAAAAAGTTGGGTTCAGGCCGAAAATAAAGTCACTTTTGATTATCTAAATACTATTCCTTTCCGTTCGAAATTGAAAGAGCAATTAACGGAAATCTGGAATTATGAAAAAATAGGAACACCTTTCAAAGAAGGGGCGTATACCTATTTCTTTAAAAACAATGGGCTTCAACAACATTCCGTGCTTTACCGCAAACTGGGTGAGAATGGAACGGAGGAAATTTTCCTTGATCCAAATACTTTTTCGAAAGATGGATCGACTTCCTTGGCCGACGTTTCTTTTTCAAAGGACGGAAGTCTAGTGGCGTATTCGATCTCTGAGGGCGGCTCGGACTGGAGAAAAGTGATCGTATTGAATGCAAAGGACAAAGCACCGGTAGGCGAGACCCTTGTTGATGTCAAATTCTCAGGCATCGCCTGGAAGGGTAATGATGGGTTTTACTATTCAAGCTATGATAAACCCAAGGGGTCTGAACTATCTGAGAAAACAGATCAGCATAAATTGTATTACCATAAACTTAAAACAGCACAATCTACGGACCAGCTGATTTTTGGCGGTTCGGCAACCCCGAGACGTTATGTCGGTGCTTCATTAACAGATGACCAGCGCTATCTGATTATCTCTGCGGCAAATACAACGACGGGAAATGAACTTTATTACCAGGATCTGAGCAAGCCGAATAGCAAGATCATCTGCCTACAGGATCATTTTGATGCAAATACGGGCGTAGTTGATAATATCGGAGATACTTTCTTATTGGAGACCAACTATAAAGCTGCCAACAATAGATTAGTTAAAGTAGATCTAAAAAATCCAGCAAAGGAAAACTGGAAGGATGTCATTCCTGAAACTGAAAATGTACTTTCGATCAGTACCGGTGGTGGCTATCTATTTGCAAACTATTTGAAAGATGCTGTTTCTGTTGTTATCCAATACGATTATACAGGTAAAAAAATCAGACAGATTGAATTACCTGGTGTAGGGACCGCTAGTGGTTTTTCGGGTAAGAAAAAGGAAAAGGAAATCTACTTTGGTTTCTCAAATTACATTACGCCTTCATCCAGTTATAAATTTGATGTCAATTCAGGAAAATCGTCACTTTATATCAAACCGAAGGTCAAATTTGACAGCGACAAATATGAATCGAAGCAAGTTTTTTATACTTCGAAGGACGGAACAAAGGTTCCAATGATTATTACCTATAAAAAAGGCATCGCCCTGAATGGTAAAAATCCAACGATTGTATACGGTTATGGCGGATTTAATATCAGTCTGACTCCGGCTTTCAGTACTTCCGTTGCGGTTTGGCTGGCAAATGGTGGTGTGTATGCTGTTCCCAACTTACGTGGTGGTGGTGAATATGGTCAAAAATGGCATGATGGTGGTAGACAGTTCAATAAACTGAATGTGTTTAACGATTTTATCGCTGCGGCTCATTATTTACAGGAAAATGGTTATACTTCACCTGAATACACCGCATTGTCGGGAGGTTCCAATGGTGGCTTACTTGTCGGAGCAACAATGACCATTGACCCTAAAGTAGCTAAGGTGGCATTACCAGAGGTCGGCGTGTTGGATATGTTGCGTTACCATACTTTTACGGCAGGTGCGGGCTGGTCATACGATTACGGTACGGTTGCTGACAGCAAAGAGATGTTTGATTATCTGAAAGCTTATTCGCCTGTGCATAATGTGAAAACAGGAGTCAGTTATCCGGCGACAATGGTACTAACCGGAGATCATGATGACCGTGTTGTTCCTGCACACTCGTATAAGTTTGCATCGGAATTGCAGGCTAAGCAGGCTGGAGATAACCCTGTATTGATTCGTATTGAAACCAAAGCTGGACATGGTGCTGGTCGATCTACAGAGGTGTTGATCAATAGTACAGTTGATAAATACGCTTTTGCGCTCTGGAATATGGGCATCAAAGAATTGAAATAAGGATATCGGAGGGACCATCTACAATCCGATTATGGCTGTAGATAGTTTTATCCAAAGACAATAAAAAAGT
>NZ_BAAAZK010000005.1:38849-327718 GCF_039536865.1 Sphingobacterium ginsenosidimutans
TCTTTTTTATCATTTGCAGTCAACAATGAGATCGCTTTCTCTTGTGTTTTGATTGCTTGATCTTTGTCACCTAGACGATAAAGCAGGTTGGCAAAGGTATCCAAGAACATTGGTGTATCTTTTTCTTTCTCCAGCGATAATTTGCTCCATTCCGAAGCTGCTTTTAAACAAGCAGGATCATCACAGTTTTCAAAGATAGACCACGCCATATTGTTTAGTTCCATTGCAGTGATGGTCGAACCGTATTTGGCAATATACTTGTTAAAACTGTCTCTCAGTCCAGGATAGTTTTTGGTATAAGAGAAATAACGCGGTTGCATTTCCAAGCTCGCTTTTTCGGTATTGACCGTCGGATATTTCTGTGCCAGTTCTTTTTCGATAGCAGCAAAATCTACGGCTTCTTTAGCCTGGATTTTGGTGTTGACAGCTTCACCGATCAATAGTTTCGCTAAGAAATCATTTGCTTTAACCTTCTCACTGATGGCATCAAACTTGGCTGGGTTGTCTTTTATTAAGTTAAATGCTTTCGAATCCTTGATGCTCGCCGAAGAAAGCAATAATTCCACATTGTCTTTTGTAAAGATCTGGTCTGTTGATAACGAAGATAATACAACGCCCTCAGCCTTTGCCTGTGTTTCTTTATCATAAGCATCTTTTGCAGCCGCAGCCATAGCTTTTGCAATTGTTGTATTTTGTGGATCAGCATTGAATTTTGCCAATAGGGTTTCATATTGGCTGTTCGGATCCAGTGCTTTTTGGGCTTTGGCAATAAAGCCATCCGCATCTCCACCGCCTACAATGCGGTGTACAAGATTGCCTTTTGAATCAAAGATCAAGAAAGTAGGATAGGCTACTACCTTATAGTCTTTGGCAAAACGATCTGCTTCGGTGTACCAAGATTTTACTTCTTCATTGTCCTCTTTGGTCTTATCCATTTGGATTTTGGCATTGACAAATTTTGCATTGAAGAAATCACCGACCTTCGCCTGTGGGAAGATTGTGCTTGTCATGTACTTGCAGGGGCCGCACCAAGTGGTGAAACAATCAACAAAAATAAATTTGTTTTCCTTGGCTGCCTTTTCTTTGATTTGATTCCAATTGAGACCATGCTCAAATTTTACACCCTCGCTCTGAGCGAATAGTAATGTTGGAACCAAGAATAGCATTAAAATTAATTTTCTCATAATCCGTTGATATTTAGGTGTTAATTTACTGAAATAAAACCTTATCAAAAAAAATATTACGAGAAAAATTAATCAGGGAGTTTACTATCTTGAAAAAATCAATGGTGATTCCATTGAATGAAAGCCCGACCCACAAAATAGATGGCTTCATGGACTTTTATCGCCCAACTGCTGAACGACGATTTCCTGCATAAAGATATGCTTCAAAAGTTCAGATACGGGATCGCTGATTTAGTTAATTTTCCCAGGTTTTTATCCCTTTGGTCATTTTGTCCAATGTTTCCTGATAGATTGGTCGATCGTCGTCACTGGCCATCTCTATGGCTTTATTTTGCCACTTGATCGCCTTATCTTTTTCACCTTTTTTATAAAGTAAGTTGGCGTATGTATCTAAGAATGCAGAGCTGGGATCTTCTATGATAGATTTTTTGCTCCAGCTGATGGCTGCGTCGATACATTCGGGGTCACTGCTGTTATTAAAAATCGTCCAGGCAAAGGTGTTCAATTGATGTGCTGTGAAATCCTCTGATGATAGGTAATCATTGATGGTGTTTTTCATAGCCACATAATTCTTGACCTGAAGATAGTAGTGTGCTTTGATCTTTTTAAACATAGGAACGAAATCTATGTCCGGATATTTTGCTGACAGCTCACTCTGGTAACTATCCCAGTTGGGTTCATGCTTGGCATCTATTTTAATCAGGAAAAGCTCATTGACAACCACATTCGCGAGCGTACGATTGGCGATCCCCGGTGATTCCAGCAAAATATCTATTTTTTCCTTATTGTTGCGGATCAGGTTAAAGGCTTTCGAATTTGTAAATTTAGCTGCTGCTAAAAGAATATGTACGTTTTCCTTTTTAAAAAGTTCATCGGTCCCCAAGGAATTGGCTAAGGTATTTTCAGCTTTACGTGCAGTGCTTTCGTCATAAGCGATATTTGCCGCTTTTAACATCTGTTTGGCAGTGTAGATGTCCTGAGGTCTTTTTTCAAACTTTTTTAGCAGGGTATAATACTGTGTCTCGGGATAGAGCCCATCCGACACATGGTTGACAAATTCAGGTGCATCGCTTGCGCCAACAATCCGGTGTACAGCTTCTCCGTTCGGATTGAAAATCAAAAAAGTTGGAAAAGATTGGATATTGTACTCATTAGAAATAGCACGGGCATCAGCATACCAACTTTTGACAGCAGCATTGTCCGCTTCGGTGGAGTCCATTTGGACTCTGATGCTAATGAAATTTTGATTGATGGGCTGGCCAACCTGTTCCAGGGGGAACACTTCATTACTCATATACTGGCAGGGGCCACACCATGTCGCAAAAAGTTCAACGAAGATAAACTTGTTTTCTGCCTTCGCTCTTTCTTTGACCTGTTTCCAACTTAATCCTTCTACAAATTTCACCCCTTTGGTCTGGCAATGTGCTAAATTCCCAAATAAAATTGCAAGGCATAATGCGATTATACTTCTCATATCTCACTGAACAACTAGATTTATAATTAGGTTTAAGTTATCAAATTAATCTGAAAACAAAAACACCTCTGAAATATTAATTTCAGAGGTGTTTTAAACGATGGGTAAATCGCTTATTTGATATTTATCTTCGATTTCAAATCTTTTGTCAGACCATCTTTATGTAACAGCAAAGAAGTTGTTTTATAACGCACAAATTCTTTTGTAGCGTATAAATATCCTTTGTAGTCGTTGGATGTTCCCCAAGAGTTTTTGACAATATAATACTCTTTACCATTTTGATCTTTTACAAGACCGACGATGTGCATACCATGATCGTCTGTTGTTTGCCAATTGTCGAAAGCTTTTTGTCTCTCTTCAGGTGTGATCTTCATTTCTGGTTTAGGACCAACGAACATGCTTGATTTTTCTTGATCGCTCATTTGTTCGAATGGTTTTTCTGGAACATAAGCAACACCGTTTTTCCAGGAGAATCCTTTTTCTGAAACGTCAGTTGCCCAAGCGACAGTATAACCTTTTTGCAGCGCGTTGTCAATGATATCTGTTAAATCATTCATCTGAACATTGTAGAAACGATCAAATGACCAGTTATCTGGGATTAAGAGAACGAATTGGCTATAATAAGGGTGGTCAGTAACTGAAGCAATCCCAACATAATCATCCGGATTGATACCAACTACCTGATCAGCAAAAGTACGTGGTGTATAGGATTTGCCATTGTAATCAAATTTTTCAGGAACTTCCCCTAAGTAAGAGTCCATTGCTGCGGTGTAGGCTTTTTCCCAGTTTGGAGTCAATGCTTTTCCTTTAACAATTGAGCCTAACATCGCGTCAAGCATTGATGTCATTTCACCAAAGTTGTTCAGCGTGGTACCATAGTGAAGGCCTGTATAGGCTGACTGTGGCATTGTGCCATATTTGCGGAATGAATTCAATACATCATGAAATTGACCACCTTCACCCAATGATAATCCACCGTGAAGACGTACATAAGTACGTGCTTTATCTAAGTACGTATTACGTGCTGTATATATCTGAGAAATCTCAACAGGTTTTTTACCCATACGGATCATTTCGGATTCTAGAAAAGAGTTTCCTGAATAAGACCAACATGTACCCGAAGAACCTTGATTCTTGATCGAAGTATTACCTAAATTGATAACTTCTGTAAATGTAAATCCAGATTTGCTATTGTCATTTTGATTTGCTTTTAGGGCATTGATCAAATTGTCCTGTGCTTGTACTTGGAATGAAGCTGCAAAAAGAGAGGCAGCTAGTACAATCGATTTATTCCAATTCATTTGTTAGTATTTTGTTAATTTAAAGTGGTGCTAAATTAAATAAATAAAATTTAGTAAGGCAAATTCCTCTGTAAAATAATTGTTCTTAAAAATGAGGTATAATTTAGGCCCTTTTGTCACATAAAGGAGGAGTAAAAACTAGGCTAAAATATTGAAAAGCAAAGGGTCGTAATTTTTACGACCCTTTGCTTTTATTTTTATTCGGCAATCTCTTTATGCTTTGGAAAGAGTAGCGAAGCGATAATACTTAAGGCAAGTATACCGATGATCACAATCAGCGAATGCGTCGTTGTAAAGCCAACCTCTGCCAACCAGTGATGCAATAACATCTTCAGACCAATGAAGACCAATAGAAAAGCTAACCCGACTTTTAAATATTGGAACTTATGGATAATATTGACCAATAGGAAGAACATGGAGCGCAATCCAAGGATGGCGAAAATATTAGAGAAGAATACCACATAAGGATCTTTGGTCACTGAGAAAATTGCGGGAATAGAATCCACTGCGAAAATTAGATCGGTAAATTCAATCACTAACAAAACCAAAAATAGGGGTGTCATGTATTTTACACCATTCTCGATATGGAAAAAGTGACCGCCATCTAATTTTGGCGTTACCTTGAAATATTTGGACGCAAATTTGACAACCGGATGGTTTTGAGGATCGACCTCTTCCTCCTGGTTCCGATTGATAAACATCTTGATACCTGTGAACACCAAGAAAGCACCAAAAACATATAGGATCCAGCCAAATTTAGCGATTAAGGTTGCACCAAGGAAGATAAACAGAAACCGCATAACGATAGCCCCCAGAATCCCCCATACCAAAACTTTATGGTAGTATTTTTCGGGAATCCCAAATGATGTGAAGAGCAGTACCATCACGAAAATATTATCGACAGAGAGTGCGTACTCAACAACATATCCCGTTAAATATTCCAAGCCTAGGTTTTTATTGTAGATTTCTAAACTTGCCGCTAGATCACCGGGAATAATTTTAATATCGTGGTGATGCTTGGTGATGACTTCTTGCAGATGGTTTAGATCATGAATATTATGCAATTCAAATCCATACTGACGGAGCAACCAATAGAAGCCTAATGAGAATAATACCCATACAGCGCTCATAATTGCGGCAGTCTTTAAGCTAACTGGTTTATCGCCCTTGGAAAATAGTCCAAGGTCAATGGCTAGCATCAGTGCAATGAAGATCAGGAAACCTCCAAAAAACATTAATTCGTGACTCATTATTTTTTTCTTTCTGTTGTATATTTTACCAATTGAAGTAATCCTTCTTTGTATTCGCTATTTGGAAACTCTTCCAGGATGCGAAATGCATCTTGTTGATATTCCAGCATTTTGTTTGTTGCATAGGCTAGTCCACCGCTGTTGCGTACAAAATCGATCACTTCAGCAACCTTTTTCGGGTCTTCATTATGGTTTCGAACCAGATTGATGATTCGCCGCTTTTCGCTGGAGCTTGTCTGATTTAACGCATGGATCAACGGCAATGTCATTTTCTTCTCTTTGATATCATTCCCCAGGGGCTTACCCACGTCATCCAAACCAAAATCAAATAAATCATCCTTTATCTGAAAAGCAATACCAATTTTCTCTCCAAATTGGTGCAGTTTCTCTACCGTCTCTTGATCCGCATTGGATGACGCCGATCCACAGGCGCAACAGGAAGCAATTAACGATGCTGTTTTTTTTCGGATGACCTCAAAGTATATGGATTCTTCAATATCCAGTTTACGCGCTTTTTCGATCTGGAGTAATTCCCCTTCACTCATCTGGTCAACCGCTTCCGAAACAATTTTTAACAGATGGTAGTCCTGATGTTTGACAGAGAGTAGCAAACCCCTTGACAGTAAAAAGTCACCAACCAGTACTGCAATCTTATTTTTCCAGAGTGCATTGATTGAAAAGAAGCCTCTACGTTCGTAAGAGTTATCCACGACATCATCGTGAACAAGCGAAGCTGTATGCAGTAATTCAACCAAAGCAGCGCCGCGATAGGTAGATTCATTAATCCCATTGCAGATGCCCGCTGAAAAAAATACAAACATTGGCCGCATTTGTTTGCCTTTACGTTTGATCAGATATTGCGTGATACGATCCAACAAGGGAACGGAGCTTTTCATCGATGCTTTGAATTTCTTTTCAAAAGCTTCAAGTTCGTGGATAATAGGGCGTTGGATCTCTGTTAATTTTGACATGAATTGGAATGAAACACCAAAAAGTTAAAGCTTAAAGATAGTAATTTTGTTACAACTCATCGACTGCTTGCTCAAGATTTTTGTACCATTCTTCTCCATAAGTACGGATCAGGGGATCCTTTAGAAATTTATACACAGGCACCTGTAGTTCTTTACCAAAACTGCAAGCGTCTTTGCAGATATGCCAACGGTCATAATGAAGGACATCAAATTCCGGATAATGCGTTGTACGGATAGGATATAGGTGACAGGAAACAGGTTTCCGCCAGTGGATTTCACCCAGTTCATATGCCTTTTCGATTGCACATTTTGTAATGCCGTTTTCCCAAGTCACATAGGCGCATTCTTTGTGTCCGTCAACGCAGGTCGTGGTTAAATCTCCATCTACGTCAATGACGTATTTCCCTTGTTCTTCGATGGCCTCAATGCCTTTCTCCGTCATATAGGGCTTTACCTTAGGGTATATTTCCTCCAGAATTGCCTTTTCACTTTCTAACAAAGGTGCTCCCGAGTCTCCCTCGATACAGCATATTCCCTTACATTTTGATAGGTTGCACACGAAATCATTGTTAATCAGATCTTCATGCACCAACACATTTCCTACTTCAATCATTCTAATTATTTTGAGTAGCTTGCTTTTTGCCCCAATTTATATTTTAGTCCACTCGCTTCCAGAAGTTCTAAGGTAACAGAGCCAATTAAAATATCGACATTGGCCTTCACTGGAATACGGTTACCATCATTGGTTACCCAGAGATAAAGCTTGCTATTTTTTTTAAAGATACGTCCCGGTTTAATTTCGGGACTGAATTTAAGGCATTCCAATGTGCCCAATTCTGTTTTTATTTTTTCTATTCCAATGTACTGTATGCCCAAGGTGGCTATTTCATCATTCAGAAAGTAAGTCAGTTTAAAGGATTCACCCGGCTTGACCGAAGTTAAGTCCAGATTGCGGGCAAAATAATAGGACGATAGCAAATCAAAGGTCTGATCTACCTTGGATGTAAATGTTCCTTTATTACCGACCACAGTATGTGTATCCTGATTGAAACGTACTTTGTCATTCCGTCTGTAACCTCCCTCACGAATGTTTTCTGTATAATAGTAAGGCAAAAACGTCTTGCTATTTATATACGAGTTGTATTCGTTTCTTACGGTATAGATGGCAAAAGCTCCTGCTGTTTTACCCGCGGCATACAGATGAAAGGAGGGATTCCCAAATCCGTCTTTCGTATCACCAACAGTCAACGTTCCCGTTGCAGCTGAAATAATTCCATAGCGGAGTTTATACTTTAATTTCTCTCCACCTTTAAATGCAGATTCTTTTAAATGGGGTAAATCCTGAGCGAAAACTGTACTTACAAAAACTGATAAGTAAAGGAGCAATGTCGATATAAGTTTCATGTACGTAAGTTTACGAAAATTGTTTGAAAAAGAGATGTTAATTTCATCAGAATAAATTGTCTCTTTAAGGTGATGAAACCCACATGAGCCCGCTGCTCATACTTGTTTGTCAGCTGCTTTTGGCGCTTGAGGACTTCTTTTAAAAACTGGAACCGTTGAACAGGGTTCGCCATACATAATACTTTTCGCTACTTTGCTGAGTTTCACCGTGAATTGGACAAATGTCGATTCAGGGATATAAGTATCTCCACAGCCCTTAACAACTACCCTTTGATCCCGAAACTGTTCCATGTCAATTTGATCAATAGCGGCGGCATACTGTATACGTAGCAGTTCATCTAAATCGCCAAAGACAATGGTCGAAGCATATGGCTCTAACTTATTTGCCAGTAGCATATAAGCCCATGTTGGGACAATAGCATCTGCGCTACAGGTTATGGCGATATGCTTATTTGTATATTGTGACCAATCGTGTGTTTTGATGAACTCGCGGAAATCTTTTTCCCTTAACATCAGACCATGGAACAAATTATCCTTGATATCATATAGGACGTTGTCGGTCTTTGGATGATAATCTGCCAGATCAACTGTCACTAATCCACTTTGTGCAACTTTATTGACAATATTTGTTTGAATTTCCATAACTATTCTATCAAAAAAAAGCCGGACGATAATTCGTCCGGCTACAAATTTACTTAAAAATCTTCTAAAAGAATTTCACTCTATTGTCAATGATTTCAGCTTTGTCTTGTAATGCACGGAAAATAGATCCCCAAGCACGTTGCGCTTTCGCTGCAAGCATTTGTTTCTTTTGTCCGTTGATATCAGAGATTGCTGATGGGTTTGTAAACCCATTTACCTGTACGACATATACACCTGTGTTTCCTTCAATTGCTTTAGAAGGTTTGTTTGGTTGAAGTCCAAAGACTGTACCTACTACAGCGTTTTCTAAGGCTACACCCGGAATAACAGGATTGGCAAATACCACATTCTCTACGTGAATAGCCGATTTACCTACTTTTTGAGCTACTTGGTCAATTGAAGAAGCTCCAGCTAAAGCTTTGCCAAATTTTTCTTTTAGGACTTTAGCTTTAACCATGTTTTTAACTGCAGGCTCGATGTCTTTTTTCACAGCGTCCAACGAAAGTACCCCTTTTGGTTGTACATTCACTAAACTCGCCAGGATATAAGAAGTTTCAGTTTCAAATACCTTATCTGAGATATCACCTTTTTTAGCTTCGAAAGCCCATTTTATCAAATCGCGAGGTGCTTCAGTACCATCAAGTACATTGTCCATTGCAGTAACACGTGATGCAGTTTTGGCTTCTAAACCAAGTTTTTTAGCCTCTTGTGCGAAGTTTTGAGCAGTTGCAGCAGATAAGAAAGCTGTTGCCTTGCTGTGTGCATTATTTAAAGTCTCTTTACCACTATTGATTACTTTATCGATGATAGCGACCTTAGCGTATTTTGCTGTACCGATTTGTTTCTCAATTTTAATAATGTGCACACCAAACTGAGATTTTACAACTTTAATGTCTCCGGCTTTACCTTCAAATACTGCTTTTTCAAATTCTGGTACCATGCGACCTCTTGTAAAAGTACCAAGCTCACCACCATTTGCTTTACTTCCAGGGTCACTACTGAACTGAATAGCCAAAGCTGCAAAGTTATCTCCTTTTTGGATCAGCCCTTTGATTGAATCAGCTTTTGCCAAAGCTTTGTCAACACCACCTTCAGCAGTAGCATCCAATAGGATATGCGAAGCCTTTACAGAATCGGGACCTACGACAGTTGAAACCACTTTTGCAATTTCGTAAGCACCATTGCTTAGGAATGGACCTACTGTAGTGCCTGCAGCGACATTGAAAACTACTGAATCCAAAGAAGGACTCAATTGGCCTTTTTTCACATAGGTGAAAGGATACTTGTTGTCCGAATTGATAGATGCAAATAACGAATCATCCTTTGCAACAATAAGGTCTTGTTTTAACTTGTCAATCGCTTCTTTTACAGCCAATGAATCCTTTGCAAGAGGTTTTGCATCTACCGTAACGTATTGAATCGCACGTGTTTCCTCTTGTGTTTTGAACATGCTTTTATGTTCATTATAGTATTCTTGGAAATCGGCGTCAGTCACTTTAGCCTCAGCATCTTTTACAGAAGCGTAGTCTAAAAGAATGTATTTGAAGTTCGCCAATTTATTACGTTCTTGGTATTCTTCGTTTGCTTCCAATGAAGTTACGTATACACTGTTCGAAAGCAACTCGCCATACTTGCTGCTTAGACGTTCATCTTTCACACCCTCAAGTAAAGCTTCCCACTGATCAGCCATGGCTTGGTTGCCAGCTGTGTTGATTTGGCTTATAAATGTTGACAACTGACCACGGTTAAATTGTCCAGTTTGTGGGTCGGTAAATGCCTGAACGATCTGAGCTGAAGGATTTGGCCCTTGTACTAGATCATTTAATTCCTTACTACCTACTGTCAAACCGATTTTTTCAATCTCTTTTCTCAAGATTTCTCTGGATAAGAATTGATTCCAAACCTGTTGTACGGCGTATGTTCTCATTTGAGGAGTAACAGCGCCACCCATTTGTTGCTTGAACATTTCTTCTGCTTGTTCCACCTGTTGGTTGAACGCAGGATATTCAATTTCAGTTCCGTTGACTTCCCCTACACGATTTTGATGTCTAGCCCAAAAAGGAGCCCCTCCTCGAACGACATCGCCTAGTAAAAATGCTAAAATTGCGATAGCCATGGCTGCGGTCAAGATGACACCAGCTTTGTTACGCAAAAAGCCCATTAATCCCATAGTCTGCTTATTGTGTTTATATTGTGTAAATACTTGTATTTCGTTAATTTATGCATAGCATAGCAAAATGCGGTGCAAGATACAATTTTTATAAAAAAAAACGGAATATTTTCCTGAATGTAATAAAACAAATTTGAAAAGTATTTGTATTGCGCTATTTTTTATTGAAGAGGGTCTTGATCAGGTGACTGTAATATCCTTTAAGAAATCTGTGACAGAGTTGCTTACGGGATCTACTTGCAGGTACATATCTTTAGGCTAGTAAATAACATGATAGTAGGGAGGCCAATGAAAGTATGATCTCTCTATCTACCTATGGATGGAAACAGACTGTTATCCTTGATTATAACAACACCAGTTGCATTCTGTATATTGGCATGTTGCAGGTCTTTGTCGGATGTAAAAGATGATCCCTGTAGGTTTCCCCTTTGATCTTTAAAGAATGCCTGGACAGGAACATTATTGTAAAAAGTTTTATTGGGATCTTTAGCTCCTTCATCATAAACGATTTCTTCCGTTTTCATAATGGACCCATCGGCCATGGTGACAATGACGTTTTTGGTAAAGACTGTTATTTTCTCTTTTTCTTTCCTGATTGCATAGTCAGAGGTAATACGTTGTGTTTCCTTTAGCTTTTCATCATAGAAGATGATTTTTATGCTTTTTGGAAACTCATAGACTTCTGTACTATCGTGTTTGATCCGCATTTCGGGTGCGGTTAGGTTCGCTTTAACCCGGGTTGAATCACTATAGATAACATCGACATGGCGTGAAATGTCCACAGCCTCTTCTTTCTTTAAGTTGGCGATCCGGTCGACTTCCTTTAGATCTGGCTCGCAGGAAGTCAATAAGAGCGCCCCTAGCAAAAATTGAATTACCAGGGGCGATATATTTTGTGATATGAATAGTTCAGATACTTTGCGTACCATTATCTTAGTCAAATTGATTTCTTCTAAACCAACGGTCATTTAGCGTAAAGCCAATATTGAAGTTGATATAACGTTCACGTAACAGGCCATTGGCTACTTTACCCATTTGGCCAAATTCTGCTGAAAAATTGATCTTCGAGAAAGCACTTGAATATTGTGTTCTGGCTAATGGTAAGCCCACACCCACTGTTACGGCCATATCATTGATATCTTGACCGGCTAGGAAATACTGGGTTTTGTTGTATCTGAATCCAAGGCGATAATCTACGTGGTTCAGATAGTTGAGCGAAGATCTATCAGGTGTCAACTGACCACCAACTGATACACCATAATTTTTGCGCAACTCGCCTTCACCATTTCTGACCTGAAATCTTGACCAGTCTGCATATTTGAAGTCTGCCCCAACCAACCATTTGCCATTTCGTGCAAGGGTAACACCTATATTATGTTTTAATGGAAGTGTCAAATGCCTGCTGATGCGCTCAGACATATAGGTTGTATCGATTGGAATATTTTGATTGTCTGGATCTGATGATGGTTGAGTCCTTGTGTCGAATATCGTTGTTCGCTCTTTTATATCGTTGTTTAGCGATCCCGAATAACCAAAGGTCAAGGCATATTCTTTGCCGATAGGCTGTTCGTATTGTAAGCCGTAATCAAAAATAATACCTTGGATTTCACGTTTATTTTGACGTTGCGGATTTAAAGCTCCAGAGGATGAAGGAAATTCAACACGGCTATAGTCATTTAATGTACCAAATAGGTAAGACATATTTGCACCGATACTCAATCCTTTATAAACACGTACCCCCCAACCTGCATAAGCTTTTGTGAGGCCTCCTTCACCTGTAAAAACCTTGTTAAATGTTTGCGAATTAATGCTTTCCTGTGAATTGGTACGATAGCCCACATCCGAAAACGGCAGTAGCCCCAAACTGATGCCACCAAACTTTTGCATTGGAAAAGTCATGGTAATATGGCTAAATGCAAAATCAGCAGTATTTGCAGATCTGGTTGTTGATTTTAATTGCGTGTAGTTGCCATACAGCCCTGCGTCAAATACACTAAGTCGCGCAGCGGAGTAAGATGCTGGATTGCTCGGGTTGGTATTGTAATAGATGCCATCTAATGTACGGATTGCCGTACTGATACCACCCATCGCTCTATACTGAGGTAATAAATCTTCACGTATCTGACCTATCCCCAATTGAGAATAAGGTGAAGCGGATGTCGTTTTTTGGGCAAATGCGGTAGTAGAACTAGCTAAAATTCCACCTGCTAACAACAGTTGGAGTGATTTATTTCTTAGAGAGCTTATAAAGCGTTTCTGCATGGTCAATCTATAAAATTGAGAAACTAATGTTTATTTAGTTTTTGTGAAATCTTTGAGTTTTTTGACTCGTGTAATTAAATGTTCTTTGCTTTTATTCGCATACAAAACTATTCAATTTTTGTGAGCTTGTTAAGCCGATTTTGTTAAAAAAGGTTAAACACTTGTTGTACAAATGTTTAGAAAAATTGAAAGTAGATTATGGTTAATGCGATGATTGCATACACGACCTCAAAAAACCATTTCTTTTTGGCGTAGGTGAAGTAGTAGGCCATATAAATCGCAACCGGGGGAGCACAGAGTAAAAAGTGGGCCTCAGTTAATTTCTTATTCCAATAAAAGGAGGCTACAGCCAAGCATAACATGAAAAATAACAACTGAAAGGATTTTCGGATATGCACAATGCTCTTGAAAAAATTATCTTTGAGGATCAACAAGAAGAGGATCAGTGTAAAGAGTACAGGAACCAATACCAGGTAATCAAATAATTGAATACGGATAGCCGTTGGGAATTTGTAGGTGAATGGCAACCATATGGTGTAAAACAAATCCATTTTTCCTACCCATAAATAGATTACCCCTAATATAAAATAGATTGTAGCCAGTCCCAATAGTGGTGTGATCCATTCACGCCAATTGAATGGTCTAAAAATAAGTAGGGCGATCCACAGCAGGAAGAACATGCTCAAGAAAGGAAAGTAGATCAGACTTCCTATGCCGACAATCATCCCCAGATCGAACATTTCCGCCTTTACGTCTGTCTGACGATAGAGAGAAAGCAATTTGCTCAACATCCAGATCGAAATAAAGTTACAGATAAGGGTGGGAGACAGAACTAGAAAGGGTAAAAATAAACTGGCCAGTGTCATATACATCAATGCGACCAAAAAACTAGGTTTTCCAAGCAGATTGAAATGGCTCGTGATCCGATTCAGTATCGTTGCCTGAAAAATGGTCAGGATCAGTGTGATAAAGACGTTGGTTGCTGGGGAGAGGTTGATTAAATTGTTTTCTCCGAGTAGATTTCCTAGTGCAGGTTCAAAAATTACAGAATCAAGTTTATCCGGTACGTGTAAGAATATGCCAAGGCATAATACAAAACCCACAAGGGATAAAAATAGGATATTTATTGGTGTGTAATTTCTGAACTGACTGATAATCATGGCGCGCGATAAATATTTGACTATTTATTCTTTTTCTCCAACTTCGTTATACGACGGTCAAGCAAGAAAAGAAAGAAGGCAAGACCTAGAAAAATGACCAACATCACGAGAACAACCACATAGATTTTGCCCTCACTACGTAAGCCCGTTGCCATATCAACGTCATCCTGTGCAAATGTGCTTAAAGTTGATAGGATTAATAATGCAATTGACAATGTTATTTTTTTCATGCTATTTATTTGTCTTTTAATGGCTGATTAGGACCTGCGTAAATAAAAAGCATTGTTTGCCAATATTATCTACGCTTTGGTTTTATCAGACTTCTATTTTTTATCGATGTTGTCGCCGCATGAAATCCAGTATTAATTTATGCTGGAGAACTTTTTGGCGATTGCTATTTTAACCCCTTTTTTATTGAGCCTAAGCTCGTTGTTGACTGTGAATATCCTCAAAGACATGAAAAATACCCTGCCTCTTATTCTTATTGATGATTACGATTAGCTTTCCTGTTCTTTTCTTTCCAATAAACGTACTCTATAGCGGAGTGAACAGATCCAGAAAGCGATCATTGGCCATCCGATCATTGCGGCATAAAATGTTGGACGAAGCTCGTTGCTCATTTGTAGCTGGCCAAAAGTAGCATTACCACCACTTCCGGGGTGAAGCGAATCTGTCATTTTTGGCAGAATATAGAGTAATACAATAATGATCGGAAAAGCAAAGATATTGTAGACGGCAGATATTTTCGCCCTTTTTTGCTCTTCTTCGAGCGCATTGCGGAGTACGAGGTAGGCCAGATACATTAAAGTCGCTATTGCTGAACCATTTAATTTGGGGTCATTTGGCCAAGGTTCACCCCAGGTAATATTTGCCCACAACATTCCTGTTGCCAAACCAAAAAAACAAAAAGTAATACCTGTATTAACAGCTTCAATAGCCATTAGGTCATATTCTTGTTTTCCTGTATTGAGGTATTTGATGCTATAAATGACTGAAATCAGGTACATCACGATCATCGCAGACCACATCGGCACATGGAAATAAACGTTTCGGATACTTTCGTGAAGGATAAATAGGCGGGGAACAGGGCCCAGAAGGCCATTGATAATGACTGCACAGATAATCAGGACAGCTAATATTTTCCACCATTTTTTTCTCATGGTAAATTGAATTTAATTTGTTTTCAATTCTAAAATTTAATCTCGCCAAAGGTACGGAAATAACAATAAAGAAATAGTGATCGTGATTACATTAATTGCGAGTAATACAATTATTTCTTTTGTACTTGCCGCCCTTTCCAGGCCTTCTATGGCATTGCGGGAGAGCTTGATCAATACGATCAGTAAGGGGATGATAGCCGGAAAACTCAAAATAGCCATGAGCGTACTGTTGTTTCCAGCTTTGGAACTTATGCCAGAAATCATGGTAAATACACTGGCAAAACTGATACTACCGAGAATGACTGAAATGAAATATAGCGTGGGATCCCCCAGTGGATTTTTGAATATGATTGAATAAACGAAATACGCGATTGTCGCCAAGATGGTCATCAATAACATATTGTAAATAACTTTGGCGAGAATAATCGCCCTTGGGTCAACTAGTGAATAGTAATAGAGCTGTCGGTTGGGATTTTCTTGAACAAAACTCTTGTTGATTGCATTGATTGAAGCGAATAACATAATAATCCAAAACAATGCATTCCAAACTGTTGTATCTACTGATTTGAATGCTTGATAACAAACAAATACAGTAGATACGACATATAGTAGGATTCCGTTGATGGCGTATTTTGATCGCCATTCCAGAATAATGTCTTTAAGAATCAAAGTTTTTACCTGTTGCAGTAAAGTCATATTCCGCAAAGATACAAATGTATTTTAACCACAGGAGGTGGTTAAACCATCAATTCTTAAAAAAATGTTTTTTTTACTTATGCATTAGAAATTTTTGATTTAGCAGCATCGGTTGTGTTGTCGATTTTACTTGCTAAATTCTGAGCTGCATTGTTTGCGTGGTCCAAAGCCTCTCTACCGGCTTCTTTTGCTTTGTTTTTCAATGCATCGGCATCATCTGAAGCTTTACTGAAAGCAGCTTGAGCTTTTGATTTTAAGTTGTCCAACTCAGCAGAAGCTCTATTTGCTAACTTTTGTGCTTTTCTAGCTTCTTTTTTTGAAAGATCCTTCAATGATTTAGTTAAGCTTTTGATGCCATCATTTGCACGATCTAATTGTTTTTTTCCGTCATCGGTTCCTAAAAGATACCATGCAGCAGCTCCCGCAGCCAATCCTACCAAAGCAAATGCCACTAATCCATTTTTATTTTTCATAATTCTTCTATTTTATTGTGTATTCAAATGATAATCAAGTATGATACCAAATGAACAATCTCTGGGACAATTTGTTTAAAAAGAATCAATAATTAACAAAATTTTACATATCTACCTTTTGCTGTTTGGATTGCAAGGTGTACAGGTGTCTATAGAGGCCAGTTTCTTTCTGTAGTAATTCGAAATGAGTTCCACTCTCCGAAACAACCCCATTTTCGACCACAATGATTTTGTCCGCATCGACGATTGTAGAAAGCCGGTGTGCAATAATAACGGACGTACGGCCACGCATTAATTCCTCTAAGGCATCTTGAACCTGACGTTCAGATTCTGAATCTAAAGAGGATGTTGCTTCATCTAAGATCAGAATAGCAGGGTCTTTGAGTAGCGCACGGGCGATAGCAATGCGTTGACGTTGTCCGCCAGAAAGTTTTACCCCGCGTTCGCCGACGATGGTATCATAACCTTCAGGAAAACCTAATATAAATTGATGTGCATTGGCACGTTGGGCGGCCTCAGTTATTTCAGTTTCGGTGGCATCTAATTTACCATAAGCGATATTCTCGCGTATAGTTCCGCCAAATAATAAAACGTCCTGTGGTACAATGGCCACTTGGTTCCGTATATCACAGAGGTCAAAGTCTGAGGCGGGCTTGCCATCATAAAGTACCTCACCTTTATTGTTTGTATAAAATTGTAGTATTAAAGATGCGATGGTTGATTTACCGGTCCCACTAGGGCCGACTATGGCAATTTTATCGCCTGCATTAGCCGTAAAGTTAATGTCTTTGAGGATTTCAATATCCGGTCTGCTAGGGTAGGCAAATGCTACGTGATTGAAGCTGAGGTCTCCACTGATCTTTTTACGAATATCTTTGCAGCTCGGTTCAACCTTGATATCTTCCTGCGGCTCATCCAGAATTTCCAGGATCCTTTCACTCGCTCCCAGCGAGCGTTGGATGTTCGAGTATAATTCTGGCAAACTACCCATTGACCCAGCGACAAACATAGAATACAAGATATAAGTCGTTAAATCTCCAACAGATATCTCGTGGATAGATACCAATGCCGCGCCATACCAGATGACGGCTATAACAGCTCCGAAAATACAGAATATGATAAAGGAGGCAAAGGCCCCGCGGAAGGTTGCTCCCTTGACGGCTAATTTGACAACTGAGTCCATCTGATTACTGTAGCGGTTGAATTCAAAGTATTCATTCACGAAAGCTTTTACATTGCTGATTCCTAATAATGTTTCTTGAACAATACTATTTGATTCTGCCATCTTATCCTGAGCCTGTCTGGATAATTCACGAATGAATTTCCCAAAGACAATGGCTGCAACCACAATAACGGGTAATATGCATAGATTCATCAAAGCCAATTTGGGTGATACCCAGACCAACAGAAATACACCAAAACAAAGACTGATCAATTGTCTTAAAATTTCAGCCAATGTGGTCGTCAGGGTGTCTTGGATCTGAGATAGATCTGCGGATAACCTGCTGTTTAATTCTCCAACGCGGCGGTTGGCGAAAAATTCGATTGGCAAAGAGATGAGTTTATGATAGGTGTCTTTACGTATTTTTGCCAAAGCACGTTCTCCGATCTCCACAAAGATACGGATACGAAAAAATGAAACAATGGAGGTGAACGATAGGATAACAAAAGCGACCCCGCCGATGTAATAAACTTCCGGAGTTAACCAAGTGTAGGTTTGTTTACCTTGAGCAGCATCAATCATAGCGCCCAATAGTGCAGGGAAAGTCAGCATAGAAAGACTGGATAATGCCAGAAATAACATGCCCATTCCAAACTTAACCCGATAAGGCCTTAAATAGGTCATTATTTTCGAAGCCCGTAATAGGAGCTCCTTATTTAACTTTGGTTTTGGTAGATCTTCTTCTTGTTTATTACCACTATTGAAACCTCTTGCCATAATCCGCTACTTCAATGTTTTGTTGCGAGGACAAATGTAAAGAGATTAAAAATATTTTGCTATCATACTTTGGTCAATTTTTTAGCTTTTTACCTATTTTAATCAATTAAAGTTATATTTTGACCTGTTTTCTTGGTACATGTCACCGATTGATCGGAGAGATCCAACGAACTAATCTGAATTTTTGCCGATGCCTGTCGATTTTTGTGTATGACTACGGTACAATAACACTGCGAGGATAATAATGACAAGCAAAGCGATGTAAAACCATAAATTACCAGCTAGACCCTTTCCTTCGGTTTTGTCCAACTCGGTCCGGAGTCGCTCATTCTCGTTTTGAAGCTTATTGATCGTGCCCATATAAGCGGAGATCTGTTTGTCATATTCAGTCGCCATCTGTCGAAATTTGTCCTTTTCGAAATCTTTTATTTTGAGCAGCTGCTGTGTCTCCAAAAAAATGTTATTGTCCGTGATCACGACATCCTTCAGGATATCGATACTTTTTTGCATATCGCCTTTGGATTTGAATAGGCCAAAAAGGCCTGTTTTCTGGGTAAGGCTCGTGTCATAGGCGCCAAACTTCTGTTGCCGTGCATCGAGTAGGCTGTTGACACGTTTGCGTTGTACCTCAAAAGCACTGGAATCTGCATTTTCCTGTGCATTTAGAAGCCCAAGACTAAACAATAACAGAAAAGATAGTAGTGTGTATTTTAAAGATTTCATACTTGAATTTGAACAATCAATCTGAAATTAACGTTACTGAAATCGCATCTATTTGTCAAAAGGCAAAGTGGGGCTGACAGATCCG
Organism: Sphingobacterium ginsenosidimutans; assembly: GCF_039536865.1. Lineage (NCBI taxonomy): Bacteria > Pseudomonadati > Bacteroidota > Sphingobacteriia > Sphingobacteriales > Sphingobacteriaceae > Sphingobacterium > Sphingobacterium ginsenosidimutans. Next base: position 57,744 of record NZ_BAAAZK010000005.1, read on the forward strand.
CAAAATTCAGTGTTAAACTGCCAAAACCCCGTTGGGTAGTTTAGGGACAGATTGAAGTGAATAAACTATTTCTAGGAATGAATTTATGAAATTAATCTTTAAATTCGATACGAATGACATTAGAATCGTCATCGTGAAGCCCCAAGAGTTGGCTCGCATTGCCTTTGTTGATGGCAATTTCTAAGTAATTACTGATACCAAAAAGACACAATTTTTCACCCTCACCGACTTCGTTGTAATGCCAAGAAAGATTGGTGATTGTTTCATTGCGTTTGAAATACAAGATAAAATTCCGTCCCTTTTGGACTTTATTGAACAGATCTTTGGAAATATTGGTAATGGCATTGCCAAAAGCGTCCACATAAATAACATTGCCACGGATCATGTCTTTGTCAAAGATCGGTTGTAAAGTGACTTTTTCGATCAGTTGGTGCATGGGAGTGCCGACATCTTTCAGTTTGCCTCCTTTTGCAATATGACAGGCAGATTTCGAAAGAATATCTGCAAGGGGAAAATGGAGGTATCTCAGGTCCTGCATCAAATTGAGCTCGTACAATTCCTGCGGTTCATTTCCATTCAACAGTAAGCTGAAAATTCCATTGTCTGCACCAACAAAATAATGATCCCTGTATTTCATGCCGATATATTTGGATTCTTCATGAAAGAGGGTATTGATGCCGATGATATGTACGGTTCCTTTTGGGAAATAATGATACGCATTGCCAAGTACAAAGGCTGCGCGCGGAATATTAAATGCTGGGATCTCGTGGGTGATATCGACAATATTAACATCAGACAACTGCGTTAAAAGGCTCCCTTTTAGCGCAGCTTGATAAAAATCTTTATGTCCTAGATCTGTCGTTAACGTAATTACTGCCATTATAATCTATAAGTAGACCGAATTGCTGTCAAATTCCCTTTTTGAATGAATAGAAATAGATCTCCTGTCGTTTGCATATTCTGTTCCTGAAAATCTATTCAAATAGAGGACAAAATTACTATTTATCAGCTGATTTGTAAAGTTAATTGAAGAACTTATTTTGAATATAACTTTTTTCAATTGATATACACAAACATAGCTTTTATTTCTACTGTAAAGAATTGGTCTGTGTACCTTGAAGATCCACTTTTAAAAGCGAAACTTATGTATGAAACGTTAAAAAAATAATTTGGTTTTCTTTTTGCAAAAATCTCAGCTAGATGGCCTTTTTTCTCATTAGAATACGTTAATTTTGAATGGTATTACGTACAGGAGCTATTGCGTAATGGCTACAATCTAATTATTTCTAAAATAGGATAAAATTTGAACGAATTACTAATTGCATTAGATGGTCTGAATTTACCCATATTATGGGGAGCAGACAATGAGCACTTTGATTATTTGAAGAAACAATTCCCAAAATTGCGGATTGTAGCTCGTGGAAGTGAAATGAAAGTGCTGGGAGATGCGAAGGAATTGGAACTATTTGAGCAATCGTTTAAGGAAGTTATGGCTCATCTAGAGAAATTCAACAACATTACCCTATTGGATTTTGAAAATCTCCTAGGGGCGAGCGCAGGCTCAGCCGCACAGCAGGAAAAGGAAATTGCGGCCAAGAATGCGGCATTTGGTTCCGAACCCATTGTTTATGGACCTAATGGTGTGATTGTTCGGGCCCGTACGGCCAACCAACGACGGATGGTTGATAGTATTTCCAAAAATGATATCTTATTTGCCATTGGCCCAGCAGGAACAGGAAAAACATATACAGCTGTAGCACTGGCAGTCAGAGCGCTTCGCAATAAGGAAATCAAACGGATCATCTTGACTAGGCCGGCTGTAGAAGCTGGAGAAAACTTGGGTTTTTTACCTGGGGATCTGAAAGAAAAGGTTGATCCTTATTTGAGACCACTATATGATGCGCTTGACGATATGATCCCAGCAGAAAAACTAAAAGGATATTTAGAAAACCGTACCATCGAGGTTGCGCCATTGGCATTTATGCGGGGGCGTACGCTTGATAACTGCTTCGTTATTTTGGATGAAGCCCAAAATGCAACGGATATGCAGTTGAAGATGTTTTTGACTCGTATGGGACCTACCGCAAAATTTATTGTTACAGGTGATATGACGCAGGTCGATCTTCCCAAAAAGAATCAATCCGGACTTTCGACATCAATCCGTTTGCTGGAAAATATTGAAGGTATCGATATTATTCACCTGAGTGGCGGCGATGTGGTTCGTCATAAATTGGTGCGACGTATTTTGGAAGCATACGGCGATATTTAATCAATAACTACTGACATAAGAATTTTACTTTGAACATGAACGCTATAAAAGAAACAAATTTCAATTTCGAAAACCAGACAGCTTTTTACAGAGGAAAGGTACGTGATGTGTATACGATTGCCGATACTTACTTGGCGATGGTAGCTTCTGACCGTATTTCGGCATTTGACGTGGTACTTCCTCGGCCTATCCCTTACAAAGGGCAGGTGTTAAATCAGATTGCAGCTAAATTTTTAAAGGCTACAGCTGATATTATCCCCAATTGGGTTGTATCTGTACCAGATCCTAGTGTAACTATCGGTCAGATGTGTGAGCCGTTTAAAGTAGAAATGGTAATCCGTGGCTATTTATCTGGGCATGCTTGGCGCGAATATGCCGCTGGTAAACGTGAAGTCTGTGGCGAGTCTCTTCCTGAGGGACTGAAAGAGAATGATAAATTGCCAGAGCCAATTATCACTCCAACGACCAAAGCAGCCGTAGGTCACGATGAAGACATTTCTCGAACAGATATTTTGAAAAAAGGTATTGTAAGCGAAGAGGATTATGTGCAATTGGAGAAATATACCAAAGCATTGTTTCAACGCGGAACTGAAATCGCAGCACAAAGAGGATTGATCCTAGTGGATACCAAATATGAATTTGGTAAAAAAGATGGCAAAATCGTCTTGATTGATGAGATCCATACACCGGATTCTTCCCGTTACTTCTATGCAGATGGATATCAGGAACGTCAGGAAAAAGGTGAGGCACAAAAACAACTATCAAAAGAGTTTGTTCGGAAGTGGTTGATCGATAATGGTTTTCAAGGTAAGGATGGGCAAGTGGTTCCGGAGATGACAGATGAAATTATTGCTTCAATTTCCGAACGCTATATTGAACTATACGAACATATTGTTGGAGAAAAATTTGTCTATCCTGATCAGGAAAATGTACTGGAACGTGTAGAAAGAAATGTGGCAAAAGCCCTAAAAGAGCTAAATTATTAGTACATTGTATCCTCAAACTAATGAAATAGACTTATGAAGTACACTATTGATAAGCACGATCGTTATATTGTGATAGAGCCTCATGTCGAAGTGATAGATGCTGATAATGCAGCTAAACTGAAGGGGGAGTTTTTGTTGCGCAATACGATTGGTCAACGCAATATTGTTTTGGATATGATTCATGTCCAAAAGACGGATGAAGTGGGTATTCGTTTGGGGATACTGGCACACCGTTTATGTCAATCTGTTGGTGGCGTATTTATTTTGGTCAATCTTTGTCCTAAATTAATGGATATGGTTCGCGTGTCGCACTTGGATAAATCGATAAAGATTGCGCCATCACTTAAGGTTGCTGAAGATTTAATCTTTGCGCACGAATTGGAATCTGAATACCGGGGGACAATTGAAGATTAATATGAAGTTTGAAGTTCTGATATTAGGAAATAGTTCCGCGACACCGATGTTTGATCGCCATCCGACTAGCCAAGTGTTGAACTTTAATGAGCAATTGTTTTTAATAGACTGTGGTGAGGGTACGCAGATGCAGCTCAGCCGATATGGAATTAAAAGCAATCGCTTAGGACATATTTTTATTAGCCACTTACATGGAGATCACTACTTAGGTTTGGTGGGGTTGCTCTCTTCGATGCACCTGGTCGGACGTAAAAGTGATCTTCATCTATATGGCCCGGCTGCCTTAAAAGAGATTTTGGATATACAATTTCTACATTCTGAGACAGTCTTACGTTATAATCTTATTTTTCATCCGATTTCACCCGACGAGCCCGGTGTTATTTTTGAAAATCGAACGATGAAAGTAAGCACATTCCCTTTAACACATCGTATTGCCTGTACAGGTTTTCGCTTCGATGAAGGACCGCGAGCCCGCACCTTACTCGGTGATGTGGTTCAGGCACTCAATATTCCCACAGTCTATTATCCTGCCATAAAGAAAGGAATGGATTATGTAGACGAAAATGGGAATGTTTATCCGGCCGACCAATTGAGCTTACCTGCGCCTAAATCCAGAAGTTACGTATATTGTTCGGATACGGTACGTACAGCTGACTATCTGCCTTATGTTCAGCATGCTGATCTTATGTATCATGAATCTACGTTCTTGCATGATATGGTAGACAGAGCGAAGGAAACTTTCCATACAACAGCATTGGAGGCTGGGGAGATCGCAAAAGAAACTCATGCAAAGAAATTATTGCTGGGACATTACTCCGCCCGTTATCGGGATTTGAACCCTTTATTGGAAGAGGCACGAACGGCATTCCCAGATACCGAACTTTCTATCGAAGGAAAATGGTTTTCAGTTTAGTTTTTTGTGCGTTTTATACCACATTTCTACGATCAAATGCTTTTTAAATTGCTTATTATATTGCTTTTGATAAACAATTTATCTAAGTTTACGGCTCTAATTTTTTTATAATGGATAATCCATTCAACTTAAACAACCTACTACGGGAAAATATCAAGAAGCTCGTACCTTATTCGTCCGCTAGAGATGAATTTAAAGGGGAGGCATCCATATTGATTGATGCCAATGAAAATCCTTTTGGATCCCCACTAAACCATGATTACAACCGATACCCAGACCCACTCCAACATCAAGTCAAAGCAAAACTTTCAAACATAAAAGGTGTACCCGCAGAAAATATTTTTTTGGGTAATGGAAGCGATGAGGCTATAGATATTTTATATCGTGCATTTTGTACACCCGGTGTGGACAATGTGATTTTAGTTCCACCTACCTATGGTATGTATGAGGTGTCTGCAAATATCAACGATGTCGCCTTCAAGAAAGTAAACCTAACAGCAGACTATCAATTGGATTTGGATGGTATCGCTAATGCGATAGATGCGCATACCAAATTGATTTTTATCTGTTCACCAAATAATCCAACGGGAAATTCTATCCGTCGTCAGGATATAGAAACGGTATTGAATAATTTTCAGGGACTTGTTGTTGTCGATGAAGCTTATATCAATTTTTCCGCTGTGAAGTCATTTACACAGGAACTGGCTGAATATCCTAACCTGGTGGTATTGCAGACCTTATCTAAAGCATGGGGACTTGCGGCGCTGCGGTTGGGCATGGCATTTGCAAGTAAAGAAATTATAGCAGTTTATAATAAAATTAAACCTCCTTATAACATTAATCAAGCAACACAGGATATCGTGTTGGAGGCCTTGAATAATGTAGATCAAGTCAATGACTGGATCAAAGAGACTGTTTCGGAGCGTGAAAAACTGGTACGCGAGCTCCTCGAACTGGATTATGTACAGTATATCACTCCTTCTGATGCCAATTTTATCTTGGTCAAGATGGAACAGCCGAGAGAAGTTTACGATTATCTGGTTCAATATGGGATCATCGTCAGAGATCGTTCTAAAGTAGAACTTTGTGAAGGCTGCTTGCGAATTACTGTTGGGACACCTGCTGAGAACCGGACATTATTAGAAAAACTTAATCAAATCAATAAATAATACTATGCCTGATAACTTAAAACGTGTACTGTTTATAGACCGTGACGGAACATTAATTTTGGAACCAGAAGATGAGCAAATTGATTCTTTTGCAAAATTAAAATTCTTCCCGGGTGCTTTACAGTACCTGCCACGTATCGCGAAGGAACTGGATTTTGAATTGATCTTGGTTTCCAACCAAGATGGTCTAGGGACATCTTCCCATCCGGAAGAAAACTTCTGGCCTGTCCATCATTTTGTGATTGATACGTTTGCAGCAGAGGGTGTAGTATTTGCCAAAGAACATATTGACAAGACTTTCCCACACGAAAATGCGGATACACGTAAACCCGGTATAGGCATGCTCGGTGAATATTTTGACGCTTCAAAATATGATTTAAGTCAGTCGTTTGTTATTGGTGACCGCGTAAATGATGTTAAGCTTGCTCAAAATCTTGGGGCGAAAGCTATCTGGTTGCGGGCGAATGATCAATTGGGCGCATTGGAGAATGTGGACATTGACCCTACAGTCGTAGCTTTAGAAACAATGGACTGGAAAACAGTTTATGAATTTCTGAAATTGGGAACACGTACTGCCGAACATCATCGTAAAACGAATGAAACGGATATTTTTATTCAATTGAACTTGGATGGCTCTGGTAAATCGGAAATCGAAACAGGATTGCCCTTCTTTGACCATATGTTGGATCAAATAGCCCGACATGGTGCATTGGACTTAACGATCAAAGCTAAAGGCGATCTTCATATCGATGAGCACCATACCATCGAAGATACAGGGATTGCTTTGGGCGAAGTGTTTTTGAAGGTATTGGGAGACAAGCGTGGTATTGAACGCTACTCGTACACCTTACCAATGGATGATTGCCTGGCACAGGTTGCGCTGGATTTTGGTGGACGCAATTGGATTGTTTGGGATGCTGAATTTAAACGTGAGAAAATAGGTGATATGCCGACGGAGATGTTCTTCCATTTCTTTAAATCATTTTCTGATGCCTCCAAATCAAATCTAAATATCAAAGCCGAGGGGGATAACGAGCACCATAAGATCGAGGCAATTTTTAAGGCTTTTGCTAAATCTATTAAGAAAGCAGTACGACGAGATGCAGATCATATGCAACTGCCAAGTACAAAAGGTGTTTTGTAGTTTTGTTTAATTAATAAAGAGAATCCATGGGATAAATGAGTAAAGATTAACGATGACCGAATGATGCGTAAGCTTGTGAGGCCAAAGTCTCAATACTCAAATCTCAATACTCAAATCTCAAAAATGATAGGAATTATTAACTATGGCGCTGGGAATATCTTTTCCCTGACTGCTGCACTCGATCGGGTGGGGGTGACCTATGGTATGATCAATACTGCGGATGAGATCGATCTTTACGATCGTATTATTATTCCAGGAGTAGGACATGCGGGAGCAGCTATGCATAAATTGCGTGAGTCGGGATTAGTACCCTATATTAAAGAACTGCGTAAACCTGTTTTGGGTATCTGTGTTGGCATGCAGCTTTTGACTGAATATTCAGAAGAAGGGGATGCCGATATGTTGGAGCTATTTCCTTTGAAAACGTTACATTTTGATGCCGGAGTAGCGGGCAAAGTGCCTCATATGGGCTGGAATAGCGTTTCGGTACAAGCAAATAATCCTTTATTTGCGAATATTGAAGATCAGACTTATTTTTATTTTGTGCATTCGTATTATATTGAATATGATACGACGTTTACAGCCGCAAAATGTGACTATGGATCACCATTTTCAGCTGCCATTTCCAGAGATAATTTCTTTGGTGTACAATTTCACCCGGAGAAGTCCGGAAAAGCAGGTGAGCAGTTGCTGCTCAATTTTTCAACTATTCAAATAGACTAAAAATATTCGATTATGTATATCATTCCAGCAATAGACGTTTTGGACAAAAAAGTTGTCCGTTTAAGAGAGGGTAACTACAACGACGTTACAACTTATGATATTAGTTTGGAAGCGCAGATAGAAAACTATCGTGCGAATGGTACTGAATTGGTTCATATCATAGACCTTAATGGCGCCAAAGGTGATTTTAGTAACCAAGCATATTTGTTCGATATTATTCAGAAGACAGATATGAAAATCCAATATGGTGGCGGGGTAAGGAGCATTGAAAAAGTAAAAGAATTGGTAGATGCTGGTGTATACCGTGTTATTGTGGGTACGCAAGCGATTACAAATCCTTCTTTTTTGGAAGAACTAGCGACTTTAAATGAAGGTAAAGTGAAATATGCGGATCATATTGTGATCGCAATTGACGTATTGGATGAAGTGATCAAATACTCAGGTTGGTTAGAGAGTTCGCCGATTAAATTGATTGAGTATATTGATAAATGCTTGGTTCTGGGTTTCTTTAGGTTTCTATGTACCGATATTAGCAAAGATGGTAAATTGGGTGGTGCAGGTGTAGAATTATATCAAAAACTGTTGAGCCATTCACCGATCATTAAGCTGATTGCTTCCGGTGGTATCAGTTCGATGGATGATATTCAAAAACTTCAGGAACTGGGCGGAGTAGAATCAGTAGTCGTAGGAAAGGCAATCTATGAGAATAGAATCACCATCGATGAAGTCAAGGATTGGAACCTTAAATCATTAATCAGATTTTAACATGCTGGCAAAACGGATAATTCCTTGCTTGGATGTTAAAGATGGACGTACAGTAAAAGGAGTCAATTTTGTAGACTTGCGCGATGCTGGGGATCCTGTTGAGCTAGCCTACGAATACTCCCAACAAGGAGCGGATGAACTTGTTTTTTTAGATATCGCGGCTACGCATGAAGGGCGCAAGACGACAATCGATCTTGTAAAGGCAGTAGCTCGTCAGGTGAATATCCCTTTTACAATCGGTGGCGGTATCAATGAAATTAAAGATGCCGACATCCTGTTAAATGCTGGGGCGGATAAGATATCCATCAACTCTGCGGCTGTGCGCAACCCTGAACTGATCAATCAAATGGCTGCGGCTTTTGGTGCCCAGTTTGTTGTGGTTGCGGTAGATACTAGATCAATTGAAGGGCAAGATTTTGTTCATCTGAGTGGTGGACGTATCAAGACGGAGATCAATACCCTGGATTGGATACTGGAAGCGCAGGAACGGGGTGCCGGAGAAATTCTCCTGACATCAATGGATCACGACGGTACGAAGAATGGGTTTGATAACGGATTTTTAAAAGCTGTAAACGATCGCATTCATATCCCTTTAATTGCATCCGGTGGTGCTGGAAATCAACAACACTTTGTCGATGTCTTTCAACAGGCCAATGTGGATGCTGCCTTAGCAGCTTCTGTATTCCATTATGGGGAAATATTGATTCCAGATCTTAAACAAACCTTACGCCATAATGATATTGTTGTGCGGTAGTCGTGGATCAAGGAATAAAGAATAAAAAGAGGAGAAAATAGATAGTATGTAAGCCTTCGGCTTGCACTACCAGAGTCTCAATACTAGATACTAAATACTAGATACTAATACAATGTTAGATTTCGCAAAAAGTGACGGACTTGTTCCAGTGATCGTGCAGGATGCCCAAACACTAGAAGTGTTGATGCTGGGTTATATGAACGAAGAGGCTTGGCAAAAAACACAGACGGAAAAGCGCGTGACTTTTTTCTCACGTAGCAAAAATCGTCTCTGGACCAAAGGAGAGGAGAGTGGTAACTTTTTAAATGTAAAGAGTATTCATATCGACTGCGATAAAGATACTGTATTGATCAAGGCTGATCCGATGGGACCTACTTGTCATACAGGAAGTCGGAGCTGTTTCAATACGGAATTCAATCAAAATTTCATATTGGAGCTGGAACGTATTGTAAATCATCGTTACGAAAATCCTTCCGACGAATCCTATGTCAATCGTCTGCGTTCCAGAGGAATTAATAAGATCGCTCAAAAAGTAGGTGAAGAAGCAGTAGAAACCGTGATCGCAGCATTAACGGAAACGGAGACCGACTTTATCAATGAGACTTCCGATCTATTGTTCCATTTGATCGTATTGTTGCGTGAAAAAGGCTTTTCGTTGGAAACAATTGCTAAAAATCTTGAAAGCAGACACCAATAGCGCTGTTTTTCAAAGAAAGCTTCTGCTATCGACCCTGAATATGCTTGAATAAATTTGATTGGATCTAGGGATCGGAACGAGGCTTTAACCTAATATGACAAAATAGTCTTGGAAGTGCAGTATATTTGTAGATATACTGCACTTCTTTTTTTGAATTGCCTGTTTTTTATTGATCCGTATTTTTTCATAAGGTATCAATGAGCTCGCTACATTCGGTTTATTGAGGAGAAAGAACCTTCAGACTATTTTCATAGCTGTTGGTGCTTGTTTGAAAGCATGAAGGTTTTATTATTTTCTGCGCTTTTATTGTGAGTGAGTGAGTGAGTGAGTGAGTGAGTGAGTGAGTGAGTGAGTGAGTGAGTGAGTGAGTGAAACGAAGCAAAGAACAGTTCAATGAGAAGTGGACGGTCAATTGGAAGAAGATTGATCAAGAATGACCTCTCCAAATGTCATCTGGAGAACTTGAAGATATTACTATGGATATTAAATTAAGAGCGACATTACCCGGACATCAAAATCCTATTTTTTGTGTAGAAAAAGGATACGATCCGCATACATTCTTTACAGGTGGCAATGACAAGGGCGTGGTTGAATGGGATATCGAAAAAAATAGCTTTAAACGTATCCTTTGTGCAGTGACTTCCTCTGTGTATGCTTTAAAACTAATCCCAGGCACAGCGATCTTAGCGATTGCACTACGTGAGGGGAAACTACTTTTTGTGGATGTGCAAGAACAAAAACTTGTCGCGAGTTTACAATTGGGTAAAAAAGCCATCTTTGCTCTAGCGTTTGTCAAACAAAAAAATGAGCTGCTGGCTGTAGGGGAGGAAGGACGACTCTATGTGATCGATCTCGCAACATATAAAAGTATTTATGAGTTACAGCTATCCCAAACGACTGTTCGGAGTATTGCCGTTGATGAAAACTCAAACAGAATTGCATTGGGTGATAAAGATGGCTGGGTATATTTACTGGATAGTGAAGACTTTCATGTCATTGAGCGTATGCAGCTCCATACCATGCCCACAACTTCGTTAGCTTTTCTTCAAAATAGACTGTTAAGCGGTGGACGTGATGCTCAACTCATTATTTCCGAAGTTGGTCAGTTGAGTAATAACTTTTCATTTGTCCCACACTTGTTTACTGTATATGGAATCTATCCACATCCAGTTGAACCATTTTTCGCCACGGTAAGCCGGGATAAGTCAGTGAAGTTTTGGTCTAACGCGGATTTTGCTTTGTTGAAGAATATGAGCCGTGACAAAATGCAAGATGGTCATCACCTATCTGTCAATGCAGGAGTCTGGTCTGACGATGGTCGGTATTTCTTTAGCGTTAGTGATGATAAATTAGTCAAGATATGGGAATTTCAACAGTAAAATATTCGAAGAATAATCTACGGAAGCTCCCATAAAACATGAGGATATAGTGTCCAATTCTGAGACGTTAGGATTTTATCACATTGTTTTTTTTAACAGGGACTAACGCTGACCTTTGATTTGTATGTTTGAACGATAGACATATTGCTATCGTTATCTAGACACTAATTGTCCAATAACTTCAAGATTTGGGTAAGGTATTTTTCGTCAATTTCATCGAAGCTGTCCAGTTCACTGCTGTCCACATCGAGAACACCTATAATTTCCCCCTGATTATATACGGGCAATACGATTTCAGAGCGTGACAGAGAACTACAGGCGATATGTCCGGGAAACAGCTCTACATCGGGTACAATGAGTGTTTTCTCCTGTGCCCAGGCTCCACCGCATACACCACGCCCTTTTTTTATGCGTGTACAGGCAACAGGACCTTGGAAGGGGCCGAGAACAAGCTCTTCAGTACTGTCTACAAGATAAAAACCCACCCAAAAGAAATTAAACTGCTCCTTTAACGCTGCTGCGATATTGGCAAGGTTTGCAACCTGATTATTTTCTCCCTGTAACAATCCACCTATCTGCGGAAGTAAATTCTGATATTGTTCCTCTTTGCTGCCTTTGGCAATTTGTAAATCCTCAGCCATAAAAATTCTTTTAAATTCTTGTAGAAATAGACGCTTTCACAACACCCACAGCAAAGAAAATCAACTGAAGGTGCTTTCTGCCCCCCCGAAAGAACAGGTGGTTCAGAAAAAAGCGCTAATATCTGCTCAAAGTTAACAGAATATTAGCGCTTTCGCATGGGGTATATTATTTTATTTCTTTGTATTGATAATGTTTACCCGGATGTAATTGCTTCTTTTTCCAGAAGGAGTAATAACGACCGCTTTGAATACACGTTCTTTACTATTTGGAACAGTCACTTTAACCGGACCTGTATACTCTAGATCTAATTCCGAAGGATCGTAGTTATCTAGTGTATAATAGATTTTGGCACCTTCCACTGATGGTTTCAAACCACGGATGGTATATTCTGAAGCGTATACCGTTGTATCGGAGATACCATAAGCCTCAGGTACGCGGTAGAATGTATTGGTCTGATCTAGCTTTGCCAGTTGACGTGCCGCACGTTGCTCGGAGAAATTCTTCCAGTTTTTCTTTTCCGGTTGTGTCCAGGCAATCTCAGATAAAGCCAACACACGCGGTAAGATGGTAAACTCTACTTTGTTGGAAGAACCGATATATTCCGTCCAGATATTTGCTTGAACACCCAAGACATGTTTCTTGTTGTTTTCAGAGATTTTGCTAGGCATAGGATCAGAAGAGTATACCTTAGCCAATGTCGAAAGACCTCCGATACTCAATGGCTCCCTATTTTGATCAGCTCCTTGTTTGTGATCAAAGTATAGACCATAGCTATTTGCCGTGATGATGACGTCATGGCCTTGGTTTGCAGCATCGATAGCTCCTTGGTCACCTCTCCAGCTCATAACAGTCGCATTTGGTGCTAAACCGCCCTCTAAGATCTCATCCCATCCGATGATACGTTTACCTTTACTATTGATGTATTTTTCCATACGTTGAATAAAATAGCTCTGTAATTCATGCTCATCTTTAAGATTGTTATCCTTGATTCTTTTTTGACAATGCGGACATGTCTTCCATCTTGTTTTAGGACATTCATCGCCACCGATATGAATATATTCGCTAGGGAATAATGGGATTACTTCGTCGATTACATCTTCCAATAGCTTAAATGTTTCTTCCTTTCCGGCACAGAATACATCATCAAATACTCCCCAGGTCTGTGCTGCGGTATACGGTCCCGGTTTATCCCCACAACCTAGCTCTGGGTAAGCTGAAAGTGCTGCCAAAGCATGGCCGGGCATCTCGATTTCAGGGATGACGGTAACATACTTAGATTTAGCGTAAGCCACGACTTCTTTGATCTGGTCCTGGGTGTAGAAACCGCCATAAGGCGTGTTATCATAGTCACCATCAGTTTTATAGTTACCTAAAAGCGTTTGATTGCGATAGCCACCGATCTGTGTTAGCTTCGGGTGTGATTTAATTTCAATGCGCCATCCTTGATCATCCGTCAGGTGCCAGTGAAAAGTATTCAATTTGTAAGAAGCTAGAATGTCAATGTACTTCTTAACAAATTCTACAGGAAAAAAGTGACGGGAAACATCCAGATGCAGTCCACGGTAAGCAAAACGTGGCTCATCCTGAATGGATGCCTGTGGAATTTCGATGCTTGCTCTTTTGTCGACAGGTAGTAACTGGATCAGCGATTGCATGCCATAAAACAGACCTGATGCTTTTCCACTGACCGTAATTTGATCCGCAGCAATGTTAAGTTCGTATGCTTCTGTGTTTGCGGATTTTGCATTTTTGGACGAAAAATAGATGCTATTCTTAGCCGGTGACTTAACTAAAGATAGATTGAGGTTGTAGTTGCTTTTTAGAAAATCCTGGAATAAAGTGGCAACTTTTTTATCCTCATCGCTGTCAAATGCAATTTTAGTGTTTGTATTGACTTTAAATGACCCGTTTTTGATCTGAACATGTTGCGGTAGAGGAACAATGTTCAACGTGATGTCTTTCTTTTCTTGCGCAAATACTGCTGCTCCTAAACTTAAAGCGAGCGCAAGTGAAAATAATTTTTTCATGTGTGCGATTATAACTGAAATACGAAGTGCTAAAAATAAGGTAATAAATACGTTTTAGCAACGCCAGATTGTAACAAATAGGCTGTAGCAAGGTAGAGGAAGGTTCTTGTGTATTTTTGTAACTAACTGATTATATGTTTGTTTTTGATAGGGCAATCGTTTGTGTTATCTCTCGAAGATGTACTGTAATTATTAAGCTCATAACCGTACTTGTAATCCGATAAACTCTATTTCAATTGCTATTATCCCACGGTTCTACATAGATATAAGCGGATCACTTAATTATCGAAGCAGATAAGTTCGTGTTAAGGAGGGGGCAAGTTTAATTCTTCTTCGTTTTTTCTATGCTTTTAACACTAATTTTAGACGGGGATAAAACGGACTTCATGCGTGTTTATCCGAATGAGGTCCGTATAAGATCCCTATGAAGTCCCTGTTAGTCTACTTTTAGTTCATACATTGTTACCTAGGAGTTCGTTGTACGAAACACAGTATCGTTATGCGGCATTCGAATGAAGACGGCTGTTGAGAAAATAAAAAAAGGAACCCGAAAGTTCCTTTTATAGTATGAGCTATATATTTTGTTCTGTGTGTCTAGCGATGTATCAGATCAACAGAGTGTTCGTCAGCGGATCAACAAACAAACCATGATATCCCATTTTATAGCCTCTTTAGTGCTAATTTGATCATATCCTCTACAGAAAGGTTGCTTTCTGTTTTTAAAATGGTGTTCAATACCTTTTCAGCTGCCACTTTGTTGAAACCTAGCATAACCAATGCAGACAAAGCTTCGTCTGGGACGGATTGCGATTGAATTGTTGTCGAGAGCGTTTCCACACCTTGTTTTTTCAATTTATCCTGAAGTTCCAGGATCAGACGCTGTGCTGTTTTAGGGCCGATTCCTTTAATTTTCTGAATTAAGGCAACCTGACCATTGACAATGGCGGACTGTATTTCATCAGGTGTATTGGATGAAAGTATCATTCGACCCGTATTGGGGCCGATGCCTGAAACCGAAATCAGATTCTCGAACAGCTTCTTTTCGCCTTCTGTGGCAAAGCCATACAGTGTGTGGGAATCCTCCCTGACTTGCAGCGAAATAAATAATTTGCAGTTTTCCTGATCCTTGATTTGGGAAAAGGTATAAAGAGAGATGTGAACATAGTAGCCAATCCCACTCACGTCGATAATAACATGAGTGGGGGCTTTATATGCTAATTTTCCATTGAAATATTCGTACATAGTAATACGAATATAGGAAGATTTTAAGCGATTCTATAAATTTTTAAGATGAGCTTGAACATCAACTACGGCAATGGTCACCATGTTGACGATTTCACGTACAGAGCTATCCAATTGTAGTACATGGATCGGTTTGTTCATACCCAAAAGAATAGGACCTACAGCTTCCGCTTCACCGACTTCCTGCAATAATTTATAGGCGATATTACCTGACTCTAGGTTAGGGAAAACAAGCGTATTTGCCGATTGTCCGTTTAAACAACTGAATGGGAAATTGTCAGTCAACATATCGCTGTTTAAGGCGAAGTTAGCTTGTAGATCACCATCAGCAATGATGTCAGGATGTTGGTCGTGAATAATCTGTGCTGCTGCTCTTACCTTGGTCGGTGTTTTTCCTTCACTGGAGCCAAAATTAGAGTAAGACAATAATGCAATCCGCGGTTGGATATTCATGCGTTTAACAGCTTTGTCCAAAAGCAAGGTGATATCAGCCAATTCTTGCGCAGTAGGATCTTCATTCACGGTCGTATCGCCCATGAAAATAGGCCCTTTTTTGGTTAGCATCATATACATACCTGCTACACGGCTGCCCGGCTTAGCACCGATAACGTGCAATGCTGGACGGATGGTGTTTGCATAATTTTTGGTCATACCAGAAATCAATGTATCTGCTTCGCCAAATTCAACCAAAGAAGCACCGAAATAGTTGCGGTCAAACATCAGCTTGCGCGCGTCGTAACGAGAGATTCCTCTACGTTGTCTTTTGGTATAAAGGTGCTCGATGAATTTTTTTGAACGCTCTGTTTCACCATCAACCTCAGCAACTGGGTCGATAATTTCTACACCATCTAATTCAAAAGCATACTCTTGGATCAGACGTTGGATTTTCTCTTTCTTACCTAAAAGAATTGGAAGCGCAATGCCTTCTTCTTTTACGATTTGAGCAGCACGTAATGTTTTGTAATTATCTGCTTCAGCAAAGACAACACGTTTTGGATCTCTTTTAGCTGCCATCGTTAAATTGCGCATGATCGCATCATCTTTACCCAGACGTTTACGCAATGCATCGCGGTATTTATCCCAATCTTCGATTGCTGTTTTCGCTACACCAGATTCGATCGCTGCTTTTGCCACAGCCATAGAAACCTCTGTGATCAAACGTGGATCGGTAGGTTTAGGAATAATATATTCTTCAGAGAATTTTAAATTGTTGGTATTGTAAGCTTGATTGACTTCTTCCGGAACTGGTTGTTTCGCGAGATCAGCAATCGCACGTACAGCCGCAATTTTCATCTCCTCATTAATTGCTGTTGCGCGCACATCCAAAGCACCACGGAAAATGTAAGGGAAACCCAATACGTTGTTTACCTGATTTGGATAATCCGAACGGCCAGTACCCATGATAATATCACTACGGGTAGCCATCGCTAAATCGTAAGCAATCTCCGGATTTGGATTGGCCATCGCCAAAACAATTGGATTAGGAGCCATTGATAACAGCATCTCAGGAGACATGACATCCGCAGCCGATAATCCGATAAATACATCAGAGTCTTTTACGGCATCCGCTAGGGTATGGATATCGCGATCAGTAGCGTATTGTGCTTTCATGCTATCCAGATTTTCTCTATCTGTACGGATAACACCTTTACTGTCTAGCATCACAATGTTTTCTTTGCTTGCGCCCACAGAAATATACATTGCTGTACAGGACATCGCAGCAGCACCAGCACCATTAACGACGATTTTTACTTTGGAGATATCTTTTCCAATAATTTCACAGGCATTGATCAAGGCTGCACCCGAAATGATCGCTGTACCGTGTTGATCATCGTGCATAACGGGAATCGTCATTTCCTCTTTCAGGCGACGCTCAATTTCAAAACATTCAGGAGCCTTGATATCTTCCAGGTTGATACCTCCGAAAGTAGGTTCCAATGCTTTTACAATTTTCACGAACTCGTCAACATTTTTGGTGTCCACTTCAATGTCAAATACATCGATGTCGGCGAAAATTTTGAACAATAAACCTTTTCCTTCCATGACAGGTTTACCTGCTTGGGCGCCGATATCACCTAGGCCCAATACAGCTGTACCGTTACTGATAACAGCAACAAGGTTCCCTTTTGCGGTATATTTATAAGCATCTTCTTTATTCTCGGCAATAGCCAAACATGGCTCCGCTACGCCAGGAGAATATGCTAATGATAAGTCTCTTTGCGAATTTGTTGGTTTTGTCGGAACAACAGCTATTTTTCCAGGTCTACCCATTGAGTGGTAATTTAACGCTGCCTGTTTACGATTAGTGTTACTCATTACGATTTTATTAATTTAAGGCTACAAATCTATCATTCTTTTTGATATTTGGAAATATTTGCCAATATCTTATTATAAATAGACAATAATATGTTACTTCAAAACGTCCAGCAATTTAAACATTTGCTTGCGCATATTGGACCCTGATCCCGAATAATTATTGACCAATAGCGTATAGGTAAATGATTGCCCATTTTTATTGGTATGAACGCCCGTATACCCCAGTACGCCACCGATTGTTCCACTCTTCATCTTCATGTCGTTGTAGGTCGGCAGACTTTCGTAGAATACAGGATACCAATTTTGCTTTTGTGCATATTGCATGATTTTGTTCATGGCAAGTGTGGTGACCCTATTTTGCGGCGCAAGCCCTGAACCGTCCATACTGTTGAGTTCGCTTGGCCTGATCCCTAATTTGGCGTTCCAATACTTCTGTATGTAATTGGCTCCATCATCCGTTCCTGTTTTTCCCGCAGTGGTATAGGCAATAGTTTTTAATAGGGCTTCCCCATAGAGGTTGATGCTTTTTTGGTTAAACCAATAGACAATTTTATCCATGGTAGGGGATAGGTGCACATCCAGTGTTTGCTTTTGGGATACGTCTATTGAATCCATCTTCGCCCCTGTTGCGGGAGATTGGATTGCAAGGATGCCCTGTTTCTTGAGACCTTCATTCAGCTGAAAAGCCAGATCGTATGCAGGGTCGGGGGAAGCGAGCTCGATGGTTTTCTTTAAATCCTGGCCATAAGTACCGCGGACAAATATCTTGGTAGAATAGGGGGCAGCATAGGCATAAACATTGTCCCCGCTGCCTGCTCGACCTGTTGTGGTTTCATTGATAATGTTCAGGTAAGGAGCTCGTGTCGTGTCTTGGATAATTTCAGCTTTTGCACCAACTTTGGCTGCTGGACTAAAATCAATTCCAAAAGCATTTTCATGCCAGTTGAGTGATGAAATGCCGGCACCGTAATAATTACCCATATCTGTCCAGATCCATCCCCCGGGGAGTTGATTGCCATTATAGAGGCGGTCATCGGCAATAACTGCTCCATTGATACTTCGTATCCCAGCTTTTTGAATAGCTGCGATCCATTTGTTCAACACGACATCCGCTTTAGTCTCCGGGTAACGGTCGCTGCCCAAGGTAGGGTCTCCAGTCCCCGTTACAATGATGTTGCCATTCAGCACACCGGTTTCATCTATGGTACCGGTATAGTATAGGGTGGTTTTAAATTGATAATTCTTGCCCAGAAAATCCAATGCCGTAGCCGCAGTAATCACTTTCATGGTGGAAGCTGTGGCCAGCCCAATATTTTCATTGACAGCATAGATCGTCTGTCCTGTCTTTCCGTCAAATACCGTTAAAGAACTGATGCCGTTTTTTACATTTTCCTGATTTTGAAACTGATTAAATGCGTCTTGGATTTTAACTCGGATATCCTGTGCAAATAAAGAACTTGTCATGCCGGTCAGTGCATAGGTCGATAGTGCAATGGAATATAATGCAATTTTCTTCATTAACATGTAATTTCGTCGGACCTTATACGGTCCCGTTATTTGATATTCTACATTTGGTGCGATGGGCGTACAATTTTAATGTATGCATATACGCGTTGACTTGTTTGTTTTATTTGGCTTAAAGTTAGGCATTCGACCCTAAAAAATCCTAACTTGCATAAAATTGTATATACGACATGAAGCATATCGAAAAATTAGCTGCTATTCGTGAGGCTATGAAGATTCAAGGAATCGATGGATATATTATCCCATCATCAGATCCTCATATCAGTGAATATTTACCAGAACGTTACAAATGTATTGCTTGGGCATCAGGGTTTACAGGATCTGCGGGTACTTTGGCAATCACACAAGATTTTGCGGGTCTTTGGACAGATTCCCGTTATTTTGTCCAGGCAGTGGAGCAATTGGAAGGAACCGGTTTTGAATTGGTTAAACTGAAAGTCCAGGCAGCGGCGGAGTATGCGGATTGGTTAGGAGAAAAATTGAATGCAGGAGCGAAAGTTGCTTTTGACGGAAATCTGGCGTCACTCTTGGTGGCTCAATCTGTCAAAGGAGTCTTGGAACCCTTGGATATTCAGGTGGATGGTCATGTTGATTTACTAGCTGATTTATGGGCGGGTAGACCAGAGTTGCCAAAAGCGCAGGCCTACTTGTTGCCTGAAAGTACAACAGGACAATCTACCGTGGCGAAGATTGAAGCTGTACGGGCTGAAATGAAGAAAAATCGGACCGATGCACATTTAATATCTTCGTTGGATGATCTTGCTTGGTTACTTAATATCCGTGGTCAGGATGTACCTTGCAACCCAGTTGTTTTGGGATTCGTATTGATCACTCCTGATACCGCGACACTTTACATCGAACCGTCGAAATTGAGCGCCGAAACCGTTGCTGAGTTAGGAAGCTATGGTGTTGAAATCGCTGCGTACGACAATATCTATCAGACGATCCAGACATTGCAGGCAAAGGCTATCTTAATTGACCCAAAACGCACCTGCTTTGCGATGTTTGATAGCGTTCCAGAAAGCGTTAAAATAGTCGAAAAAATAAATCCTTCTACGACTTTAAAAGCAATTAAGAATAAAGTAGAAGTTGAAAATAACAGGCATACTTTTGTAAAAGACGGTGTTGCGCTTACTAGGTTTTTTAAATGGTTGGAAGAAAACGTTGCCAGCGAAGAGCTGTCTGAACTTTCTATTGCAGATAAATTGCGTGGATTTCGTGAGAGCCAAGAGGGATTTGTTGATGTTTCTTTCACAACAATCGCAGGCTACCTGGACCATGGTGCATTGCCACATTATTCGGCGAATGAGAAATCCAATTATACCTTACGTCCAAAGGGCTTGTTGTTAGTGGACTCTGGTGGCCAATATAAAACAGGTACAACGGATATTACACGAGTTGTTTCGCTCGGCGGACTTACCCAGGAGGAAAAAGAGGACTATACCTTGGTGCTGAAGGGCACAATAGAGGGCTCGCAGGCAATTTTTCCTGTAGGCACCCGTGGGTATCAAATCGATGCGATTACCCGCCGCCCATTGTGGGAGACTTTGCGTAATTATGGTCACGGTACAGGCCATGGCGTTGGATTTTTCTTAAATGTACATGAAGGACCACAGACATTTAATGCTGCTGCGATAGATGTTGCTGTTGAACCGGGCATGATTACCTCCATTGAACCTGGTCTATACCGTGTTGGTAAGCATGGTATCCGTATCGAGAATTTGGTGTTGACTCGTAAAGCGGGTTCCTCGGAATTCGGCGACTTCTTGGATTTTGAGACATTGACAATATGTTATATTGCGACAGACTTGATTGAGAAATCCCTATTGGAAAAAAGACATCTTTCATGGTTGAATAATTATAATCAATGGGTATTTGATCAGTTATCAACGCATCTTTCAAGTGAAGAAAAGAATTGGCTTGCCGACAAATGCAAGGCGATATAACAATTTAAAATCTAATAATTTAAATAAAAATAGGAACCTGTATCTTGCTGGTTCCTATTTTTTATTCAACTAAGATGAGTTGCTCATATTAAGGGTTTAATAGCATATTTGGGTAAGTAATAATGTTCCTAACAGACCTCTGAAGGCAAAGCATCTGTTGAGTATGAGAATCTTTTAATTGCCCTGTCTCAGAATTTCATATAACAACTCCTTACCAAAAGGCTTCAAGATAAAATCACTTATAAAAGGATAGTTTGCCAGTTGTTCCTGATCACTTTTACTTGTAGAAGAGCTGATGATAAAAATCTTGGTTTGATTAATGAAATCGGGCTTATCTTCTAAAACGTCCATCAATTCCCAACCCGTCATAAAAGGCATATTGATATCAACAAATAATATGGGTTGCCCCAAAGATGCACTGATATCATGTGTGTCTAAAAAATCCAATGCATCCAATGCATTCTTAAAAGGGTGAAATTCAATGGGGTAGTCTGAAAATCCCTGAAGCATATAGCCGAAAATAGTGCGTAATATCGCATTGTCGTCTATGAGGATGATTTTTCTTTTATTTTCCTGATTCATTACGTTCTTTCTAAAAATTTGACTGAAAAGACACTGCCTTCGTTCGGTTCACTTTGTACATCTATTTTGCCCCCCAGTGACTCCACCTGATAGCGTGTGAGAAATAATCCAATACCCTTACTCTCAAAACCACGATGGAAAACTTTCTTGAACATGAAAAGCTGCGATTTATATTTAGGTAGATTGATGCCTAGTCCATTGTCCTTTACAGTTAGCAATGTGCCGTCCTCTACCATGGAAGTGCTGATTTCAATATGTGGTGCTTTGCCTGGCGCTGTAAACCGAAGGGAGTTGCTGATGAGATTACTCAGAATGCTCTCCAGATAGATTTTGGGGTAATGAATATGTTTTACATTGAATTCTACTGAAATCATCGCATTTTTCAATTGTATTTCCTGAATATACTGTTGTTTTACTTTCAGATATACATCGAGGAAATTGCAGTTCTCGAATACGAGCGATTTATTTGAACGTAATTCAAGGATATCGCCTAAGTCGTGTAAGGTTTCGGTGAGTTGCTCACTACTAATTTTTAAAAGATCTAAAAAATCAGCCTTCACCTTTTCATCTTTCGAAATTTTGAGTTCATCGATGAGCATTGGCATATTGCTCAAGGGGCCCTTTAGGTTATGTGCCAAGATATTGGCAAACTCTTCCAGCTGCCTGACTTTGGTCTCGAGATCAATTTTAACTAGATCGGATTCTATTTTCTGTTGCTTTAATATCTCGATATTTTTTTTGGATTCGGAAATATCCTGGATCTGGCTGATCAGAAACAATGGCGTATTGGTGCTGTCGAAGACAGCCGCCATGGTGACAGAGCACCATACAAAATGGCCTAGTTTATGTCGAAAACGTTTTTGTACGGTAAAGCTATCAATTTCACCCTGAATAAGCTTTTTACGAAGCTCAGTATCGCGTTCTATGTCATCTGGGTGTGTTTTTTGGGTGAATTTCATTTTCGACATTTCCTCCTGTGTATAGCCCACGATTTTTGTCAATGTATTGTTTGACTCAATACAAGAGCCATCGAGGTTTGTCAATGCAATACCCAAACCTGAGAAATGGAATGCCTGATTGAATTTATGCTCGTTAAATCTTATTTTTTCTGTTGATTCTACCTGTTTGGTTATATCTGAAATAACCAAGGCAACTCGGTTTTGTGTTCGGTGAATGGGTTTTATCTGCAAACTATACCACCTGTCTTTATGTTTTTCCGAAGGAGACTGAAACTCCATTTTAAACTCACGGTCAAGCTTTAATGAATTTTGGATCAGCTGAATTGTCGGTATGGCTAGATCTGCCGGGAAAAGTTCGATCAGGCTTTTATTCAGAAATTCCTCCGGTGGATAGAATAGCAAACTCGGATCGTTTGTCCAATAATTTTTAAATACCCCCATGTCGGAGACTTCAAAAACGAGATCATTGAGTGAGGCAACCAGTAATTGAAGTTCATGTTGTTTATCTTTTAATGCCTGATTCTGATTGACAAGTTTGGAGACATCGATGAAAGATAGTAGTAGATGGGGCTTATTTTCTTCGGTGAATGGCGTGATTTGAAATACAAACCACCTAAAGGAGCCTTCAATTGCGATTCCCAAGATTGTTTCCTGATGGATTTGATTGGTGTTAAAAGCAATTTGGAAGGGCGGGCGTTCGGGGCTGAGAGCGGATGCGTCGTCAGATGAATAGAATGTGATTAATTCATGTAATTTCTTGCCTTTAGCTCCATTCTCGTCCAAGGCCAAAAGCTCGCATGCGCGTGCGTTGAGATGTAAAATGGTTCCATCTTCCGAAGTTGTAATCAATCCTTCTAACCCCGAACGTTGCGTTTGAGCGGAAGGTGTAGATAAAGAGTCCCGTTGCAGATGCATTATCCAACAATGTTTAGGATTAATTTACTCATTTATAAGATATGAGACTTGTCTGGTCTCGATTTACAAAATTGGTAACTTTTACCACAAAATAATAAAAAAATATTAAAATAGGTAATTTTTACATAACGGGTTGCTGAGTAGGTTATTATGTGTAACACCGAAAAGAGCAAATGGTTTTGGAAGGTTTTAAATAAATCCTTTGTAAAATTAATCCATTCAAAAACGATTTGGAAATATGGATTTAAACTGTTGGGGAAGGTTTCTTTGAAAAAATATAACACAGTTTTCAATTATAAAAAAGGGCTTATGAAGACAAAACATCATAAGCCCTTTTTTTAGTTATTGATCTAAACAGTTCAATTTTTTGTTTTTTCCAGCCATAACCAATTAAACCAGAGTGGAAGCTGTTGTTGACTTTTGTAGGTCAAGATATATTTACCCGGTTTATCAAATTTTAATGTTCCGATACGCTTTTCTACAAATTCTTCGGTGTAGTTATTTTCATTTGGTTCGACAACCATTTTATTTGTAGGTTCAAAAGTTCCGCTCAGTTGTTGGCTAGCAACGCTAATTTCGAAGGGAATATTTTCTTTATTGGGATTGTGCGCAGAGAAATCTATCGTATATGATCCGGCCTCTGTAACCGTTACTTCCCAGTCGATCTTCGTATTTCCTGTGAGGAAAGCATGGGTCGGATTTTTGCCGTCATAACGTATGATTTTCAGGTCATTGTTGAGGCTATTGGTTGATTTTAGGGAAAAACCACCAAAAGTGGATTCAGGGACGGTATTTTTGTCCAGTTCCAGGGGACCATCGAAAGTTAATTTTACTTCCGAAACATAATGATCCGGTTGATCCACAGGTAGGTCAATGTGGATTGAGCTCAGTTTCTGCTCATAGTTCAAAGTCGTCGAACTGTTACCTTTCATCATTGCAATATTGGACGGTTTGGATTTGATACCTGTAATACGAAGTTTGTGATCCAATGGCCAGTTAAATACATGCGCATAGACCACCGTTTTATTTTGTTCGGTTTTTGTGGTCAGGTAGCCCCAGTCAAAATGATTGTTTTTTAAAGAAAGACCAGTGGCACCATAGATGCTTTTGCCATAGGTATTTAACCAGGAGCCTACATCATGTAAACGGCTTACACTTTCGTAAGGAACGGTTCCATCGGCTCGGGGGCCAATATTTAGGGTGAATCCACCATTGAGGCTGACATTTGAAATCAATGATTGGAAGATTTGGCTTGTTGATTTCCACTCGTTTTCCTGACCATTATATCCCCAAGAGTGGGCAATGGTACCCGGTGTCTCCCAAGGGTGGGCAATATAGTTGCTGCCAAATTGATTGTCACCAAGGGTTTCGAAATCTACATTTTCTGCATCTGTCGG
This sequence comes from Sphingobacterium ginsenosidimutans, assembly GCF_039536865.1. Taxonomy (NCBI): domain Bacteria; kingdom Pseudomonadati; phylum Bacteroidota; class Sphingobacteriia; order Sphingobacteriales; family Sphingobacteriaceae; genus Sphingobacterium; species Sphingobacterium ginsenosidimutans. Next base: position 82,507 of record NZ_BAAAZK010000005.1, read on the forward strand.
AAGACCTAGACGTGAATTGATCAGACAGTTCGGTTGCAGCTCGCGGATTAATTTTACGACCTGAAGTAACTGCTCTTTTTTGATGATTGATTTTTGATAAGGGATCCACATATCGAACCATATCAGCGAAATATCGCCGTAGTTACTCATAAGTTCACGGAGCTGTGGTATTACCTTCTCTTGCCAATACTGATTGTATTGGGCATCGGTTACGTGTCCGGATAATTCTTGCTGATGATTCCAGCCATAGGGATGTTCCCAATCGATCCAGTGTGAGTAGTAGAAGCCAAGTTTCATACCATGCTTTTTACAGGCAGCTGCGATTTCTTTGATCACATCGCGGTTGGAGCCACTCAGTTTAGGTAAACTGTACGTTCCCACTTTGGTATCCCAAAGCGCCACACCATCATGATGTTTGGTCGTGATGATCATATATTTCATTCCGGCCTCCTTTGCGAGGAGTACCCATTTTTCCGGATCTATCTTGTTCCAGTCAAAGCGTTTGGCCAAGCTGCCATATTCTTCTTTTGATACACGGTTGCGGTAGCGTAACCATTCCGCATAATTATTCATATACCGTAAAGGTTCACCTTTCCACATACCTTCAGCAGCGCTATATAAGCCCCAGTGGATAAACATGCCAAAACGAGCATCTTTAAACCAGTCCGCCTTTCCATTGTCCTGAGCAAAAAGTCGTATGGAAGCGCTGATCAGTAACAAACATAAGATCGCGATTCTTTTGAGTTGTGGTATCATAAAGGTTGTTGTTGTTTGGATTACAAGATAAGTAAAAAAAAAGACTTGCTAAATCGAATTTTTATTATGTGTATACATTTGAAGACATAAAAAAAAATTATATTTTTATGAAAACCAAAAAAAATATACCGATTAAATAAACTGGAGGCGGGTTCACATTTTGTTAACATGATATTAAAATTTTAATAACCCGTAATTTCTACTTTCGCCACACATTATCAATCATATGAATAAATTTCTAATTCTACCACTGGCGCTTGGGATTGCCTATCAGGGACAAGCATTCCCCGTAAAAAAGCCTTTTTCTTCCATCATCGGAAGCAGTGTCTTTCAGGACCAAATTAAAGGGACAGTTGTCGCGAACAATGGCGTGCCTGTTGCAGGAGTAACAGTTAAAAACGTTCAAACAGGAAAAACAACAGTAACGGATGTTAGGGGACAATTTCAATTGTCCGCCAAACAAGGCGAAACCCTTCGCTTTAGTTCCGTCGGATACAAGTCACTGGATCAACAGGTGACAGGTAATAGCCTGTCAGTTACCCTGACAGAAGATTCCAGTCAACTGGAGGAAGTAGTGGTGGTTGGTTATGGTACGCAACGAAAGAGTACTGTCTCTGGTGCTGTTGCTACAACAGATTTGAAAGGTACAAATAGCCGTTCAATGGCGGGGATAGGGGAAGTATTGCAGGGAAGGACTCCTGGGGTTACAGTAACAGCTGAAGGCGGAGATCCAACATCTAAACCAAGTATCAATATCCGTGGAATGGGCGGTTTGAATGGTCAGCAACCTGTTTATGTCATTGATGGGGTAATTTTTAATGGGGTACCAGATCTGAATCCAAATGATATTCAGGATATCAGTGTTTTGAAAGATGCATCCGCGGCTGTCTATGGAGCCCGTGCTTCTGGTGGTATTATCTTAGTGACAACAAAGAGTGGAAAAGCAGGGGAATTAAAAATTGATTTTGAGGCGAAATATGGATTGCAAAAAGCACATAACCTCCTGCAATCGTTGAATGCGGCAGACCGCGCCATGATTTCCAATTTGGCGGCAGATAATGCGGGTGTAGCACGCGACCCCGCTTTTGATGCAGCAAAATATCCCGATGGGCAGATTACACGTACCGATTGGGTAGACGAGATTTTCCGTACAGCGCGCACACAGGATTATAATCTATCTGCAAGTGCAGGCAATGAAAAGTCTTCTTTTTACACAGGTTTCAACTACCGTAATGCTGAAGGTATATTGATTAATACGTATGGAAAACGCTACAATTTCCGTATAAATTCGCAAACGCAGTTGACACCATGGTTAAAATTGGGCGAAAATATTTCCTATTCCTTTACAAACGGACAGGGGGCAAATACAAGCTCGGGTTATACAGGGGCTGTTTTGTCCGCAATTCATTACCCACGGAATGTATCTGTTTATGATGACGCAGGCAAATTTTCAGGACTTCCAGAAAAGTATGGTCCGGGATCTTATGGAGATGTGATTAATCCGGTGGCCTATTTAAGTCGATTGGACGTGGATAATCCTGTACATAACTTGTTGATCAATCCATATGTAGAACTCAAATTGCTTCCGGGGTTGAAATTTAGATCAAATTTTGCCTACACCAAGCAATTCACCGATTTCAAAGAATTTACAGCACGTATTCCAGAAATTGGAAAACCTAATATGTCCAATTCCCTTACCATAAGAACCGAGCGGTCAACAGATATCTTGGCGGAGCAAACATTGACTTATGAGAAGGATTTTGGCAAACATCATCTTGAGGGCTTGGCCGGATTTATGTATCAACAGACCAAAATGAATTATCAATATGTCATTGGTGAAAACTTTGATGATGAAGCTAAAAACTACCGGTACTTGGTCAATGCAGGTCGTATCCAGCCTGTTGATGATGGTTTGGGAAAAACGGCCTTGTTGTCTTACTTATTGCGTGCAAATTACAATTATGACAACCGTTATATGTTGACGTTGATTGGCCGTCGGGATGGTACTTCCTTGGTCGCTAAAGAGAATCAGTTCCAAAACTATGGGTCGGTTTCTGGAGCCTGGGCGATCCATCGGGAAGCATTTCTCTCGGATTCCGAAGTAATTAATACCCTAAAATTGAGGGCAAGCTATGGTATTTTGGGTGATTTGGCCACATTACCTTCTACAGCAGTTAGTCCTTTACTAAAACGTGTGGACGCTTGGTTTGGAAAAACACCAGCTCTATTACCTGGATATATTCAAGAGGCAATGGGTAATCCGAATTTAACCTGGGCGGAATCCAAACAAACCAATATTGGTTTGGATCTGGGTATTTTGAACAATCGCCTAACCTTAAATGCGGATTATTTTGTTAAGAATACAAGCAATATGATTATGCAAATCACACTTCCAGGTACGACAGGTGTGAAAAATAAATATGTAAATGGTGGTCTTGTAAGAGATAAGGGATTAGAGATCGCCTTGAACTACAGTAGTAAAGCCGATGCGGCATTCCAATATGATGTCAGAGCATCCATCAACAAGATCACGAACAATGTGGAATCTTTGATTGATCAGTATCCAAGTATTCCTTCTCAAGTCGATTATCGCGGAATACTAAAACCTTTACGAACAGAACCTGGACAAGCACTCTATTCATATTATGGTTTGGAGACCGCAGGTCTTTTTAGATCTAATCAAGAAGCTGAGCAATATAAAAACAGTGCCGGAACGAAAATACAACCAAATGCGCAGGCAGGGGATATGAAGTTTGTGGATCAGAATGGCGATGGTATTATAGACGCAAAGGACCGTGTATTTTTAGGAAGTGCTTACCCTGACTTTAACTATGGTGTGACTTTCAATGGTAGCTATAAGAACTTTGACGTCAATATCTTTTTTCAGGGTGTGCAAGGTAATAAGCTGTTCAATGCATTGAAATATACAGGTTTAAATGCAGCATCAGGACAGCCTTATAATATGTTTGAGGAAATAAAAAATGCATATTCAGAGTCCAATCCGAATTCGGATATACCACGTGTTTCTGTAAAAGATCTAAATGGTAATTTCTCTAACGTGTCAGACTTCTACATTGAAAATGGTTCGTATCTACGTTTAAAAAATCTGATCGTTGGTTATACGCTACCGCGGGAATTAACACAAAGGTATAAAATACAGAAGCTGCGATTCTTTGCTTCGGCAACCAACCTGTTTACTGTGACGAAATATACGGGAATGGATCCTGAGGTAGGAATGAACAATTATGGTGTGGATGCGGGTCGTTATCCACAATCACGTACATTCTTGTTTGGAGCGGCTGTTACTTTTTAATCTCAAACTTGGATAAAATAGGGAACTGTTTGGGTTTTTATAATCGAATGGTTCAACTTGATTATCCTGTAAAAAAATACTCCAATGAAAAAAATAACTCGAAATATATGTTTTGCCATGCTTTTAGGAGGCATGGGGGTGTCTTTTCAATCTTGTACGAATAAATTAGATATCCTGCCGGAAGGAGCACCATCTAAGGCTAGCTATTGGAAAACCAAAGAAGATGCCGTAAAAGGGGCTAATGGACTCTACAATCTTTATGATGATGAAGATTTCTATGGTCGTGGATTTGCCTGGTTTCTAAACGCAAGTGATGATATGGTCACTGGAAGAAATAATGCGCAAGCTGAAAATATTCGCACCTTTAATCGCAATTATATCGGTGGTGGCTATACCGAATCACAATGGCAAATGCGCTATGCGATTATCAAACAGGCCAATGAAATCCTACGTTATGTCCCTTCCATCGCTATGGATGAGAAGCTAAAGAACCGCATTTTGGGCGAAGCAAATTTTAATGCAGGTTATATGTATTTCCAATTGGCGGCGAATTATGCGGACGAACGCGCTGGGGTCCCTATTGTTACCGTTGAAAATATGGACAACGAAAAGGCAACACCAAGAGCGGCTAATGTCGAAGAAAATTATCTTCATATTGAAAAGTTGCTCAAGTCAGCCGCTGATCAATTGCCCTTTTTTGATGAGCTAGATGTGGCCGATTATGGTCGTGCACATAAAGTAGCCGCATGGGCAGTTCTTTCCAAAATGTACCTGTATAAGAAAGATTATAAAAACGCTACCCTCTATGCCGATATGGTGATCAATCAGGGCAAACGTGGCTTAGAAAAATCTTTTACGGATGTCTTTAAAGCTGCGAATAACTGGGGGCCAGAGTACATCTGGTCTGTTACAAGTACTCCTGCTGGTACCGATGGCTGGGGATCTATTTTGCCGGGTGTGATGTTGACCAATGGAGCATGGGGATTATACAATGGCTGGGGCTACTATATGCCAACCAAAGAACTTTATGATTCTTATGAAGCAGGTGATGTCCGTAGGGAAGCAACGATCTTGAAGCCGGGGGATAAGTTTATGTTCTTTGGTAGCGAGCGGATATTTGCACCGGCAGGTTCGGCGACTTGTGATATGCAGTTCAACAAATATATGGAGCCTTTCTCGCATCCGTCTCCGATCGGTACTCATGTGAGTCCAAATGGAAATCACATGGCTACGGATCTAAATGTACCTTTGATCCGTTTTGCAGAGATCCTGTTAATTAAAGCCGAATCTCAGATTATGCTGAATGGTGCTGGTGCAGGAGATAAAGAATTGAATATGATCCGTAAACGCGCCAACCTTATCGAAAAAACAGGTATGACATTGGCTGATCTGAAACGCGAACGTCGTAATGAGTTGGCGGGCGAATTTTCAGACCGTCATCGTGACTTAGTACGGTGGGGTGATGCCGAGGCAACGTATGCCAAGCCGCTTCATACCTATGCGATGAAGAATGGTTCAGGCATGCCAATAGAGTTCGCCGGTCGTAAGTTCGACCCAAAAATTCACCATGTTTGGGCAGTACCTCAACAGGAAGTGGATAATAGTGCAGGTTTGATTAAACAGAATCAAGGATGGTAAAAGTTCCAAAAGTCTCCCGAAATAAATTGGGCGGCTTATTGATAATCGCTGGCTTGTGCGGAGGACCTATCTGGTCTTCCGCACAAACACTCAATGAGAAATTTGAGCAGCTGATGTTCAACCGTGAAAAAGGACAGGTAGGGGCGATCAACTATGCTGGACATAGTCATAATGATTACTGGCAGAGTCAGCCTTTCTACACAGCCTATTACGCGGGTATGCAATCCATTGAAGCAGATATTTTCCTGCGCAATGGTAAATTGATGGTTGCGCACGACGCAAAGGAAATCAAAACGGAGAATACGCTCAATGCGCTTTATCTGGATCCTGTCGCTAAGCTATACAGCAAAAATGGCGGAACAGCCTTTGCTGACAAAGCAAAAAAACTACAGTTGCTTATCGACGTCAAAGAAAACTATAAACAGGTATTGCCCGTTCTTGTCAAGGCGCTTGAGCAATATGGTGATCTGTTCAATCCGCTTAAAAATACCAATGCTGTTAAAGTAATCGTGACAGGCGGGAGACCTAAACCAGATGGATTTAAGGATTATCCCAAATGGTTGTTTTTTGATGGCGAAGTCAATTGGAGCTATGATGCAGCGAGCCTAGTACAGACCGGATTGATCAGTGCGGATCTAAAGGATTATACGGATTGGAACGGTAAGGGATTACCCGAAAATATTCCAGCCATCAAAAAGGCGGTTGCCAAAGCTGATTCACTGGGACTCCGTTTTCGTTTTTACGGAACACACGACAGTCCCAATGCCTGGCAACAGCTTATCAATCTCGGCGTGTACTGGATCAATACCGATCATCCCAAGACCTTAGAGTTATTTCTTGATCAGCGTGAACGGTCATCTTTCCAGTCGGCAAAACCACAGGCGATCTATACACCGAGTTTTCAATATGACGGTCAGGACCGTAAGGTGAAGCGGATTCTGCTTTTGATCGGAGATGGAATGGGGCTGGCCGCTGTAAAAGCAGCGACATTGGCCAATGGTGGGGCGCTCAATATGACACAGATCAAAACAGTTGGACTGTCACAGACTGAGGCTTTGAACTCGGATAATACGGACTCCGCTGCCGGAGGTTCCGCCATTGCGGTAGGGCAGAAAGTAAATAATCGTGCTATTGCGGTCGATACCACTGGAAAACCCTTACCTAGTGTTGCAGCGGTACTTGCTGATCAGGGCTGGAAAACCGGCGTGATCAGTATCGGTGATGTGACCGACGCTACTCCCGCAGTCTTCTATGCCCATCAACGGGAACGGAATGAGAGTGAATCCATTCTGGGGCAATTCCAGCATTCCACCATGGATTTTATCCTGGGCGGAAAGCCTGGATGGCTGGAGAAGAAAAATGACTGGAAAGGATATACCGGTGTTTCGATTGTTAAAGATCAGATCAATCAATCCGGTGGTAAGCAGATTGTGTTCCTGTCGGACGAACTTGTAAAGCCCGTAAAAGATGGTCGGCCGGCAATTTTAAAACAGTCTATGCTGGATGGTATAAAGTTTCTGTCCCGCGACAACAAACCATTCTTTCTGATGGCAGAGTCTGCGCAGATTGACTATGCCGGTCATGCGAATGACCTCAAATATTCGGTCATGGAAACATTGGATTTTGACAAAACGATCGAAGAAGCCTTAAAGTTGGCTGATCAGGATCCAGAGATGCTTGTTGTTGTAACTGCAGATCATGAAACTGGCGGACTTACATTGCTCGATTCTGACCGTAAATCAGGACGTGTGATGGTTAATTTTAGCAGCAACGATCATACGAATGCTTTCGTTCCCGTATTTGCTTACGGAGCCCGCTCGTTTTTATTCCGGGGGGTATACGATAATACAGCTATTTTCCATAAACTACTGGAAGCTGCGAGGTAGAAATTTTAATTTCCTTTACACTTTTCGCCCCGTTCGTGCATCATATCACAACGGGGCATTTTTATCCCTTAAGTAATAGCCCGGTTCTGCTCCTCCACCTGAGATTACTCCTTGTACTCTTTTCCGGTATAGATGTCTATGTAATAGTAATTATCTTTATTTTCCGCGCCTTTTACCCGTACCAGCCCACTTGGGTTGATCGTGTCATAGCTTTTGGTCCCGATCTGCTTTTTTGTTTTATTATTGAACAAGGTAAAAGGGCCGTCTTTTTGCGTCTGCAAGGCAAAGATCTGTTGTTTACCATCCAAGATATCAATATACTGAAAATTTGGCGGTAGATCCCATGTTTTAGTCTCGGCATTCCAGAGGCCCATGGTGGGATCCTGCTCTCCTTTTTTGACGTTAATGAGGTATAATGCTTCGGTTTGATAGACGTATTTTATTTTTCCCGTTTTCCAATCTTTTTCAAGGGTGTTCTTTGTAAACAACATATGCTTATCCGGCCAGACCAGATAACCTACCTGATCCAAAATAAAGAAATCCTTAACGTTGATATCATCCAATAAGTTGCCATCATTGTCAAGATAGAGCCAGTCATAAGCCCATACCTCGTGGTCATAATTAAATCTTCCCAAAATAAAGTAAGGTGAATTATTGACAGAATATACGAGAGAAACATCTTTCAGGAAAGCCAACTGGGCTGCAGTAGCCTGTTTGATCTGTTTTGGCAACGCTTTCTCATATTGCGGGAAAACATAGATGGCACCTGTGTTGTAGTCTTTTAACAATTTGGGCACTGTTGGTTTGTAGCGATCCTGATTGATGGAATCCAGCTGTAAGAGCTGGCCATTCCAAAGCAAGTCTATTTTATCTACACCAACCAGATTGGAAAAAATAGGCCGCTTATGTTGAATATCGTAGATCTCAAAACGATTTTCAGCAGGAGGAATATATCGGCCATTTTCCAAAATCATATCAATTTTTGGACTAAGCTTTTTTAGATGCTGGTTTTTTAGTTCATAAAGGGCTCCATTTAGGACGAAATGTTTATCATCCAGATCGTATGCCGCCGAACTGTATTCGTTTTCGTCGTAGGGAACATCTTTGTCCAACAGGATCTGGTCGGTTTCAAGCACACGGATTTCTACCTTAACATAGGTCGCTGTTTTCTTTACGCCACCACCCATGATATTCCAGTTCCAATTCCAGAAGGGCAGTTTTTTCTCATGCTCCAGACGTTTCATGAGCAGCGTGACCTGACCTAGTGGTTGTAACCCAAGGTCTGTATCAGAATAATTTTCGATAAACTCGCCCTTTGAATTAATTAAAGCCTGCTGGTTCTTCTCGTTTGAGACGATAGCGTAGCCAGTGTGGGTAAAAGGTTCGGCTCCATAGAATTTTTGTGTCAGCTGCTTCCGGAGCGAACTGTCCACATAGACGAATTGTTTGTCCGGGGTCTGCATCGGAATCCAATGGATAGATTTTAACGATGAATTTATGGTGGACTCTTGTGCACAGGCTGTCATACAAAGAATGGTTATTAAACCTACTAATATTGATTTGATCATCTTTTTTCTTTTTAATTGAAAGCGTTTGCTGCTAAAAGAGCAACGAAAAGTTTCGTATATACTCATTATGCCAATGCAACGCTTTATGACAGGATTCATGTTAAATACAGGGATCCTGAGGCTAAAGTAGTCGAAAATTGCCTTTTGAAAAATAGCCGAATTCAGTGATTATGAAGCGACTTGATTGGTTGCTGGACAGCCATATTAAGCCCGTTTGCCCCTGCATTATTTTTTTGATGAGCCGATTAAATTGGTTAATCGGCTCAAAATTTGCTCATATTTGAGCCGATTAGAGTTTAGGAACGACTCAAATGCACGACCGCAAAAAAGTATATGTCCATTGCGAAGACCTCAAAAGCTACTGCAACAAGGGATCTGCAATACCTGCAAGAGCAAGGTATAGTTGAACAAATTGGGCTTGGAAGATCCGTACGTTATGAACTTGTACTTCGTTAAACGACCGGTTTTAAAATAATAGATTCAAGCGATACCCTTATTTCTTCTCTACCGGAATAAGTTCTGCCCCTCCCTCTTTGGGTCGGTACCAGTACTTGTTGCCCAGATCATCTTCAAAATCGTGGTTTACTTTTGCTTTATCTACAGGTCTGAAGCTTCTGACATCGGGCCCTTCAAAGATTTTATTGCCGACGAAAATATGTCTGGCGTCTTTGGCGACAGCGCGTTCAAGGACTTCAAAAGTTTTTGGGTCCGCTTCCGCAAATAGCTGTTGGTTATAATAAATATGATTCTTGTCACCGGACCAAAAAGAGTTTCCACCAATGCCTTCCAATAGTTTAAAACTGGCGGCATCGACATCCATGAATTCAAATTTCTTTCCTTCAATGAGAACCAGTTGATCAATGATTACCGTTTTTCTATCAAGTAATTTGATGTTATTGGTCGAAGGTAAATCCGTTTCGAGCACACCCATACCCTTATAGGGTTGGTAATAAAGTAATTTTTTTCCATCCAAAATGATGTATTCGTCGTTGAGCACATCAATCTTATCCGTTGTGTAATTGAGCGGATTGATACTTTTCTGTGTGACCACATAGAGTCTATTTTTGTCTTTTACAAAATTTTCGTTCAAAATTTTAAATGAAGCATAGTCAACCGCTAATTGTTGGAAATTGTAGAAATAATGTGATTTATCTTTCGCTAGGGATGCGATCGTATCGTACAAGGTAATATACGTTTCGGGATCAGCATCCGTAATAGCAATGAGTTGTTGCTCGCTACATTTTCGTGTAGTTGAAGTCGTCGAACCATCGAAAACGAATACATGAGATTGATCAACGGGAATATTTCCTTTCAATCGAAAAGTTTTTGTGTCTACGAATTGTTGTGGACAGCCCATTACATAGATATTGTCTTTATCACGTGCATAGATTCCTCTGATCACAGAAAAGCTATTTACATCTGCATCCGTCTTTCTTGAACCACGTTCAAAACCATTGCCTCCGGGGATAAAATAGATCGCTCCACTTTTTTTATAGTAGTCTTCAGACAAAGGACTGACCTGCTCTTTGCAGGAAAAGAACAAACCTATACATGTGCTGATAATTCCCATTTTAAAAATATGCTTCATAATTACCTTTGAATGATCTACTAGGTTCTGATTATTTAGGTGTGACTATTCTTGAATATAATGAACAGCATAGTCTATCCAGTCGGGGATGGACTCGTCCAAATAGATGTCGGGCTGTACACCGATATTGTCGATAGGATATTGTGGTAAGCGAGCTGATCTGTATGTTGGCAACAGCAATTGATAATTATCGCAGCCGAATTTAAATTCCCGTATGGAACCATAATCCAGGGCACCCATACTGGGCGTACCCATGATCTTTACTTTTTTGCTTTGACGACAGCTGAATAAGAAATTTTCACCTGAACTGGCTACATTCCTGTTAGCTAGAATAATAACTTGGGTCGGGCTTTTCTTATGGAGTACGATCGTATCGATAAGTACTTTTTTGTCACCATAGAGCACAAATTTTCCGATATTATCTTTGTATTCTTTTAGATCGTCCTCTATCTTTTTCGCTTCTGAAATAGAGTCCGTCCCCGGTTTCATATTTTTAAGAGCATAGTCCCGTAGGCCATTAATCAGGGTATGGGTGGCAAAAAATTCAACACTCATAATCCGTATCGGATTGGTCAGGACATAAGGTAAAATGGGCTGGTATACATCATCCGTTCCTCCGCCGTTATTCCTGATGTCAATAATCAAGCCCTTACTATTTTCAATCTGTTCCTTATGTTTGACTATTAAATCCTTTACTGGAGTGATATTTTCATAGGCAAAACTGCCGATCTTAATATAGAAAACCTCGGGATTAATTGCCTTGGCGATCACTTCTTCTTCAGGTTCAGCCGGACTCGCCATAGTTTCGGAGACTTTCTTCCGTGCTACAGTCAATGATCTTAAAACAATGTGCTCATCCTGAAAAAAGTTGAGATACTCCTGCAAAAGAGTTACGCATGCTTCATTTTTTGCGTTGAGACTTTTTTTATTCAGAATACTCTTTTTGGCTTGGTATAAATCGTTGTGCTGTTTTACTTTTTCTGGAAAGCCTGGATATTCTGTTTCGATTTTACTGATCAATTGTTTGAGTGCCTGTGAACAGTTGCAGCTCGTCTGACCGTATATCGGATAGATCAAAAACGAAATACAACAGAATAAAAGTATTTTTTTAAAGGTCATTTGTCGGTTTATTAAACTTTAGTACTTCTTAATAATAGTAATATTTTACTGTATTTTAAAAATACAACACATCGGCGATGTAAGCGATAGAAGTTTACGATTCGCTTAGCGTTATTTATAATTCGTTTACATCCGATTGTTGGGCGGGAAGGACTGATCCTATTTATCAGATTTGTTCTGCGCAATTGGGACTTAAATTTAGTAATAATTTAGAAAACAGTTGCCTGTCCAAGGGGAAGGAATATGAGAGTTGTTAAGGTCGGATTAGGCACCCTTACAGTAGTGTTTAAGTATTGATAAAGTATAGATTAAGTATTGCTATAGTATTTGTACAATATAGATTTTGGATAGCTAGCCAGTGTTATTTCGGTGCTGTAGTTGGCCTGCTGGTCTACTATGATTACCTGTGATAAAGGGTGGTTATCTTTTTGTATAACTGAAAGACTATTATTCTTAATAATATTTGTTTTTTATATTATTAATTATTACGTTTGTATGTATAAACTATACTTTTGTATCGTAATGGTGTTTTTGTTTATATAGCACAGATGCCTTACCTGTAGCTTAGTCGGCAAGCAGGTAAGTATTTTTTCGCGGTCAAGTTGAAACTTCGATACAATTGTTTTCATTGCCGGCCTTTTCTTAATAAACCAAGGTGCAAACGTGTATGCATGCTGCCTGTTGATTTTATCTTTAATCATCTTGGTTGTCTTTCTATGTTTTTTACAAAATAACTGTTTATTATTTGCAATAATAGTCTTTAACTGTTTGTTGTACTGATGACTATCCATTGTGGATTTTATAACCCTTAAATCATTTATTATGGAAATTAATAGTCAGTTGATTATTGAACGTTTATCCCTGCGTATGGATCTCGATCGTATTTCTTTCTTCAAATATCAGTTTTTAAATCAGGAACACCATCACTTACTTTTAGCGCTTAAGCCTGTGAGTGGGCTTTCCACCAAGACGCTGAAGCCTATTGTGGAGTTATGTCTGATGGATCAGGAGAATATTACCTATGAGATTGTTTTAATTGGGGATTTGAAGAATAAAATAAAGATCGGTAGCATATATTATGCCTATGCTTCGTTGCCTAAGCATATCATTTTTCTTGCTGATGGAAAAAATAATAAGCTGCAGGGACATAAAGAATTGCGAAGTGCATTGGAACTCGCTGAGGAATATTATAAGAAAATACTGCCTTTATCAGCCGATTTTCTAAAGGGAGCGGAAGCTTTTGCTGCTGCAGGAAACTACCTTAAGGCGTCATTTATGCTGCATCAGGGGCTGGAAAATCACTTAAAGTTGTTGCAGATTATGGTCGAAGGGAGAGCGAATAATGTACACCGGTTAAATAATAGAATTAGAAATCTAAGCGAGCATTTTGCGACACTGGATGCGCATTTTATAGGCGATAATGAACTGGCAAGAGAGCGCTTTAAATTGTTAGATGGAGCCTTTGATGCAGTAAAGCAAAATAAGGAATTGGAAATTTCGGCTTTTGATGCCTCCTGCCTATATGATCATAGTAGGTTAATGTTGGATGCGATCGATCAATTATTTCACTATTTTATAGGGGCTCTTCGTGCTGAATATGAGCAGATCACGGCCACACAGATCGATATTCCGCAAGCAGAGAAGGAGCCAGCAGTTACCACCGGCCCGGAAACAATCAAAAAGATGGCAACTCCGCCCGCTGACAAGAAGACTGTAACCACAGCACAGCTGGCTGTTTCAAATAATCCTATTTTCCAATCTTTCCCTTGGCCGGAGCGGTATCAATCCGATATACAACAGCTGCTTAATAAAATTTATAGGGACAATCAGCCTGAGCAAATTATGTTGCTTAACTATTATGTGAGCAATGCCAATGGAAACGGATTGTTCGACTATCCGCCAAAAGATATTGGTAGCGCAACACTCTATTTGGTTGTCATTAAAAAACGGATTGGATCGACTCATTTTCGTAAAGTTTCTTTTGGTCGGGTTACAGCCGTTATTTCATTTTTAAACACCAGTTTTATTGAAACAAAACTGAACAAGGGGAGCCGCTTCTCGAATACAATCTGGAATGACTCTATCGTCCTCTTCCGTGATCCAAATTATAAACCTTGCTACTTTGTCAAGCCGATAGCTTGGTCTGATACTTTATTGAAAGCTGCAAATTGTTGTGAACGTAATTCAAAACTTATGCAGGATCTGGTACAACTTTTTATTGAAGAACATATTTCGAGCAGGTTATTGGCTGTCTCCTTGCTTAACCAACTGCTATCGATTGGACTGTATAGCTATCTCTATCTGCGCATCGGTCATGCTCCAAACAATGCCAATTTGGAAGAGCTGATCGATTGGACTTGTATCTGTGACAGTAGGTTGAAAGAATTCTTTGTGCCTAAAAATAATATCGATGGTGTACTAAATGCCGAATTAATTCGGCAGACGAAATCAAGGATCTACGAGCTACCTCCCGAACTGGCCCAATTGGACATGAGCATTTTTAGTGCGAAAGCAAGTGATATTGGCAATATTTTCCTGGATCTCTGCGAACAGAGTCTGAAATATATGGAAGCGAAATCGGGGCTGATAGTAAATCGAAATTAAAGGAAGATGGATAATGTAACTACCAACCCTGTAATTGGAAAATTTCGAGCTGAATTTTCTATGGATTATGCAGGCACAATTTATCTTTTGATACTGAATCGGATAAGTAGTGGCTATACCCGAGAAGAGCTGGCCTTTTTAATGGGGAAAGATGAAAACTATATCAAGGATATGGAGGAATTAAAAATTCCCATTAGAAATCTGGAGGTCATGGCTCATCTCCATTGGGTATTTGATCAAGGAAAATTGGAGATCGATGTATTTGATAGTCGATCCGCTTATCTGTTTGAAATGTCCATCTGGGAGGAAGAAGGTGTCCGCTATTATCAAATGGAATATTTTATCAATGGGGTGGAGACCATCGTTTTTTTTCGACTTATGGAAGCAATAAATAAAGATAAATTTCGTGATGCTGAAACAATTGAAATAGATCGCCTTGCTACGGAGTTGCTGCTGATGAGTTTACTGGAAGAGGGGCACTTTAAGAAATATTGTACGGCTCTTCAGCTCTGGCGTTGCGCTAAAAAAAATATCGGGGACGGAATTCGGGTAAACATTTTAATGCAAGCACTTAAGACCATGGTAGGAAAGAAAGGGGTAGCACCTCTTCGTAAATCTAAGGCCAGAAGTTTTGGTTACCGCTATATTCAACACAAATAGAAAAATGGAAGATATGCAATCTGTACCTCTAGTGGTACCTCGGAATTTTAAGCTGATCTGCGAACTCTTTGGTATAGCGGTTCCTGCATTTATACAGCTTTTTTTGGATCATTACTCTTTTATGGATCAAAATTTTACAGATAAATCAAGCTACAATCTTGTCACCAAGGGTATTCGCTTTATTGATGATAAGTTAAAGCTGGGAACAGATCCTCTTCCTACCAAATTGGACAAAGGGGAAAAGGAGCGTGGTACAAAATTGATACAACGCCAGGTGAAATTGGGCCTAAATAGAAATTACAGTACCACGGAACGTCGGAATAGGGGGCGTGTAATCACAGGGCAAATTTATGATATCTTATCAAAAGGAAGGAAAATGAAAGATATCATTTATCTGGATGAAAATACCTGTTTCAAACTGAGCAAGGACTTCTTATTGACCTGCATTCTAAACAATACGCATCCGTCTCATTATATCAATGGGATGATGAAGCTGGTTTCCATACCGGGTTATCTTGCTGTACTTCATTTGGATGAAGGCGAATATAATCCCATTCTTGGATTTGTTATTCGGGTTCATGATGGGTATGGTCATATTGTCGATTTGGAATACCGTAATTCAGCCAGATTCAAAAATTTTATTATGGAGATTCAGGAGTTGAACAAACGGTATTTTTTTTATCGTGGGCTTGAGCAGCGGGTTGCGATCTATCAGCGATGGCTGGATGATTTTTTGGAAAATAGAGTGGAGGATAACACATTATAACAAACCAATGAAAACATTAGAAAACATTAATTTAACCACCGAATTTACACAGTTCTGTGACATCTTCAATTTTACACCCGAAGAGGTGGTTCAGGAATTTATCAATAAAATTGATATTGCCCAGTATATGTGTGAATTCCTCGATCCTCACCGATGGGCTAACTTATTTGCTATGGAATATATGATCCAATATACACGGTCTAAGGGTATAATGTTTGAATATGAGGACTTTGCGAAAAGATGGGTGAAAATGATGGAAACTGGTGATGATGATCCTATCGGGAAAACTAAGGAGCTTCTTGATAACTGGCATAAAAAAGTATTGGAGAAGCGAATTCATGAGATTATGAAAAATGATGACAAAGAAGAAAATACGTAGTATGAATACCGAATCTACAATAAAAACTTCCCACGGTGGAATGATGTATTCGCATGATTTCCGACTTTGGTATACCTATCTCAAGCGGCGGATAAAGAAAGAATGGCGGCCCGAAGAGCTTTCGTTCTTACTGGGCAAGCCCAATCATGCTTATCTCGATTTTGAGCGGATGTTTCAAGTCGAAAAGTTTTTAACGCAAGAATCCATTTTATTGGATCGGATATATGCGAGTTCGTGGATCGAAGCAATGGAATTCCATCGAGAAGAATATGAGATTTCTGAGGAGCGTTTGGTGCGTCTTAAAATCGAAGAGGATGAGGTGAAATGGAACTATACTATTGAACTACCCTGGCAGTTTGAGAAGGGAGAGGAACATCCTCCTGCACCAGAATTGCAATTTGAGGAATGGAAAGCCGAGAAAGATCTGCAACTTGAATCGGATGCCATGCTCCATGTTCGGCAAAAACTGGACGTATTATTGGACGGTAATTACTTTGAAAATGGTGCTACAGCACTGCAAATGTTTCGTAAGGTCGAACATACCGGTCTTGTTCATTTACAGATTTTTCCCCGTCACCTTAAAAATGTCTTGTACGGGCTTATCCAACAAAACAAACTCGTTGTCAGAAATATAGAAAATAGCTTTTCTTTTTTCTTAACGGATTTTCAACTGGCTGACCGGAAACACTATTTATTAAATGGCTAGCATTGAGTAAAAAAACAATCATTATATTTATCCCAATGAATAAAATGATTCCCGGACATAAGACAGCCATCGTACCAGCCCTTCTAAAAGGAATAGCTGGTGCGATAGCTGTTTTTGCTGTTTTGACAGCGCTCTCTTATCAGAATCAACTGCCTGTAGACGGCAAACTGGTAATCGGATTTCCCTGGAAGTTCTATTCCGAAGGCACGGGCTATAATCCTGAACGTGATGAATACGCCAGTTTCGAAAATTTTGAACCACTTAAACTGATGGGCAATATCCTTGTCGCACTAGCTATATACCTTGTTTTACACCTGTCTCTTCGCCCTCTTTTTGGAAAAAATAAGCGC
The DNA here is from genome assembly GCF_039536865.1 of Sphingobacterium ginsenosidimutans. Taxonomy (NCBI): domain Bacteria; kingdom Pseudomonadati; phylum Bacteroidota; class Sphingobacteriia; order Sphingobacteriales; family Sphingobacteriaceae; genus Sphingobacterium; species Sphingobacterium ginsenosidimutans. The sequence goes on from NZ_BAAAZK010000005.1 coordinate 99,840, forward strand.
TAATTTCTGTCGTTATTGTTAGCCTTTTGTTAAGACTATTTTATATGCTAACGCGGTTTAGTTAAAAACTATTAACCTTTTATTGATACTACCTTCATATTGCATTTGTAACCTTGTACCCATAAATCAAATGCACTACTTATGAAAATTAAAGCCAACAATGTCTTTTGGTTGTTATGTGCCATTGCAGCGAGCTCATCGGCTGTCAAAGCTAAACCTCTATCGCTAACCAAACCGCATTTCTTACAGGTACAGCATTCCCTTAGCGGCCGCGTGGTCGATGCGCAGGGCAATGCAGTTTCAGGAGCAACAATTCAAAATTTAAAAAGTAAAAAGTCTGTTCAATCCGATGAAAAAGGAAATTTCCATATCGATGCGGAGGTCGGTGATAGACTCAGTATCTCCTATGTTGGATTTAACAATCTTGTCCAGCCTATAGCGCAATCCAATGGACAGATCTTTGTCTTACAGCCCAATGAAAATACGCTTGAAGAAGTGACGGTTTCCATCGGTTATCAGAAAATACGAAAATCCGATGTTACCGGTGCGATCGCCAGCGTAAAAGCCGAAGAACTAAATCTCAGTGCGCCAAAACTATCACAAGCTTTAGTTGGTAAAGTGGCCGGGGTACAGGTGATGCAAACAAGCGGTGCCCCTTATGATGGAACCAAGATCCGCGTACGTGGTATGGGATCTATCAACGCCGGTTCGGATCCACTCTATGTTATCGATGGCTATCCCGCCGGAAATAATTTAAATATTAATCCCAATGATATCGAATCCATTGATATTCTCAAGGATGCGGCATCCGCTGCCATCTATGGATCGCGTGCAGCTGGTGGCGTTGTGCTGATCACCACCAAACGTGGTAAAGAAGGTAAAAACAATGTCGATTATGAAGTGTTGGGTGGCTTTGGTCAGCTTTCCAAGAAAATAGATGTTTTAAATGCCGAACAGTTTATTGACCTTTTGATTGATGGTCGTAATAATTCGTATAAAGACCTTCTGGCAAAAACCAACATTGCATGGTCGGATGCAAGACGTCTCGATGATAACAAAACACGCGTATTGAATTCTCCCGGCAACGCAGGGTCGATAACTATCCCTGAAGAATATTACGATTTTGCAACGGGTACCGCTAAAAAATCAAAATACGATACCGATTGGCAGGATGCCCTTTACCGTAATGCGCCTTTCCAACGCCATAACCTCTCTACTTATGGTGGCAATGAAAAAAATCGCTACTTTCTAAGTGGTTCGTATCAAAACCAACAAGGTATCATGTTGGGTACGGATCAAAAAGTATTTAACTTTCGAGCTAATATTGATAGTAAAGTCAGTAAAAGACTCACCGTTGGTGCCAATGTTTCCTTTACATACAATGACAACAACGAAGTGACTACTGGTCGATATGACCGAAGTCCTTCCATGGCAGCGTTAATCTATCTGCCTACATTGCCCGTATATAACGAGGATGGTTCTTATGCACAATACCTGATGGCCGATCTTTCAGCAAATAATTATGGTATTCAGAACCCCGAAAACCCGTTGGCTTATGTGACTCAGATCAAAAACAATCGGCGAGGAAAAAAAGGGCTGTATAATGCTTTCGCAGATTTTACGATTATCGATGGGCTGAATCTGAAAGTGAATGGTGGATTTTCCACATACGATGAAAAATACGATTATTTCCGCCCAACAAGTATTTCTAACGGAAATGATCGACCTTATTCTCCACAAGCAATCACAGCTGCCTATGCGGATGCCAAAACCAAAAATGAGGTGGATAAGCTTCTGGAAACGACATTAAATTATAACAAGACTTTTGGTGAGAAACACCAGATTTCTGCTTTGTTAGGTTACTCCGCACAACGGACGGATTTCGATTATCAGGGTGTGAGAGCTAATGGATTTAATAGCAATGCTATTGGTGAAATCACTGATAAAGGTGCTGACCCCTCCAATTTTCAGCTCTTGAAAGACGATACCTTCAAACGTATCACAACACTTCAATCGTATTTTAGTCGTGTAAATTATAGTTTCGATTCGAAATATTTCCTTTCAGCTTCCATACGTACAGACGGTTCTTCGCGCTTCGGCCCAAATAATAAATGGGGAACTTTCCCTTCGGTTTCTGGAGGCTGGACAATTTCCAAAGAGGACTTTTATACGGATTGGCTAGGGCAGCAGTCTACACTGAAACTGAGGGCAAGTTGGGGGCGTAGCGGTAACAATAATATCAGAGAGTATCGCTCAGTATCTGTATTTAATTCCCCCGCTGGTGTGATCTTAGGTGATAAAGTCAGTACAGGATATACTGCTGGTGATCTGTACGATCCTAATTTGAGCTGGGAAACGACTTCTCAATATAATGCCGGGTTGGATCTTGGACTCTTGAAGGGGCGTTTGAATGTAATGGCGAATTTTTATCTGAGCCGCTCATTTAATTTATTGTTTGACCAACCGATTTCTGCGGTATCCGGATCAACGACAATATTGACCAATTTACCAAATTCTAAAGTACAAAACAAAGGCTTTGACTTACAGGTAGATGCGACATTGATCCGTAAAAGTGACTTTGAATTGAGTATCAGTGGAAATATTAATGTCAACCGCAATAAAGTATTGGATTTGGGTGGATCGTCAACGATCTTAACCAACGGTGCCGAACGTTCTTATCTGACCCATATCACACAGGAAGGAAGCCCAATCGGTATGTTCTATGGCTTTAAAGTTCTTGGCGTGGCAACAGAGGAAAATTACAAGACAGTAGCGCCATCGGCAGCTTCATCTACGCCTTTGCAACCAGGTGATCTTTATTTTGAGGACGTCGATGGAAACGGTATTGTCAATGATGCCGACAAGCGGGTGATCGGTAATCCGCATCCGAATTTTACCTATGGTTTTGCGCTGAGTACACGCTACAAAGAATTTGATTTACGTGCATCATTCAATGGATCACAAGGCAATAAAGTATTGGATGGTTATGATTACTATCTCTATAACATGGAGGGATCAGGCAATCAGTATGCCGATGTCGCACAACGCTACCGATCAGCACAAAACCCAGGTAATGGTAAGGTGTACCGTGCTTCCAGGGGTGGCACGCAAAGTAACAGTACGCGTCTGTCAGATTTCTACCTGCAGGATGGTTCGTTTTTACGTATGACCAATATTGCCCTGGGCTATAATATGCCAAAAAACATCGCTGAAAAATTGAGTTTATCCGGAATACGGGTGTATGCAACAGTGGACAACCCTTTTACGATCTCCAAATACAAAGGTTATAACCCCGAACCAGATTATAACCAACGGGGAAATCTGACTCCGGGCGTCGATTATGGACTGTACCCATTGGTCAGATCCTATAATCTTGGTGTAAAAGTAACTTTCTAATATACATATTCATAGCGCCCTTATGATTTTTCAATCACGAAATCTCGAATGGAAGCACTATTAAAAAATACTTCAATGAAAAAAAGATATTTATTACCGCTTGTGTTGTTTGCACTTTCTTCGTGCAGTAAAGACTTTTTAAACCAAAAAGATCCGAACGCGATTCAGATTCAAGACTATTTTAAGTCGGAGAATGACGTGCTTTTAGCTGTCAACGGCTTATATCAAACTTTGCGCTCGGGGAGTACAATCGGCGAGGGCAGTACACTATACAACGAAGAACGGTCCGATAATACCGGACGTAATGATAATCAGTCCAACGCAGGAGAGCCCTTTCAGTTCAATGACTTTTCATTGCTGCCGAGCAATACCTATTTAAAAACACATTGGGCGGCAATGTTTGCGGGCATTAGTCGTTGCAATGTAATCCTTACACATATTGATGAAGTCTCTTTCTCTAGCGAAGGGCTGAAACAAAGGTATATGGCCGAAACAAAATTTGTACGTGCATTACTGCTTTTCCATATGGTACGTAAATTCGGCGATATTCCCATGTCAACCGTTCAGGTAACCAGCAAAGAACAGGCAAATGAACTTGCGTTTCGTCAAAAAGAATCGGTCATTTATCAACAGATCATTCGGGATCTTACCGACGCCCTCTCAAGTGATTTGCCGAACACACAGATGGAATATGCCGTGGGTCGGACATCGAAAGCTGCGGTGAATGCTATTTTAGGACAGGTGTATTTGACTTTGGGTGCTACTCAGGCTTCAGGAAGTGCTGAAAACTTCGCAAAAGCTGAGCAGTACCTTAGCGCATCTTATGGCATGCGGACTTTCGGTCAATTGAAAGAAATACCATATGCCCAAGTGTTTGATGTCGGGATGAAAATGCAATGTAAAGAATTGGTTTTTCAAATTCAGTACCTACAGGGGGATCAGAACTACAGTTCGAGTATTGCACGGAATTATCAGGCAAAAGGTGAATTTATTAATTCGCAAAACAAAGCAACCGGGGTTGGCGAGGTTGTTAAATTGGACCTGATCAAAGACTATGAAGAAGGTGATTTAAGAAAGGATTTCTCAGTCAAATTTGCAAAAGACCCACAGGTAAATGATTGGTTTGTGACTAAATTTAGAGATAATAGCGTGAAAGCAAGCAGTGCTGGCTGGGGCGGAAATGACTGGATCTTGATCCGCTATGCCGATGTGATGCTATTGTTGGCCGAAACAAAATATCATCTGGGTAAAGAAGCTGAAGCTATTGCGCTATTGGATCAGGTGCGCGAACGGGCAGGCTTGCCTTCTTATGCAGCCTCAATGTTAAACAATGACTATCGTACAAAATACCCAACATTAAAGTTAGCGATCTTGCACGAGCGTCGAGTGGAACTGGCTTTCGAAAATCAACGTTGGTTTGACTTAATCCGGAACTATAATCCACAGGAATTGGTGACGTACTTTAAAACTAAAAACCAGGCAGATTATGGGAATGCTAAAATCTCCAATATAACTACAAAGGATCGGTACTATCCAATTCCTTTTGATGAATATAAATTGGATCCACAGCGTATGTATCAAAATCCTGGCTATTAATAGAATCGGATATGAGCGGTATCATTAAAAAGATCATTTTGTTGACTTTGGGAATATGCGTAATGCACATTTCCAAACGCCAACCCCAATCCAATCTTCCCGGTCCGCAGGATTGGGTCATCCGCAAGAATTATTACGCGACTTATCTGTTGCTAAAGGATCCTGCCTTAACACAGCAGCTTTGTGCATCCCAAGCTGTTTCAACAATGTTGAAACAGCGATTTGACCGGTTCAAGGGTAGTGATCATTGCGCGGATCTCGGCTGTTTTCTGGAAGCTTTTAAATGGAAATATTCTGAGATCGAACTCATGGCTGAACAAATTTCAAGTCAGATCAAGGGCAACAGGAAATTGGCAGAACTGGTTGAATCAACGTTGATGCCATCAAAGACCTATGGTATACCAAGGGATGAGACCGCAAAAGTGTATCTTAAGAAAGCGCTGTTACAGGACTTTGGCGCCATGAACTATGTTGTTGATGTCTATGGTGGCGGCAAGAGGCCCAACTATCCCAGGATTGATTCAATTTCTTTTGATGTAAATCGTAAGGCTTATTTTCAGCTTTTAGATGATGTACGTCAGGATGTGCTAAAAGATATTCCGACTGGTAAGGAGGCGCTTTTTATGACAATGATGACAGCGGTAAGGCTGCTTGAGATCAATGAGCGTTGGGACGCTGCACAATTGGAGCCACTGATAGCACTGGAAAATAAAAAGGCGTTTGAACAAGTGAAAAAAACAAATTTTTCAGTCTACCCTTACAGCCTGTTGTTGACCCTGGGGGCGGGCCCTGAAATCTATGGACAGCCGATCAGTCCTGGCGGTATGTTGCGAGCACGCATGGCTGCCCGTAGTTATTTTGAAAAATTGGCCCCTTTTATTGTACTTTCCGGTGGAAAGGTACACCCTTATAAAACGGCGTATATCGAGGCAATCGAGATGAAAAAGTACTTGATCAATGTCATGGGAGTCCCTGAACAGGCGATCTTGATCGATCCGCATGCCCGCCATACAACAACAAATCTGCGCAATACTGCCCGTATACTATTGAACTATGGATTTCCTAAAGATAAATTTGCCATTGTCAACAGCAGTAAGGCACATATCGATGCGGTAGAAAAAATGGCCGACCGCTGTATTCGCGAATTGGGTTATGTACCCTATAGCCTTGGAAAACGAATTTCCGATGTTATCATCGAATTTCAGGCGAAAGATGAAGCATTCACAATCGATCCGGACGAACCGCTGGATCCCTAACGGTTCGCCTCAGAACTCCGATTGAACAATATGAAACAAATCCGACATGTCCTTGTCAACAATGTTGGTATTATATGGAAGAAGGTATGTGGAAATGGTTATCCACATACCTTTTTCTGTGAAATATCAATTTAATACAATCGTCTTTCCCTCCTTTGCTGAACGTTTCGCAGCCTCCAATATTTCGACCACAGTCACATTGTTGCTGATGGAGCCCAGATCATTCTCTGGGAACTGTTTTTGCCTTAGTATATCCTCCAGATAAAGGATATGATTTTCAAAATAGGTTTGATCGGTTGGAATAACTATTGGCTTATCGTTATGCTGGACGTATTTTAACAATGTTTTATCGTTTTGTGCATAAAGTTGAGCCTTGGTCCCAAATACCTGTAGGTCTTTCACGCTGTAAGGCCAAGCCCAAGATGCCTGGATAATACCTGTGCTACCATCCCGGTAGTTTAAGATAATCGTCGCGTCATCCTCTACCTTTGGATAGGTTTCTGGCTTCAGTCGATGTGTAATTGCGCTGACAGAAATAGGCCGTTCACCATTCTTGATCCAGGTCATAAGATTGGCCCCATAACAGCCGAAATCCATTAATGCACCACCGCCATTTTTCTGTGGATCTGTTAGCCAATCGAGAAAATAGCTGCTACAGCCGATCTCTTTGGGCCCTTCATGCCCATCCTTTACAATCATCCGTGTCACTCGACCCACGGCATTTTGATCAATCAATTGCTTGAGCTGTTGGTTGCTCTTATACCAGGTCGTTTCGTAGTTGACCAAAAAAGCCGTTTTGTTTTCCCTGGATAAAGTTGCTATGCGTTTGGCATCAGCCAAGGTGGTTGCCATCGGTTTCTCTACCATGACAGGTATTTTGAGCGGTAGACAGATTTCCGCTACATTGATATGCTCATTGGTGGGGTTGTAAGCAAGAACGACATCGGGCTTTACTCTTTTCAATAATGAAGGGAGATCTGGATAAAAAACGGATTTCGGAAGGTTATATTGGGTCTGAATCTTGTCTGCGAGGATATTATTGGCCTCTGCTATCCCAATGATCTCAACCTTCTTCTCTTTATATAAATTCAATAGGAGGTATACATGGTCGTGATTGAGTCCCGCAACAGCGACTTTAAGAGGACTGTCCGCATAAGCAACATGCTGAAATAGCATCGTCAACAAAAAAAATATCTTTACTATATGTTTCATGGTATTCTGTTTAGGTTCAATAAAGATACCATTTTGAATTCTTTAAATCCTTTAGTAAATCCAGTCAATCTTTGGATGCGATTGTATTATTTCCGCTACGATATCGAAATAAGTCTGTCCTTTTCCAGCTTGTAAATCGGCTAGCTTTTGTTGGAAATAGGTATGATTGAATGGTGAATTGGCTGCAAGTTTTTCCTGATAGTAGGCGAGGGTGGTTGTTACTCCTAATGCCGCTCTACTATGGGCGATGTCTTTCCAGATGATCGTCTTTTTTTTTGCATCCTGTACTTTTCCAAAGCCACCATAAAGCAGATCATCAAAACCATCCAGACTCCCAATTTGCCAACTCTCATCAGCCATATAAACTCGATTGATTTCAGCATAAAAGCTCGGGATATCCGCAATACGTGCGCCTTCAATAACAACAAAGCCAAGATCAGGGTGAAGGGCTAGGAGGATTTTGAACTCTTCCCAGAGTTCGGCTAATGCTCTGGGGGATGTCGCCTTTGACCATTTTTCTGCAAAGCTAAAAAGGTCGGGTCGAACAGTATTTTGCCCACTTTGGAGGAGCCGCACCAGGGGGGCATCTAATGCCTTATCATGATCATTCCTGACCAAAATTTTAGCAATAGCTGCTAGTTGATTTCTCTCGTTTATTTCCATCTGCTTCGGATTGGATTTCCCCGCTAAAGGACTAAAAAAAATTGACTTAACGAAATCGTTTTCGGTTTTTTTACAAAAAATCCAATACATTTAGGTTTACATTTAGGGATAAATCTAATGCGATGATCTACCGGATAACGTTCTATCGTATACTCACTTTGCTGAGTGTACTTTCTCTAGTTGAAATTTCTGTTTTTGCACAGCAGCGGCCCAATGTCATTGTGATTTTGAGCGATGATGGCGGTTACGATGATTTTGGTTGCTATGGTGGTAAGGAGGTGCATACACCGCATATCGACGAGCTGGCTAAACAGGGCATTCGTTTTCAGTGTGCTTATGCATCTGCATCGGTTTGTGCACCCTCACGTGCCGGCCTACTGACGGGTCGGTACCAACAACGCTTTGGCTTCGAACACAATATTTCCAAACGGCCGACCAATGGAACAGCATTGGAAGATATTGGGATGGATACCTCGGTGGCAACCATAGCTGATTTTATGAAATACAACGGCTATAAAACCGTTGGCATCGGCAAGTGGCATCAGGGGGACGGTCCCCAATTTCATCCGCTTAAGCGTGGCTTTGATCATTTCTTTGGTTTTATCGGCGGAGATCGCTCTTATTTTCCGATCCCCGGAAAGGTAAAACCAACACAAATGTTGGTCGATGATGGGCGCATTTTTCCCGAAGATTCTATTCGCTATCTGACAGAGACATTGACCGATAAGGCAATCTCCTATGTTCATCGTTATCGCCAACAGCCTTTTTTTATGTATCTGGCTTTTAATGCTATACATACTCCTGTGGAGGCTCCGCTGACGCAGAATAGTAAATATAATCATATTGCAGATCCTTTGCGCCGTGCTTATCTGGCCATGCTGGAAAATATGGACAGTAACATTGGCCGTTTGATAGAACAACTGAAAAGCGATGGACTTTATGAAAATACGCTGATTATCTTTATGAATGATAATGGTGCGGCGACAAATAATGGTGCCGATAATGGCCAGCTGCGCGGTCTGAAAGGGTCGAAATGGGAAGGCGGTATACGGGTACCAATGATTATGCAATGGCCAGCAAAGCTACCGAAAGGAAAAGTAGTCAATGCGATGGTATCGGGTATGGATATCTTGCCAACAAGTATGGATGCCATACAAGGGAAAAACATCCCCGGACAAGCGATCGATGGGCTAAGTCTGTTATCATCCTATAAGGCGGCGAAGAATGGGCATGAATATTTATTTTGGCGACGGGGAGTCGCGAAAGCGGTCCGTCATGCCGAATGGAAACTGATTGTTGTCAAGGATGATCCGATATTGTTATTTAACTTGAAAAACGATCTGAAAGAACAACATAATCTAGCTGAAAAATATCCCGATAACGTGAAGGAAATGTTGGGTCAATTGGCTGAGTGGGAAAAAAAGATGGCAGCTCCCAAATGGTTAAGTGGAGTCTTGGATAATGATCAGAACCAAATGATGAAACATCGAATGGATGTCATTGGACGGGCAGCAGAAAAGAAATACCCTTAATCGGATTATAATTGGAAAACGAATGAAAGCTATACTTATATTTTTATTATCATTTGGACTGGTCATGACAAGGGCACAGGACAAGCATACATTTGATCGCATCAAAAAACATGTGTACGAAGACGAACTGCAAAGTTCGTCCACGCACGGTGATAAAACCACAATCTGGAGCAATCAGCTGACTGAAGCCGGTACTTGGTCTGATATAGATTACACGAGTAAATCAATTTCACTTTGGCCTCCAGGAGAACACTTGGATCGCTTGAAAGCTTTGATCATAGCTTATGTATCTCCCAAGAGTAAATCTTATCAGCAAAAGTCGCTGTATGACAAGATTGTACGGGTAGCTCAGTACTGGGCAAATAACCGATTTGAATCCACGAATTGGTGGCACAATGAAATTGCCTCTCCCAAAGCAATAGGTGTCTGTCTGATCCTGATGAAATTTGGTCAGGAGAAAATCCCGGCTGCAGTGGAAACAGCACTGGTCAAATTGATGGAAAAAGGGGACCCCTATAAGAAAACGGGCGCGAACAAAAGTGATATTGCCATGCATTATTTCTATCGTGCACTGATCCTGGAAGATGCCGCTCTATTGGCAGCTGCTATGGAACAACTACTTTTTCCTATCCAGTTGGTGGATGGCAAAGAGGGTTTACAATATGATTTCTCCTACTTACAGCACGGCCCACAATTGTATATTGCGGGCTATGGCGAAGAGTTTTTAAAGGGAATTTCTAAGGTAATGGCCTATGTCCGCGAGACGCCTTATGCAGTTAATAAAGAGAAATTGCATCTCTTTGAAAAATTTCTTTTGGAAACTTATCTGCCGATTATACGTTCACGTTATATTGATTTTAATGTGCATGGACGTGGGATATCGCGACCAGATATATTGCGCAAGGATCAGGAAGTTGCCATACTGCAGCAAATGCAGTTGATCGATCCGGCTAAAAGTGAGGTCTGGAAGAGAGGATTGGCAAAATTAGATAGTGTACAGGATTTTAATGCGGAAGATCAATCCCTGCATCGACATTATTGGAAAGGAGACTATACAACACACCTCAGAAAACAGTTTCATTTTAACCTGCGTCTGGCAAGCAAGCGAACCAACAAATCGGAATCAGGAAATGGTGAAAATATGCTTGGTAAAAATATGACAGATGGTGTAACCAATATTCAGGTATTTGGTCCGGAATACTATAATATCATGCCGGTATGGGAGTGGGACAAAATTCCGGGGACAACTACCCGAGATTATCAGGGTGATCAGGAACTCAAAGAACAGTGGGGTGTACTGGCTGCCAACAGTTTCTCTGGTGGGGTCAGCAATGGTACAATCGGTGCATCGGCCATGTCTGTTCAATACGATGGCCTGACTGCACAAAAAGCATGGTTCTTTTTTGATAAGGAGATTGTTTGCCTAGGTAGTGGAATTAGCAGTAGTGCTACTGAACCGGTCGTCACAACATTGAATCAGACTTGGTTGAATGGCCCTGTCGTATGGAATGGAAAAGAGAAGATTTCAACCGATTCACTGGTTCGAAATGTAAAACAAGGTGAATATGTGATGCACAATCAGGTTGGCTATTATTTTCCGGAAGCCATAAAAGTCGTTCTGACGGCAAAAGAACAATCGGGCTCCTGGTACCGCATCAATCGTTCCCGATCAAAAGATGCTGTCCATGGTAAGGTATTTAAGTTATGGATTGAACATGCGGCGAAACCTGTCAATGGGAGTTATGGGTATATCGTGGTGCCTGGTGTGGATCAGATCGATAAGCAGGCTATGCAGCAGTTAAAAATCTGGCACAATACGTCTGCTGTTCAAGCCGTAGAACATCAGGGGCTGGTCGCTATTCAGGCAGTGTTTCATCAGTCAGGTACCTATCAAATTGGGGCTTGGTCTATTCAGGTGGATAAGCCGGTCATTCTGCAGATCACAAAGGGAGATAAAGCCTTCAAACTGGATGTGGCAGATCCAATGCAACAGGAAAAAGCCGTACGTATTCATCTCATCAATAAACGTGCACAAGTAAATAAAACTGTCGAGATAAAGCTTCCACAGGCTGAGTACGCGGGTAGTACCGTATCAGAAACAATCCCGACCGATAATAAATAAGGTTTTAATTCTTTCGAATTGCCGTGAATATTAAAAAGTAAGGTCCAGGATCTGTAAAGAACTTGGACCTTCTTCATTCGTTCGGCTGAGGTTTCTAAAGATTAGTTGGCGTTGTTTACCAAAGTTTAGCTTTTGATACAGCCTGTTTTTATTATTTTTTGAGTTGTTCCAAGCGTGTTAAACCTTCGAGATAATAATAATCTGCATAGGTCAAAGGGACATCAATTTCAGAATGATGTGGCAGACTGCCAACACTATGTTTGAGCAAGAAACCACCGTTGCTTGCATATTTGGCAAAATAACCTGTTCCTGACAGTGTCTGTAGACTCTCCTTCGCAAAAGCTAAATAGGATTTACTTTCTGCTCCTGAAGTTAAGGTCGATAGTTCAACGAGTGCCGAAGCGACAATAGCTGCTGCGGAGGCATCACGAGGAACGTAATTGAGCTTTAACGTTGAAAAATCAGCATCTGATTTATATCCCTGTTGTCCAGCATTGAAATCCCAGTAAGGGATTTTATCTTTTGGAAGATTTTTGTGGGTCATGTAAAATTTAGCTGCTGCCTGTGCTGTTTTGAGAAACTCTGGTTTTTTTGTCTCCCGATACATCATGGTAAATCCGTAGATAGCCCAAGCCTGTCCACGTGCCCAGGTTGAATTATCGGCATAGCCCTGATTTGTCTGTTGATGGATTGCTTTACCGCTGGCATCATAGTCTACAACATGGTAGGTACTATAGTCTGTGCGGAAATGGTTTTTCATGGTTTGCGTTGCATGACTGATAGCGACATCCTTATATTTAGGATCACCTGTCAGATCGGAAACGTAACACAGCATTTCAAGGTTCATCATATTGTCAATGATGACAGGGTATTTCCAAAGTGTTTTGCCATCCCATGACTTTTTCTCATTCCATGACTTGATGACACCAACCTGTGGGTTAAAGCGCTTTAATGCGGTATTGGCCGAATGGACCAGGATGGCTTTATAATCGGCAATTTTTTTCTGATCCTTGAGGTATTTTATTGCTGTTCCATAGGAACAATACATGACAAAACCAATATCGTGATGTTGATCCAGGTCCTTCGCTTTTTCGAGCGCTTCGGTCCATTTTATCGCTTCTTTCTCTGTTTCTTTATTGTGTGTGTGGTTGTAGATATACCATAGTGAGCCAGGGAAAAAACCTCCTGTCCAATCCCATTCGTCGGTTCCGCGCAATTGTCCTGAAGGAGTCAATGTACGTGGGAACTTATGGTCTTTGTCAGCTTCCTTGGCCAAAAATTGATATTGTTTCTCCGCAGCGTTGAAGCTAGCATCGATAAAGTTTGCCTTTTGGTCAATAAAGCTGAGCGCAAAAAGTCCCGAAGCGATAAGAAGGATTGTTTTTAAACTGGTTTTTCTTTTTTTCATCTGCATAAATTATTTGTTCATCTATTATTTTAGGATTAGGGTATTTATGAACTCTCGTCCTTTGGTTCACTCGTTTCACGCTGCCTTCGGCGGTATATGTGTTAGCCTCGTCGGTATAAATAAACTCGTTTACTCATTAAATTGGTATTTTAAGGTATTCGTGAGCTCAATCGTTCGTTTCACACGGCTCATACGACCACCTAAGAATTCCTAACAGCGTATATTCTTAGTAAGTTACATAATAATCTTTTGGAAAGGGTAAACCTGCAAAAGCTTTTTGTGAGCTCCATTGCGCAGCAGCGTCAGACCAAAATGCATGCGTTGGTGGAAGGCCTAAGGGTAGAAATGAGAGGGAAGCAGTATAGAGCGAACCCGAGTTTGTATAACTGTCTGCTATATTTCCCTGATCGGCATTGAGAAATCCCAAGGCCATCCAGCCATCCTCATGAAAAATGCGATCGGCGTAGATGTGCTTGAGGACTGCTGTCAATGCTGCGCGCACTTGCCCATTGGAGAGGTCCGTGGGGAGCTTTCCATCGAGTGCGACTGCAGCGAGCGGTTGAAAGGCCGCATTTCTATACGTTGCACTCCGCCCAACGACAGGATAGGTACCCTCCGGTGAAATCATGCGCTCCAGATGATGTGCATAACGTTGCATTCGTTTGTAGGCGCGGTCATACATGGTTTGGTACTTCGCATCAGCGCTAAGATTATTTTTTAAGGTCTCCACTTGCATGCAATGGATGACATAACCATTGTAATGATCAAAACTAAATCGCGCACCGTCACTATACCATCCGTCGCCGACATACCATTCCTGATCAAATTTGTTTACCGCATAGTCTATTTTCTCACGGACACAGTCTTCACCGATACTGTAGAGAAAAGTTTCAGTCATTGCGGCAAACAATAGCCAGTTGCTTTCGTTGGGTTTGATCCAGCGTAAGTGTTTAAATTCGGTAATAACCTGTTGCTTTGTCACCTGCGGTAGTGGATCCCATAATGCTTTTGGGGCACGCATAAATGCCTGGGCTAAATGTGCCGCATCAACCAGAGGTTGCTTGGACTTGCTACGCCAGGAGAAATAATCTGCCGAAGCAGGGTTTACACCATGCTGTATGCCCAGTAAGGCTTGTTGTTTAAATTTAGCACGCAATTTTCCTTCTGCGGTTTTATTGTCTGGCAGAGCCAACCATGGTGCCATACCGGCCAATAATCGGCCAAAGGCTTCCAGATAACCCACACTGGGATCTATATAGTCATAAGTTTCACTTTTAACAATTGGCATCTCTGCGCGAAAACGCTCTTTGCTGATACGATCGAGAATAGGACTGGCCATTTTTGTTAAAATAGACACCCAATACGCACGGTCGTCAGTAGAAGGTTGCGCCGATGAACCCCTGGATTGACTGCGACCAAGCAAGGGACTGTTCATTAGCGCTCCTGCGGTAGTTAATGTTACGGCTTGAATCCAATTTCTTCTTTTCATTTGGCTTTTTTAATGATAAAACTATATTTTCCTGTCGATTTGATGCTTTTGGCTTTGAGGCTGATGCGGTAAAGCCGCTCGCCCCATACCTGGCTCAGACGAGGGTCATCCTGTGTGATGGGCTCGTAGGAAGCAACGAACTGTGCAGGATTAAAATGCAATGCGGCCAGACCGTCGCCCATGGCAATCACTCCCTTGGTAATCTGAGGTTCTTTTGAAACTAAAAAATGCACTATATTAGACTGGGTCGGATTTTTGATCTTGAACTCGTCTGCTATGGTCAGACCATCGGCTGTGAGGCTGTAGCTTCTATTCCAAAGTTCAATATTGGCTGTCTTTGGATAGGCATTCCCGATATCGAGCTGGAATTTATTCTGTTCAGGTAGGAATACCACATTTTCGGCTTTGTATTCTTTGCCAAATGCCTGATCATTACCATTGATCTGGGGCAGGTTGTGGTAGGCACCCTGCATGGTCCAGATACTATAGCGATCGTCGCTAAATGTTTTCTTTGTGTAGGTTCCCACACCGGCATCAATAAAGAGAGGCTGCTGATCCTGGTATAGAATAAAACTGCCGACATCGTTATGGTTGTGGCTCTCATTATTAAAACCACCTTTGGCAGCGAAGAAAAAACCTCCCTTTTTCAGATAGAGAAACTGCGTTTCCGGATACCACTTAAATGCATTTTGAGGAAGTGCTGCCTGTGTGTGCTGAAGCTGTGGAAAACAGCGTAAGTCTTCAAATGCACGGAAGATATCCCGTGAGGGTTTGAAGTCCGCACCTTTACCGCCAAGATCTGTCATATATCGCGCAAATTGCATCATTTCGGTACTGTGTACATCTTGCCCATAACGATAGATGAGAAGCGGGTCTCCACCACCTTTGGCTGAGGCATCCGCAAAATTGACCACCCATCTGTCACCACCAATATAAGATTGTGCGATATATTCACCCATATCGCGGATAAGAGGTTTGTCAAAGATACTGACCTTGTTCTGTGTTGCAAGGGCAAGTATCTTAAGGTAATCGTACAATTTACCAGCGGCGTGCCCCCAATAGGACGGACCTTCTTCACAGGCACCATCTTTTTTAATGTAATCGATAAAGCGATCGACCGAAGTCATTGTTTTATAGATGCCAGCCAGTTGAACATCCGGATTGTCTTCTACCAGTAGCAGGCAGGTGAGCACATTAAAATTGCACCAGGGATTCCAGTTGTTGACCAATTGGTTTCCTTTGAGCTCAAAGCCCTGCCACCACATATCATTACGGTCAAGATAAGGCAGTATAATGCGTTGTTGGATGTGTTGTTTTAAGCGTAGACTTATTTCCGGATTGATGGTATTGAAGGTGTCCCGAAAAAAATAGTGTATCCACGAAAGTAAGGATCCTACATCACCGGCCATGAGGTCAATGACATGTGTCCGTTCTTGCGGGAGGGATCTTTTGCTGGATTGGAAAGCAGGTAGGTGGGCCGATAATGACCAGGTAGACATCTCGGTCATGTGCCAGGTGCCGTTTAGAATCTGATCGATATAACGTCCTTTTCCTTCTGCTAATTCAGCTAAGAGCAGGTTTGTGAGCGCTGTACAGTTTTCGTTCATCGGCTTTTCCATCATGCCGCGATTGCCTGAGCGTTCATATTCCAGATAATCTGTTGCCTTTACCACCTGCCATTGATAGTCGAGTGCTTTGTCGCCTTTCGCGATAACCTCCTCTCGGAATGGGGCTATCAGCTGATCCCATGCCTTACGATCGGAATAACTTGGATAGGGAACCCAGGACTTGTCCCGGCTCAGGTTGAGCTTGAGATCTTCCTGTTTAAAAGTCCCTGTGAGTAGCTTTAATTCTTTTCCCAGTAGCCCCTGAAAAGAGAGACTACTGAGAAAGAAGAATAGGATTAGATATATTCTCATGTTTACCAATCTTGATTTTGTGGCAGAAGAGCCGCATTCATCTCTATTTCTTGTCCCGGTACTGGCCAAAGCTTATGTCGGGGTTGATACCCTCTGGTCACGAGATTATCACCTGTAATACCTTTTTCAATAAAGCCCTTCGACACTTCTTCCAATAAATTCCAACGCTTGAGATCAAAATAACGCCAACCCTCACCCGCGAGTTCTACGGCGCGTTCCTGTTGGATGCGTTTACTCATTTCCGCTTTACTGTTCACAACCAGGAATGAACTGCCGCTGTTTAAACCCGGCATTTTTGAACGTGCACGTACCTTATTCAGTTCCGTGATTGCCTTGTCCAGCTGATTGGTTTCATTATAGGCTTCGGAGAGCATCAATAACACATCCCCCAAACGAAGGATCGGGAAGTTGATCGGTGTATGGGTACGATCCGTAATCGCTCCTTTCAGGTTACCTTCAGGTACAAATTTGCGCCATAGGTAGGTATACCAGCCCCGATTATTACGGATCTGCCCAAAATTTTCATTTACCCCTGTGGCAAGAATAAATTGCATGTCACGCTCTTTGTTGGCGTTCCAGCCCAAATAGTGTGAATAAGGTACAATAAGTGTCTGATTCAACCGTGGATCCCGGTTGGCATAGATCTGACGTAGCTTGGCGGTGTCAGGTACTTTAGTCAGCACACCGCCGGATTGAGTGGATTCCATCGCTTGCTTTTTAACGGCATTGTCTGTGTTATAATTTGGGAAATGGTCATTCCAGTTGAAAGGACTACCATCCCGGTTTTCATAACGGTCTGCAAGCCGCGTGCTTGGCATACAGTTGTTCCAGTCACTGCCAAAAGTTGCTCTTGTCCCCATATACCAGGCCATAGGCATCCCATAAGGAAATCCTGTTCCGCCCATGTTCTGTATGGCAAAGATCATCTCAGGAGCTTGGTCTCCTTCCATGGTAAACAATGTCGCATAATTAGCACTGAGGCTATAACCGTAGTTGTTGGTTTTGTTATAGACAATTTCTTCAAAATCCCGGATTGCCGAAGTCCAATCTTTATTGTACAGGGCTACTTTACCTCTTAATGCATAGGCTGCGCCCTTTGTAATTCGGCCATAGTGTTTTGCTTCATAGGTTACAGGTAATTTATCGACAGCGTAGTTGAGGTCCGCAAGAATGAATTTCTTGACATCTTCAACGGAAGATCGGCTATTTTTGAGTGAACTAAAATCTCTGTTCAGATCAACCGTCTCGTCATATATCGGTAAAGCTCCATAGAGGTTTGTCAATTGAAAATACATCAGCGCACGGAGAAATTTTGCTTCGGCAATAAACCCTTCCTGCTTAGCTTTATCTATGGTCATCGGCTGAATATGGGCGATGGCATGGTTACAGCGTTGGATCAGGTCATATCCGGCCTGCCACCTATCTACGACAATGGATGAGCGGTCTGTAAATGTACCGCTGATGACTTCGCCCAGCCCTGGAGGATCATAGCCCAGTCCAATATCACTGAGCCCATCATAAGAAAATTGTAAACCGAAGGTCGGTTCCTTCTTGAGATCATTATAACAACCTAATATGCCTGCGAGTGCCTGGTCTTCATTTTGCCAGAATGTATCGGCGCTGACCTGACTGTAGGGTGTTGTATCGAGCTTATAACAAGATGATAATGCAATGCATCCAGCTATGAGTAGGGAAATCTTTTTCATGATATTTGACAACTTAAAATGTTAAACTAAGACCGAAGACAGCCTGTTTCATTGTTGGGTAATTGGTGCCACTCACCTCAGGGTCGAATCCTTTGTAACTGGTAATCGTCCAGAAATTTTCCAGTGATCCAAAAACACGTAGATTCTGTACCTGTATCCGTTTGGTAATTTCATTCGGGATCGTGTAACCGAGCTGAATATTTTTTACACGGATAAAAGCTTTGTTTTGTAACCAAAAATCACTGTTTCTGGTGTTTCTTGTATCTGTATATGGCAAGAGTCGGGGATATTTAGCATCAGTAGCTCCTTCTGTCCATCTGCCATCCGCGATTTCCTGGTTGATCTGGTAGCCCCAACGTACAGTTGGCGTGTAATAATTATCTATCCAAATAGCCTTATTGCCTGCATTACCCTGTAGGAAAACCGAAAAGTCAAAACCTTTATAATCAAATCCCATATTAAAACCATAAGTGATCCTCGGTGCTGTACCATGTCCGACAGGTACCCGATCATTGTCGTTAATGATACCATCGCCATTGGCGTCCTTATAGAGTAAATCACCTTTTTTTGGTGTCCCATAGGACGCAAATGGATTTACTTTTTGATTCGTATTTGGATCAATAGGCGCATTGTCAATCATTTGTTGCACGAGTTGCATATCTGCGTCTGTCTGCAAGATGCGATCGGTCAACAGAATATACTGCGTGTTGATGGCATAGCCCTCCTGTAGAAGATTTGCTCCTGAAATAGATCGGTCGTTGCCTTTAAATTTGACCACCTTATTGTCAATGAAGGTGAAGTTACCACCGATATTGAATTTGAAGTCATCGCCAATCTTATCACGGTAGTTGAGGTTAAGCTCAATACCATTATTGCGAACTTTTGCTGCATTCGTACGTGGTATGGTGGCATTTCCGACAACTAAAGGCGCTGGAAGGTCAATCAGGATATTGTTTGTTACTTTATTGAAAACATCAATTGAACCATTCAATTTGTAGTTGAAAAGGTCAAAATCCAGACCTGCATTCAGGATATAGGTATTTTCCCAAGTCAAAAACGGGTTACTCAACACCGTCTGTGCAAATCCGACATAGAGTTGATTGTTCAGGACGTAGTTGGCCGGATTGTACAGTGTCTGATATTCGTAGTTGTTGATTTTATTTGCTCCTGTGAGCTGTTCATCCCTGCGGAAGGATACATCCGAAGTACCATTGTTACCCAATGCGCCATAGGAGGCGCGGAACTTAAGACTCGGCATCCATTTGACATCGTAGAACTCTTCCGAAGAGATCTTCCAACCGAAGGATGCCGAAGGGAAGGTCCCCCATCTGCTTTTTCCGGTCATAAAGCGGGATGAACCGTCGGTACGGAGATTGGCTTCCAAAAGGTATTTGTCATCCCAAGAAAGGTTGAGCCGCCCAAAGAAGGAGCGCATGGCCCAATCCGTGGTGTTCCCTAAGGCCGAAGCATCCATTGTCGCCGCATTTAATACCGTCAGAGAAGGATCAACGAGATCCATTTTGGATGCCGCAAACCAGCCATCTTTAAAATATTCCTGGCTGGCCCCCACCATCACTTCATAATTTAATTTCTCAAATAACTTATTCTTGTATTTGGCAACGCCATCCATATAATAACGGTATGATTTAACGGATTCGTTGGTAACAGAGGAACGTCCAGTGCCTGCAATGGCGACTGTATTAGTCAAGAAGTCCCAACGATCGTTGAACACAGGTTGTGAATAGATAAAATCGTCATCATAAGTGTAGGTGTATGATCCTTCGATAGAAAGGCCTTCAATAGGCTTTAACTTTCCATAAAAGCGGGATACAAAGCGATTTTTATTAATATTACCCTTTTGAGCATACAGGCGGTGGAGCACATTGTTGGATTGAGGGTTCTCTTCCGGATTGCTGGGCGAACCAAATCGGCCATCTGGAGCCCTTAGCACCATACCCGGTGTACTAGCGCCCGCAAATGTAAATACATCATCAATGATATTGGTGCCGATATCGGTCTTTGACACGACTCCATTGATATTCGCTCCCAGCGTAAGCCAAGGCTTTACATCAGCTTCTAGGTTAATGCGACCCGTATGACGTTTGTAGGTAGCCTGTTCAATAACGCCGGGATTGTTCAGTAGACCATAGGAACCAAAGAATTTGATTTTTTCACTTCCACCTGTAAAAGACAGATTGTGGTTTTGACTGATCTTATTCTGAAAGAGTTCAGACACCCAGTCTGAATTTGGATATTTCAAAGGATCTTGTCCTGAATTTTGTCGCCAAAGATCTATTTTCTCCTGTGAAAATGTAGGTTTTGCATTCGGATCGCCATTTTTGTAGCCTTCATTAATCAGCTCCATATAATTGGCATAGTTGGAAACCATTTGGATGGTATTGGATGGTTTCTGGCTGGAGAAATAATTATTATAGGTAACCTTAAACTGTTCGATCTTTCCCTTTTTTGTCGTGATGAGAATGACACCATTGGCTGCGCGTGAACCATAGATAGAAGCCGAAGCAGCGTCTTTCAATACCGACATACTTTCGACGTCCTGCGGGTTGATCAGGTTCATATCACCGATCACGCCGTCGATCACAACAAGTGGATTCGCATTGTTTAATGTACCCTGACCACGCACCCGAAGAGTACCGCCATCGCTACCCGGACGGCCTGAACCTTGATTGACATACAGACCGGGAGCCTGACCTGCTAAACCCGCAGATAGGGAGGTAACGGGTCTGCTTTCCAGGACTTCAGACATTTGAACAGAGGAGACCGAACCTGTCACATTCTCCTTCTTCTGCGTACCGAAACCAACGACAACAACCTCTTCAAGCCCTTTTGATTCTTTATCCAGGGTGATTGTTAAGGGTGAACCGGCATGAGCAACAGTTTCGATGGTTTTGTAACCAATACTTCTTACCACTAAAGTGACATCTTTCTGTTGGCTATTGAGTTCAAATGAACCGGTTGCATTAGTCGATGTGGCTTGATTGGTTCCTTTGATTTGGATCGTCACGTTTGCTATGGCCTTACCTTCACTATCTACGACTTTGCCTTGGATGGAACTCTGTTGTATGGCTAGCGAAAGCTTGCTGTGTGTAAATTTAGGGGCCAACGGGGCGGCGTGGGAAGTTGCCAGATTGGATACGACCAACAGGCAGGATAATGGGATTGCCGCATGCACCCAGCGATTTTTCGCAACGGATGCGTTTTGGATCTTGATCATAGGCTTTGTTAGATTTAATTGGATGAAAAAATGAATTTTCTGTACTGTGAATTTACAGCATTCAGTATGAACGATTCTGTCATTTCCTCGCAATCGTTTTCGTAACAATAGCCTTCAATAACGAAGTATTCTCTAGGAATTACAATGCGAAAAGGCTTATGATTTTAAAGGAAATATTTTTCGTTCAGAGAATGGACTATAGGGGTAAATATAAAGAGCCCAGTTGGGAATGGGCTCTCGTATCAATTCTTTGTAAGTGCTGTTATATACAGCGTTTAGAATTCGATCCTATAGTTAATGGTGGGTATGATACCGGTCCATTTTTGTGGCTCGATGATACGTTTGCTGAAATTGTAATGCATCCCGACAGTGTTCTCTCTATTGAGGATATTTTGAATATCCAGAATAAGGAGATGACTCACCTTTTTACGATTTATTCGATAGGTCGATGAAAAATCAAGTCGAATATAAGGATCGGCAGTTAAGGTATTAATCCGGCTTTGATCAATGATTTCCTCATCTAAACGCAAGGATTCATCTTCCAATACCGGAGAGTATTTTCTTCCACCGGCATAGATCAGTTTGGCATTCATACCAAATAGGTTATTTTTATTCTTTCCTACTGTCCATTCTTTTCCCAATAATAGATTACCGACATAGCGTGTATTGAATGTTGTATTGTATTCTTTCCCATTGAGCGCTTTGAATTTGGAATCAAATACCGAAGTGGTGGCCATAAAATAATAGCCTTTGCTAAGTGATTTTTCAACCGTTAACTCAACGCCATAATTTCTGCCTGTACCTTTATTGACGAGTTGACGATAGGTCGATGTACCAATTGCCGAAATATCTGACACATTCAGCAGGGAGAAATTCATTGCTGGATCTGAAGAAACCGGGACATTATATAAATGTTGATAATAGACTTCGGTCTTAACCCGGAGTGTACGACTCAGATTCTTTTCATATCCAATGACAGCCTGAGCAGACTTGGTAGGAGATAGCGCGGTATTATCTGTTGTATTTTGTCCGGTTCCGCTCTTGGCAAAATAATAGCTGAGGGGTTCTAAACGATTGTAAAGTCCGGTACCAAAGGATACCGTCTGGTCTGGAGCGACCTTCCAGTTTAATCCCAATCGGGGCTCTGCAGTCCAGCTTTTACTTAAGGCAAAATAGTTGGCATGTACACCCGTGTTTAAGGTCAGACGGTCGGATAACTCAGTTTTGAGTTGTGCAAAGGCGTCATACGTACTGGTACTTCCATTTTCGTTGATCCTTTCTTTTAATGCCGCGATTTCGGTATCGTAGGTTAGCGCATAGAGATCATAGCGAAGCAGGCTGGCATTGATACCTGCACGGATCGTATTTTTGCTGCTGGCTCTATAATTGAGGCTTCCAGCATAACGGATTGCGGTATTTGTAAATTTATCTTTGTGATATAGGCTAGTGACATAATCCTGTGTCAGGGTATCTGTTTTATTGGAATTGCGGCTGACTGATGCCGAAATAATATTGGTGAAATACAATCGATCATTAGCGATATATTGATGTTTTAGCCCGGCACTACCAGCGTTAAATCCCAAGTTCATGTCCTGCGCATCTGTTCGTTCCTCCCATTCTTGGAAATTGCGTTTGGCAGTTTCCTTTATTTTTCCGAGGCCGCCAATCCCAAACAGCGAAAATGTTCCAGCTTTCTTGGTTGGAAATACAAAATTAAAGGAGAGATCCTGATATTTTGGGATACCGGTATCCGAGACTTTTACACCTACTTTTTCCAATAGACTCAATGAGGAGTACCGGTAGCTGATTAAATACGATGCATCGCTCCCTTTTTTGAAAGGACCTTCTAACGTTGCACCTACCCCCAACACGCCGACATTGAATGTGTATTCGCGTTTATCGGTATTTCCTTTTCTAAATCTAAGGTCAAACACCCCCGATATCGCGTTGTTGTATTCAGCGGCCAGTCCGCCTGTATAGAAATCAGATTTTCCCAAAACCATCGTATTGAGCATACTGATACCACCACCAGCGGCTCCTTCGGCTCCAAAGTGGTTGGGATTTACAATTTCGATCCCTTCCAATCGCCACTGTAGGCTTTTAGGCGAATTTCCACGCACAATTATCTCATTGTCATCACCTCCAGCAACGACTCCGGGAAAACTCTGTGCCATTCTTGCGGGGTCAAAAAAAGCGCCAGCATATCGATTGGTCTCCTCAGGTGAAAATGAGCGTCCACTGGTCATGGCCATTTGATTTAAAGGTTGTTTTCCCGTATTGGCGTAGACGACAGCTTCGTTCAACGTGTTTGCCTGTGGTTCCATTTCAATGTTGAGTACATTCTCGCGCCCTGAGGTAATAAGCAACTCTGATAATTCTTCCTGCCTGTAGCCTGCCATGCGTATTTGTAGGACCTGGCGTCCTACAGGAACTTGCAGCAGCCTAAATTCGCCTTGCTGATCTGTACTCACAGATTTTGTATTACCATTGGAGGACAGTACAATAGTGGCACCAATAATCGGAAGTCTTGTGTTTTTGTCCAGGATAGTACCTTTAACAGTCTCGGTCACGACCCGTCGGTTTGTCTTCGTCGAATCTTGTGCCTGGGCAAGTGATTGCGTGGCCTGAGTCGCCAGCGCAATTATTAAGATTGATGTTAGTTTCATATTGATTAAGCTTTATCTCTATGACAGCTAACTTTCACTTTACCCTTAGTGATCAGTACAATTTTTTTTAACTGGTTTCTTTTCCTCGTCAAAAACTTCAAATTGCTGGAATGTTATTAACAAAAATGATTCTTATATTCAGTTAATTAACATTGTTATTAACATTTTTATTCTGTTTTTGATGAGATGATTTTTTGGAAAAAGACGAGGGTTAATTGGTGATTTCTTAGCCATATATTACTCCGTTTAGATTTGTGCGTTGCCTGCGGACAGTCCACAGGACGAGCTTATTCAAAAAATAACTATTTTTTATCTATTTGGTTAAAAAGTATCTGTGCGCTGTAGCGGCCAGCTATATTGAAACGTTATGAAATTATAACTAAATGAGAACCAGTATGAATAAATTATTTAACGGAATTCTAGTCTTGATTTTGTTTTGCAGTTGCAGTAAGGATACCATTAGTCCAGAAAAAATAGCGCCAGAGGATGTGAAAAAACAATTGGAAGCCTACGATTGGGTTCCCGCATTTTCTACGAGTGATACGAAAGATGAGCTGTATCATTATAAACCGGAAGATTGCGAAAAGGATAATAATTATTCTTTTTCTTTTGGCAATGATTTTCAAAAATTAAAGCTGCAGCCAGGAAAAGAGCTTTGTGGAGCCAATAAGGAAACCTTTGAACAGTCTATTTTAGATGGAAAGTCTGAACGGTCTTTTACCTATGACAAAGAGAAAAAGAGCATTAAGTTTGCTGATAGCGATCAGTACGAAAGCTATGGTGTCCTTGTGGACGGAGATTATTTGGTCTTAACCTATCGAAATAACAATCCCATGGCTAATATTATTCCCATGGAATATTATTTTAAAGGAAAAAGTAAAGAAAAAAATAAGTAGCATTCCTATAACACCTGAATGGAAAGACGGCTTGCCGTCTTTTTTTATTTAGGGATGTAAACGATCTCTTTTTACATGCTATGAATTGTACATGTTAAGAACGGTTAATAATCTTTTTAATGCATTGCTGAATTTACTATATCAGAAGCGGTTTCGTAATTTATACATGTTTGCTACTGATCTCTTAACCATATTCACCATAATTTTGAATATTCATATTGAAAATCATTATTAATTACTGCATAAATGTTGGCAGTTGATTGGTTCTATTGACGCTATTACTTAAATTTCTATAACAGAAAAATTATCTTGATTATTATCTTTAAATCCTTATTTTAGTCTTTTGGAAACCGGTTGCATAACTCCATTAACTTTAAACTAAATGAAACTCCGAATATTACTTTTGACAGCGATGTCAACATTGCTTTATCCACAACTCCAAGCGCAACAATTGCCTTATAAGGATAGCCGTCTCACTACCGAACAACGTGTCAATGATCTTTTGGGGCGAATGACCGTAGCGGAGAAGGTGGGGCAGCTGAGCAAATTGCTTGGATGGGAAATGTATGAGAAGAAGGGGAAGCATGTAGGGGTGAGCGACAAATTAAAGAAAGCGGTCAAAGAGCAGCACATCGGGTTGTTGTGGGCAACACTGCGTGCTGATCCCTGGACGCAAAAAACACTCTTGAATGGTCTTAATCCGATTGAAGCTGCACGTGCGACCAACGCCATTCAGCGGTATATGCTGGATAGTACCCGTTTGGGAATCCCATTACTGCTGTCGGAAGAGGCTCCACATGGACATATGGCTATCGGTGCTACGGTATTTCCGACGGCAATAGGACAGGCGAGTACCTGGAACCCAAATCTGATTCAACGTATGGCATCAACAATAGCGCTGGAAACCTACGCTGTCGGGGGTAAAAATGGTTATGGGCCAGTCCTGGATCTTGCGCGCGATCCACGCTGGTCGCGGACAGAAGAAACTTATGGCGAAGATCCTTATTTAACGGGCAAGATGGGAACTGCAATGATCCGTGGTTTTCAGGGTGAGAAACTTGGACAACAGGATAAAATCATTGGTACATTAAAACACTTTGTCGCGTATGCTGCACCAGATGGTGGACACAACGGTGAATCGGTATCATTTGGTGAACGGAGTCTAAGACACTATTTTTTACCACCTTTCGAAAAGGCAGTTAAATCTGGCGCAGGTTCGGTCATGACAGCTTATAATAGTATTGATGGAATACCATGCTCCGCAAATCCCTGGTTGTTAAAAGATGTTCTCCGTAAAGATTGGGGCTTTACTGGATTTGTGGTATCCGATTTATTGAGCATCTCCGGCCTTAATGGGGGACATGCGACAGCCGCTACAGCGGAGGAAGCTGCTTCGCAAAGTATACATGCGGGATTGGATGTTGACCTGAGCGGATCGGGATATGGTCCGCATCTTTTAAAAGCTGTGCAACAAGGTCTAGTGGAGCCTGCTGTATTAGATACTGCAGTAGCCCGTGTATTACGGATGAAGTTTAATCTGGGGCTATTTGATCGCCCCTATGTAGACGAGAAGCAGGTGATCCAGAAAGTTGCCACCGCGCAGAATAAATCTGTTGCCAGAGCGGTTGCTAGAGAATCTATTATCTTGCTAAAAAATGAAAAAAATATCTTACCATTAAGCAAATCGTTGAAACGCATTGCGGTTATCGGACCGAATGCCGACAATGCTTACAATCAACTGGGGGACTATACGGCTCCACAGGCTGATGGTAAGATACAGACGGTATTGACAGGCATTCGCGCAGCGGTAGGTAAAGGTACGCAAGTTGATTATGTAAAAGGTTGCGCTATCCGTGACACGACAAATTCTGATATTGCGGCTGCGGTGGCAGCAGCACAGCAAGCCGATGCTGTGGTTTTGATTCTCGGCGGTTCCAGTGCACGGGATTTCAAAACTTCCTACCAGGCAACTGGAGCGGCGAATGTAGATCCCAATACGGTTAGTGATATGGAAAGTGGTGAAGGGTTTGACCGTGTTTCGTTGGATATGATGGGCGATCAACTAAAACTTATGAAAGCGATCCAGGCAACAGGCAAGCCTGTGGTGTTGGTGACCATTATGGGAAGACCGCTTAATCTAAATTGGGCCGCCGAGCATATTCCTGCAATTGTGAATGCCTGGTATCCCGGGCAGGAGGGGGGATTAGCCATTGCTGATGTCTTGTTTGGTGATTATAATCCGGCCGGCCGGTTACCGATTTCTGTACCACGATCTGTGGGTCAACTTCCGGTACATTATAATCATACAAAACCTAAACATCATGATTATGTGGAGATGTCCGCCAAACCTTTGTATGCTTTTGGCTATGGGTTAAGTTACAGTAAGTTTGAATACAGCAACCTACAGGTGGGACTGACCGAAGGCGCAGATGATTTTGTCTGTACAGTATCCTTTGATGTCGAAAATAGGGGTAGTGTGACTGGCGACGAGGTAGCACAATTATATGTTGTCGATGAAGTCAGTTCGGTAGTAACACCCATTATGCAGTTAAAACAATTTGAACGTAGAGCTATTCCAGCAGGAAAGAAAGAGCGGTATACTTTCCAGTTGAGCAAAGAAGACCTCAAACTGTGGAATGCAACTAATGCCTGGAAAACAGAAAAAGGGAAATTCAAATTGCTCGTAGGTACATCATCCGATGATATTCGACTGAAAGGGGAGATGGAACTAAAGAAGGATTATTAATTAATCCTTCTTTAGCTTATAGGTATAGGTAGTGTACTTGTTAGATTTTGTCAAAGTAAGCTCTTTACTCTTCAAGATATAGCTGTATTCATGAGCCAATATCAATCCCCAATCGAACTCTGCTGTCCAAGCATTTTGATCCTTGAAAATAATCTTGTTGTCAAAAATTTCAAAGGTTCCTGAGCCACCAGCTGGATGTCTGTTATTATTTGCGGAGGAAAAGAAACTATCCGCTTTAAATTTTACGATGACTTCTCCTGTGACTGCTTCTTCACTACTTTTGTTATAGGCAGTAAATATTCCTGAATAACTTCCCTCAAGCTGTGTTATTTTTTCGGATTTTTCCTTTGAGCAGCTGATAAAAACGAGCGAAGCCACAAGAAAAAAAGATTTTTTTAATGGGGTCATAATTAGTTTTTTATAGCATAACGTAATGATGCCTAATTCGCTACAGACTGATGACTTATTTTAATCGGATATACTTGATACTCTTTCTATTCCACGTGTAAGTGATATGTATTAGACCACTTTTATCCTGTACAATGGTCGGATAAGAATATTCATCTCCTTTGACACCATCTTCCAAAGTTAGTGTATCATGCCAGTGAAGACCATCATGGGACGTTGCGACATGGAGTTTTGTGCGTCCTTCCCACCAGTCATTCCCAGCGATTGCTGGATTGTATACGATCATAAATAGTCCATTTTTCAATCGAATGGCATCAGTAGCCGAGTTGGGGTTAAGCAGGTTGGTCGCCTTCCAAGGTCCCCAACTGTTGCCATGGTCAGAGGAAAAAGCACTCATTACCTTATTTTCTTTACTGCGACAGAGTACCTGGAGGCGGCCATCTTTATGTTGAACAATACTCGGCTGAATGACTTGAATACTTGTGTCAGGCCGAATTGTATGAACAGACCAGGTTTTGCCGTGGTCGTGACTGATTTCCATATGTGCTTTCCAGATTTCGTCTTTTGATTCAGTACTGGAAGGGGATAGTATATCCCCATTAGATAATGTAAATGGTTTGTTTTTGATTGGACCCAAAATACCATCGGGTAATGCCTGTGCTGCAGACCAGCGATGACCTTTGTCTATGGAATATTTGACGTAGCCTCTCCATTCGCGTGGATTAGGACCGATTTTATAAAACAAATAGAGGGTATCGTTCTTTGGCTGTTGATAGAGTACAGGGTTCCAGGTTGGATAACGCTTGTCTGCAAGAATCCCATCTGCGATTTGGACTGCTGGTTGCCATTTGCCATTTGTATAATGAGAACTCCATATGACCACATCGGGATTGGATTCATGTGTACCACCAAACCAGCAGGCCAGGAGGCTGTCTTTGCCGATGGATTGTATGGTCGAGGCATGGCATTGTTTGAAACTGACCTGTCCCTCTTGGAAGATCTGCTGGGACGAGATTATCTGGGGCTTATAGCTTTTACATGAATAAAATGTTAGGAGTAATATTGCTAAAAATAAGGTTATTTGTTTCATTCGGTTAGTATGTGCTGCTAGGTTCACAAGTGCTGTTTTTTTATAGCTAGTGTTTTTAGTTATTCGGATATCAATTGAGGATTGAGATCGTGACGATTTGTATTTGTTTGTTTTCAATAGGCAAATGAAAGCCTTTGCAAATACCTGAAGTCGATCATCATTATCGGATAATAAAAAAGCAGCTGAATTACATCAGCTGCTTTTTTATTATTTGCTTTGCAATTGAATCGCGGTAGCATAGTTAAATCTTGTGCTTGGGCTTCTCAGGGTGATCTGGTTATCACGTTGCGACCAATCCAATCGGCCTTTATGGCCCAAAATTGTGATTTTTTTTACCTTAAAATTTTCGGGTACCTGAAAGACATATTCATTAGGCTGTTGATAAGCGTCTCCCGCTGAAAGGTGAAATACATTGACGATCTTGCTGTCCTTACTTCTGGTGTAATAGTAGTCACCTTGATGATAAGGGGCAACGGTACGTGTTGCATATACTGCGCTTTGATTGATTTTCATCCAAGCTGATAGTTCATTTAGACGATCATATGCTGCTTGGTCATAGTC
Organism: Sphingobacterium ginsenosidimutans; assembly: GCF_039536865.1. NCBI lineage: Bacteria > Pseudomonadati > Bacteroidota > Sphingobacteriia > Sphingobacteriales > Sphingobacteriaceae > Sphingobacterium > Sphingobacterium ginsenosidimutans. The sequence goes on from NZ_BAAAZK010000005.1 coordinate 129,741, forward strand.
ACCTTTGGGGCCTGGGGCGATGTTAAGTAAATAGTTGCCACCACGGGAAATAATCTTGACAAGCGTTTCGACGATTTTCTTTGTTGGTTTGTAATTGTCATTGGGAACATAGCTAAAGGAGTCTCCCATAGTAATACAGCTTTCCCAAGGAATATCCAATGGATGTTCAGGGATAGCCTGTTCGGGTGTCACATAATTTTCCCAGTTTCCGGGAACAGTACGGTCTACCACGATAAGACCTGGTTGATTTTTTCGGGCCATACCACCGATACGGTCCATGTCAATATTTTGATCCACCTTGATCGTCTGCTGCCAGTCTACTGACTTGTCTACAGTTTCTAAGGGACGTACTTGTCCACCATCCAACCATAGAATATCCACTTGACCATATTCCGACGTTAGTTCATTGATCTGGTTGTAGGTGAAATCTTTAAATTTCTGCCAACGTTCAGGATATTTTTTCGGGTCATAATTTACATTTCTGTCCTTTGGTGGGAAATAGGGCCACCAATAGTATTCGGAGTGCCAATCTGGTTTGGAGAAGTAGGCTCCGATTTTGAACCCGTCGTTGCGAAATGTATTAAAGATTTCTTTGGTCACATTTGCCTTGGGATTGGAGGAGAAAGGTGTTTTGGTAGAAGTAATTTTATAATCTGATTCTTTGGTGTCGAACATTGCAAATCCATCATGATGTTTGGTTGTAAAGACCACATATTTCATTCCGGCTGCTTTTGCTGCGTCGGCCCATTTTTGAGGATTGAAATCTGTCGGGTTGAATGTTGTCTGCAGATTTTCGTAATTCTTGAGGTATTCAAAGTAGGTTTTGCCATGCTCTGGTTTGCGTTGTGTCCAGCCCTCATCTTCGGGACAGATACTCCAGCTTTCAACAATTCCCCATTGACTGTAGGTTCCCCAGTGCATGAAAAGACCGAATTTCATGTCCTGCCATTGTTCGAGGTTTTCGATCACTAAGGGGTCTGTGGGTTTTTGGTAGCCACCCGATACATTGTGTGCTTGTCCAAAGGCAAATGTAGCCGTTGCTGCCAGTAGTGCGGTTGATATAATGGTTGTCAGTTTTTGCATGTATAAATATAATGAAAATGAACATAAGAAAGCCACCCGAGAGTGGCTTTCTATTTGGTAGATGTAGTGTCGATTAATTGACGTCCCAGAAAATTTTGGTTGTTCTTGTGTCTTTTGCCCTCACAGCCTCATAATTTTTACTGTTGTTTGAGACTTCAGAAGAAGGATAATTCAACCTCATAGGTGGATTTGCAAAGTTCACAAGTCCGGCTACCGGAAAGGTTAAAACTGGATAGCCTGTCCGTCTTAATTCAGACCAAGCTTGCTGTGCCTGTAGAAAACCATAGTGTAGCCATTTTTGTGTATAGACTAACTCAAGGTCTTTATTTTTATCACCTGTGAATGTTACCGTGGATTTGTCAATGAAATCATTGATTATAGTTTCAGCAGGTTTAGTTTCGGTTTTTAAACCAGACTTATTTATATTGTTCAAATAGTAGTAGAAAGATATGGACTGTTTTAAGGCAGTGTTATAAGCCTCTTTTGCTGTTGCGCTCGATCCCCATCTTAATTGAGCTTCAGCTTTAATAAAGTTGGTTTCACTGGCAGAAAATACAATGCCAGGAAGTTCTTTATTGTCAGCAAATGTTGTGGAGTCCAAAACAGAATAACTTTGATAGTTCTTTTCCATTTCAGTAGACGTGAAGGTAATCGGCATCGCTTTATACTCCTTGTTCGGTATAAATTTGTTATTTACGGTTACCCCAAATTTGTCATAGAATACTGGAATACGAGGGTCTTTTGATGGTAACATCACCTTGTTTAACATATGATCAGTAGCATAGTGATTAGGCCCCTCTATCAGCCCTTGTCTTAATGTACCCGTATAGTTTGTCAACGGCGCTAAAAGGATATCTTCTGTTTTTGGATCGTAACTGCCGACATTATTTCCATCTGCTAACGGGAATTGGCTTGGATTATTTAGGATCTCTAAAATCTCTGTGCGAGCTTTGGCTTCATCAACATTGGAGATTCGCATTAATAAACGAAGTCTCAAGGAGTTTGTGTATTTCCTCCATTTGCTAACATTACCGCTGTTTAGTATGTCATATTTTGCAAATTCTGGATTAGATTCTACGGTGCCGAAATAATTGTTTATCTCTTTTAAATCTGATATAAATTGATAATACAACTCTTTTTGCTCATCAAATTTTGGAAGTTTGATCACATTTGTTGCAGGCAGGCTACCAGCTTCGCTGAACGGAATATCGCCATAGTTGTCTACTAGCTTCGAAGCTTCGTCTACGACAACTACTTTTGCTGCTTGTAAGATAATTTTGGCATTGGCTTGTTCTTCTATAGGAAGTGCGGCATAGGCTTTTTCCATCGCTCTGTAAATACCCAATACACCCGGCGAATAGAAATCTACCCAATAATCATATGAATAACCATCATTTGGCTGATACATTGAGTTAGAAGGGATAAATGATGCGGTTTGTGTATAGATTGCCTGATTTGATAAAATGAAGGTTCTATAATGCCAATAGGAAGGTCTCACTCGGTCATTATTTAACAATTCAGCAAAGAACGCTGAAATACTGGCTTTTTCAGTAGCATCTGGATTTTGAAATTTTTCATCCAATTGTTTTTTACAACCCACCAAAGAGGTCAATGCAGTTGCCAGTGTAAATATGGTAAAAAATATTTTTTTCATGATTTCAGTAAAAAGTGATTAAAAATTAGCGTGTAATGAAAAGCCAAAGCTTCTTGTAGCGGCAGAAGAACCTACGTCGACACCTTGAGCCCACCATGCATTTCCTACTGGAGCTTCCGGATCGAGATTTTTCAATGTTCTATAGAAATAGAATAGATTTCTTCCAATTAATGAAAATCTAAGATTGTTCATTTTGATACGCTTTGTAAAACTGTCCGGTATCTGGTATCCAATGGTGAGTTCTCTTAATTTGATAAAGTTATTGTCATAGACCGCACCTTTTTCAGACCAAGAATCATCGCCCCAGTTAAACGTGTTGAAATAGTATTCTGCCCCGCTTAAATGTACATCGTTGGTTTTTCCTGTGTTCGCATTAACACCTGGGAGTGTAATGCCACTTTCTCTGTATGGAAGCGTATTCTCATAAAGCCCCGAAGCCATTCCATATTTAAGGTTTTCAGAGACCATTTTACCACCAAAACGGTAATCAGCCGTGAAATCTAAGCTAAAGTTTTTATAATTGAAGGTATTCGTCCATCCACCAATCGCTTTAGGCATAATATTGCCGACCATTTTGTATTTGGATTTATCCATTACATAGAATCCTTCATCCGAAATAAGATTATTGCCATTGGCGTCTTTAGCGATATCGTATACATAGATATTTCCCAAAGTTTCTCCTGCTTTTGCCGTAATTTTTAATGAATTGGCATCAGCCGAATAAAAAACCAATTCGTCAACACCAGACAATAGTTCTTTGACTTTAGAGCGATTGAAAGAATAATTTAGTCTAGAAGTCCAAGTGAAATTTTCATTTTGGATAGGTGTTCCGTTAATAGATAGTTCTAAACCGTGGTTGGCTATTTTTCCAATATTGAGGAGTTGAGATGTCGCTCCTGTTGATGCAGGTGTTGTCAACCCAAGAATTTGATCTTCGATGTAGTTGTTGTAATAACTAGCATCTAGTCCTAATCTATTTTTTAGAAATTTCAATTCCAAACCGAATTCCATTTCGTATTTCCTCTCTGGTCTGAGATCTAGATTACCGTATCGATTTTTGTAGGTTAATGCTGGTATAGCGCCATTCACAGTTAATAAAGGAGCTTGAGTGTAGGCGATATTTGCCTCATAAATAGCCGCATCATTACCTACGATACCATATGAAGCACGTAACTTACCATAGGTAAACTTGTCGGATTTGATATTAAATGCATCACTAAAAATAAAACTACCGCTAAGGGAACCATATTGATAGTTGTTGTTTTGTGTAGGAAGAGTTGATGAATATTCTGAACGGTATGTTCCGTCTAGATAAGCAAAGCCTTTGTAACCAATGTTTAATGAACCAAAGTAAGCGTATTTAAGCATTTCTTTTCGAGCATTCGTCGTGGTTGCCTGCGCTAAGCTATTACTTAAACTAAACCAATTCTCAGTTACAAGTCCGGAAGCGGTGCTTGATGATTGATCATCATAATTTTCTGATCGAGATTGAAAACCAACACTAGCAGAATAGTCGAAATTCTCATTGATCTTATTGCTATATGTCATCATTAAATCGCCATATAAAATTGAGTAGGCTCCTTTGGTGGTTGAATAACCTCCCGTGCTGCTTGATGGCGAATTGTACTTTGTTGCATTCTCAGTATACTGCTTATTTGTACTGGTTGCTGACGTAAAGTCATTTCCTATTCTACCTCTGAATTTGAGGTGATCAACCACATCCCAGTTTAATGTAGCACTGGTTAAGATACGGTTTTCAACTTCATCATAACTGTTCTTATATTGATTCCAGAAATAATCCAATAGATTTGATGCACGCATCGTGTAGATAAAATCTTCTGGTCGTCCTGTTCCTAATTTAGAATACTTATAACCATCTGATGTTTGATACGCTTTTTTCATAGCGGCCATATCTTCAGTTCGACTGAAGAAGCCGTCAAAACTACCAAGTACCTGACCCAATAAATATGTTCTATTATGTGTATTGGTGTTGATATAATTCGCTACGATATCAGTGGATAAACGGTTACTTAGCTTTAGGGAACTATTTAAATTAAACGTGTTTTTTGTTTGTTTGCTTCCAGGACTGGTACTTTTGTAATCCATACGGGTCGCACTCAAACGATAATTGAGTTTTTCAGTCTGATTTGATATTCCAACGTTTGCGGTGGAGTTGTATCCTTTGTCGAAGACATCATAGTAATTGTTTTTGCGTGCGACATAAGGTCTAACCTGACCATCCCACCACAGGACGTCTTCTCCCGTAAATTTTGGACCAAAACTTGCGTAGGATCTAAAGTAAGGTCTCCGGCCGCTCGGGGATTTAGGATCAAGAATCCAACCTTCTGCAGTAGCGCCATTGGTAACATTGATACCTGCATCATAGCCTGGGCCATATTCATTTTGAAATTTTGGTAAAAACGCTGCGCGCTCCAATGATCCAGTATAATTAAAATCGACTCCTAGACCACGTCCTTTTGTTCCCTTTTTTGTTGTAATCACAATCACCCCACTTGCAGCATCCGAACCATATAATGCACTGGCAGCTGCACCTTTTAAAATGGAGATGTTATCAATATCTGCAGGATTGATATCCAGCATCCCGTTTCCTCGGATTCGTTGATCGCGATCGAAGTTGTTGTTGTTGGCCCCGGCGGCACCATTTTGTTGATCGTTTCGGATAATAATTCCGTCCACAACGTAAAGCGGTTGGCGTTGGTAGTTTAATGAATTAATACCACGAATCTGCACATTTACAGCACTGGCTGAACCACCGGGTGCGGTGGTAATTTTTACGCCAGGTGCTTTACCATATAACGCCGAACCGAAGTTGGTATTTCCGGCTTTTGTAATTTCATCAGCCTTAATATTGCTTACCGCATATCCCAGGGCCTTAGATTCGCGTTTTATGCCCATCGCTGTTACAACGACTTCATCGAGTGCCGCTGCATCGGAGGTCAATGTAATATTGATCGCTTTATTTGATCCAACGACAATTTCTTGTGTTTTGTATCCAACAATTGAAATTCTTAATGTTTCACCTTGGGCAGCTTGAATAGTAAAAGATCCATTGGCGATTGTCTGTGTACCCTTTGTCGTTCCCTTTACTGTTACGGTCACCCCAGAGATAGGCCCATTAGCGTCTGAAACAATTCCAGTAATGCTTTGCTGCGCGTAAAGGGATGTGGCACTAAATAGTGTACATAAGGCCAATCCGGCAGTTCTTTTGTAAAATAGACTCATGTTTTAGGTATTTGTGTAAATTATTAGTTTATTATGCGTGCTATATATTTTTCGATTACCAATGCTGTTGTACCCAGTTGTTGAGCGCATTTGTGCAAGTTGGAGATACTGAGCATTGTTTCTTTTGCAATTTTTGGAATGCTGTATTCATTGATAGCAACTTGGATATGCGGTGTTAATATTTGACCTATCTCAGCCCCCCTTCCGCTTATGATTATTTTGTGAGGATTGAGGATATGAATTAGTGTGGATATTCCTTTCCCTAGTAAATAACCGATTTTTCCCGTGTTATTAATGGCAACTTGATCTCCGATTTTGACGGCCTCTATGAGTGCTTCAATTTTATTGTTATGTTCCCCTTCAAGTTTTTCATAAATTGAATATTCACCCTTTTTGATGTCATTTTGAATATTGCGAATAGCGGCACTAATGGACGCTTCGACTTCGAGACATCCTCTTTTTCCACAAGAACACAATGTCAATGTATCAGAAAGCGGGATATGACTGAATTCGCCAGCAAATCCTGAAGTTCCCTTAAATATATCATCGTTGATAAGGATACCTAGACCAACACCCCAATTAAGATTAATAACCAGCGAATGTTGAGAAGCTTGTGCTGCGCCGAATTTTTTCTCAGCCCGTGCAACACAACGGGAATCATTGTCTATAGTAGCAGGAATATTGAATTTAAACTCAATTTGCTCACGGATGTTGTATAAGGGAGAATATTCGTTATATGATTCATTTAGTCCAGTTTCAGAATTGACAAATCCGGGCATACTAATTCCGATGCCTATAATCAATTGCGTATTTATTTGATGTGTTGAAAGAAAATGAGCCAGGCCGTCTATAATTAAGTTCGAAGCTTTTGGATCCTTTAGATCAATTGGAATGTTATTTTCAGCGCAAAGTACCTCCGCTCTTAAATTCGTTGATGCTATTGAAGTGTAAAACTGGTCAATCGATATACTGATGACAATATGAGGTAAGTCTTCATTTAACATATATTGAATAGCCTTTCTCCCCCCGGTAGATGCGGCATATCCTTTTTCGACGATGATGTCTTTTGTCAACAAACCATTCAGCTGTTTTGTAACGGAAGGTATGCTCCTGGATAGGGTGTTTGCAATTTCCGCAATCGGTTGCATCGGCCGGTAATACAAATTTTTTAATATATCGACAACCATATTAGTTCAACTTCAGTGAATAGTGATTTTGGTTTGTAAGTTTAAACAGATATTATTTTACCTAATATCTAAGTTAGTATGCACAACATTAGTCTTTCCCAAGTCCGAATAACTGAATGAGCTGCGATCCAGACTAGGTTGATGTGATAAAGATATGTAGTATTTCTATTAAGTTCAAAATTCTTTTTAAATTTTTTAAAAAGAAATGTTAAAATTATACACATAATACATAAGATGGCTATGTCTTATTGTAAAATTGAGAATATAATATGTAACAAATTGTTTATATTTATATAGGGTTTGATCAGATTTCAAGCCGATTACCTTCAATTATAAATAAACAATTATGAAAAAAAATCAAGTTTTCAAAAGCTTGCTATGCTTAGGAGCTATCCTAAGCTTTGGCTTCACAAAGGCAGATTTAAATTCTAATGCCGAACGGTATTTAACGGCTCCTTCTTCAAAATCGAAAATGGTTATTAAGGCAACTCTGCCAACGGTACTGAATGGGATATGGAGCGAATCGGCCACAATAGGTTCAGGTCCGATGCCGGCTATGAATTTCGTTGCTTTATACCCCAATAGATGTACAGATGCCATAGATACGGAATGGCAGGTTTCACCTTCGGCAACAATTACATACGATTCGGGATTGGATTGTCTCTTGGAAAACCATACTGGTGTACGGATACAATTTTCTAATAGCGGTACATATACAGTTTCGGCGCGGGTAAAAAATAAAGATGGGGTTTGGACGAATTGGGCTTATACGACAATTACCAAGATGTAGACTCAAATGATTTTTTCAGGACGATCTAATTGGTAACATATCGGATATCCGCATCATTATGATTAGATTGATGACTCAGATAAATTCAAAATGGTCGTATTGAAAAATTCGGGCAGAAAGGCTATATAAAAAAAGGAGGTGTAACATAAGATACACCTCCTTTAAATTTGACTTGTCGTCTAAAAAAATTATTTCTGTTTTGCCCACCAAAGTGGTGTCAAGACTTTATCAGCACCACCCAATAGCGATACCGCATTTTGGTATTCAGCAGGATCAGTATCCCTAAATGAAGAAGGGAATGCTAATCGTTGCGGAAAGAATTTGATATTGCTTGTCATAAAGTTTGCTGATGTAAGATCAGGTAAGTTCGGTAAAGCATTTTCAATCGCAGGATTTTCATAGAAAGGTAAACCCAATCTTCTTTGATCATTCCAGGACTCTAAAGGTAACCAAGGTAAATTAGCGATGAATTTTTGAGTAATAATTTTCGTCAATAAGTCATTGCGTACTGTACCATTTTTGTAAAGTGAGTTGACTGGGTATTTAATGCTTACTGTACCGGCAGCATTGGTGTAACCATCGATATAATCCATGGTATGTGCATCACCTGGTTCCGCAATATGTGTGAAACTAACTGATGTACCTACTCTGTTATAGTCTGTAGAGCTTAGGTATTCCGAAGCAAACTGACCTACGCCCCAGTAATCGAAATTGGCTCTGACACCACTCTCATAGGCTGCCTGCGCGGATGTCCCTGTGATCCATCCTTTTAGAGATGCTTCAGCTAAAAGGAAATAGGTTTCCCAGTTGGCAAAGAAGATGCGACTATTTGCACTTCTTCTGAACTGAACCGCGATTGCTGGAACTTTACCAACTAATGTGCTTCTTAAACGGTTGTTTGTTCCCTTTGCAGCCCAGTCACCTAATGAAAATGCATTCCAGGTATATTTTGTATTTATCGCAATTTTGGCATTACCATTCACTAAGGTATCTACCGTTTTTTTAGAGTCATCTCCATTATCAAAGAAATTTTGATTGTTAAAATCTCCAGGGATAAAGAATGCTTTTAACGCACGCGGATCTATTTTATTTGGAAGACCATCCAGCCAGTAACCAGCAGAAGGATCATTAGTCATGCTGGTGAAATGGTTACTGTAACGCTTGCCAATGTAGTTCTCGGCTTTGATTGAAGATTTCAAATCTTGAGCAACTTGCTTTTCTGTTTGAATACCACCTAATCCAAGATATAGATTATTTAATGTCGCCGAAAGGGCCTGGTAGTTCCAGCTACGACTCATGACACCCGTCAATGGATCCCAACCGTCTTTCTCGGCAACAGTGAAATTGTCCGCTGTATTGCTAATGTACTTATTGGTAGCGACAGCGGCTTCAAACTCTGATTTTGCTTTGTTTGCATCAACTTCAGATAGGCGCATCGCCAAACGCATCCGCATTGAGTTGGCATATTTGATCCACTTCTCGTCATTAAAGCCGTACGCTCGGTCAAACTTGACAACATCGTCAGGAACCTTTATGCCGGGTTTTATCTTGGAAGTTGCATCTTTAAGTTCCTCGAAAAGATAGTAGTAAACATCTTTCACCGAACTGTATTTAGGATTAACGCCTTCTGCAAATGCAATAGGGGTAGGACCAAAATTATCCGTTACCTCACTGATCAGGTATGCTCTCCAGATACGGGAAATCTGTAATAAATTATTGGTATAATCTTTTGCGGATCCAGCGTTGATTTCATTGGTAGCAACTTCAATTCCTTTGGTTGCATTTTTGATCCATTCAGCTGAATATCTATAATACTCTTTAGACCAATCATCATTTACTGTTCCAGTAGCTAAACCGTTGGTCATATGCTGTCTTCCAGTAGTCTTCCAGTCGAGGACAAAGATACGTTCAGCGATATTGGGATCTTGTTGTGCGCCCGTAAGTGAATTGTTAAAAAAGAATTCTATTTTGACCTGATCGTCATTGGCCTTATAAGGGTTGACGTTCATCTCTTCAAATTTAGAGCATGAGCTGATTACTCCTCCCAGAAGTACTGCAAAACCTATTTTTGATATGATATTTTTCATGATTTATCGTTTTTGTTGATTAGAAGCCTAAAGTGACATTAAGGAAGAATGATCTGGATGTTGGTGTAGAGAAGTTCTCAAAGCCTGTCGCATTCGAATTGATTGCAAATACAGATTCTGGATCTACACCATTTGCATAACTTTTGATCATCCAAAGATTATTTCCTGTCAAGCTAACTTTAGCGCGTTGTACAATGCTGTTGCCCAGTATGCTTTTTGGGAAATTATAGCTTAATGTCACATTTCTCAAACGGATATTGGTTGCGTCATACACATTTTGTTCTGTAATACCGTAGTTTCCTGATGTGGTAGTCACTTGTGTCCAATATAATTGTTGCGTGGTCTGCACGGAATTTTTTGTGTAAGATCCATTAGAGGCAATCACACCATCCACGACAAATGGATTGCGCTCACCATTTGGAGCTGTAACTGCAGCACTACCATTTGCCTGTAGATTTAGATTTGTCCCAGAGAAAAATTCACCGCCAAATCTTCCGTCTACCTGGAAGCTTAATCCAAAGTTTTTGTAAGCAAAATTATTGTTCCAGCCTACCAATGCTTTAGGTGCTTGGTTTCCAAGTTTGTGAAGACCGCTTGCAGCCTGTGGCAGTCCACTGCCATTTAAGATCAATTGACCATTAAATTCACTGTTCGGATCCTCAACCCGTAAGAATTTTGTGCCATAAATATCACCATATAATCCACCTTCAAGTGCACGGATAGAAACGTTGTCATAAGATCCTAATGGATACATATCTACACCGTCAGCAAGACTGATGATCTTATTTCTGTTTCTTGAAAAGTTCAGGCTGGAATTCCATGTTAACTGATCTTTATTGGTCAATATTCTTCCGTCCAATACGATTTCAAAACCCGAGTTTTGAATATTTCCAGCATTGATTTTTTCGTATTCATAACCACTGTAAGGGTTCATTGGAAGATCAATCAACTGGTTGGTTGCATTGGTTTTATACCAGGCAAAATCTAATCCTAATCGGCTGTTGAATAACCGGGTGTCGAAACCAAATTCGATGGTTTTGATTAGCTCGCTCAGGATGCTAGGGCTATATTTGGTATTCCCCATACCAGCGGTGGTATTACCATTTGGATCTTTTCCAATGTTGTAAACATTATACAATTGGAAAGATGGAAGATCGTTACCAACTTCAGCATAAGATCCTCTCAATTTCGCAAAAGATAACCAGCTAGGTAATGAGCCCCCAGTTTTGTTAATCATATCCGAAATTACCCATGATCCACTTACGGAAGGGTAGAAGAAAGATCTGTTGTCCAATCCTAGCGCTGATGACCAGTCATTTCTTCCAGTCACATTAAAGAATAGGTAGTTGTCGTAATTGATTTCCGCGGTAGCGTATAGTGAGTTGATCTGCTTTTGCAATAAACTCTGTTCGATCGTAGGAAAAGATTTACTGTTGTTGATGTAGAACAAGTTTGGAACCTGAAGTTCTCCTGTACTTGCATCTATCCCAGTAGATCTCGTTTTCATAATTTGTCCGAATACAGAAGCAGATCCACCCCATTTTCCAATCAAATTATCTTTACGTGCATTTAAAGCTACAGTGAAGTTGTTTTCAAAGAATGTATTTTTACCAACTCCATAACTACCACCTGTAATCAATGGGCTACCGCCGTAAGTTTTGTTTTCATAATTGGTTGTATACTGATCACGCCCAAATCTTGCTTCCGCATCCAACCAATCATTGAATTTGTACTTGATGTTTCCATTCATGATAAAACGGTCACGGATATCGTTATTTAAACGGTATTTTTCCAACCAGTACGGGTTCATTGTTTTATTTTCACTTGTTCCATACCAAGCCATATCACCCACTGCATTCAATGGGTTTTTAAAATCCAGAATATTCATGGAACGAGGCATGGTAAACAATGTGCTATACACATTTGAATTATTCTGTCCAGAGATAGGTCTGTTTTTGGCATTCATATTCATGTACTGCACCTTGACATCTGTCGTCCAGCGTTTATCAGGGCCAAATGATGAAGTGACCTTAGTCATCAAATTGATTCTCTCTAATGAAGAACCCGGGATCTTACTTTGATCATTTAGATAGGTCGCAGAAGAATAGATGTTGGTCTCGCCCAGCTGTTGTTGAAAAGCAAGGTTTTGTGTATGATTAACCCCCGTATTGAAGTATGCACCAATATTGTCATATACCTTGCTTACTTTATCGCCCCAGCTCGTTGTACTTATTGGATTATAAACACCATCTTTTCCTTGGCCATAGCTATTTTGAAGCTTTGGTGTCATGAATATAGTTTCAAGACCAATGGTGGAAGAATATGTAATACCAGCACCTTTTTGCGCTTTACCTGATTTGGTTGTGATGACGATGGCACCATTACCAGCTCTTGATCCATATAACGCTGATGCTGCACCGCCTTTAAGGACGGACATACTCTCGATATCGTCGGGGTTGATATCGCCCAATCCGCCACCCATATCGGTCGCTGGATTCCACATGTCATTGTTTTTATCACCATTTCCTTTCATACCGCCAAGGAAATTATTCATCGGCACACCGTCAACAATGATTAATGGCTGATTATCTCCTGTAAGTGAGTTGTTACCACGAAGCGTAATTTTAGTTGAAGATGCTGGACCTGCAGAACCTTTGATCACCTGAAGTCCGGAAACTTTACCAACTAAAGCATTCGCAACGTTGGTTTCTTTGGCATCTGTAAGTTGTTCGGATTTAACCTCTTGAAAAGAATAACCTAATGTTTTCTTTTCTCTTTTTATACCCATTGCCGTCACAACGACTTCTCCTAATGTCGAAGCATCTGCGGTCAATGTAACATTAATCGTTTTAGTCGAGCCAACAACGATTTCCTGAGTTTTGTATCCAACGATTGATAGACGGATTGTTTCTCCTGGAGCAGCATCGATAGCAAATGATCCGCTGGCGTTCGTTTGTGTTGCCTTTGTAGTTCCTTTGACTGCTACAGTAACCCCTGAAACAGGTCCCTTGTCATCAGATACTTTACCCGTAATAGTTTGTTGTGCATAGAGGGCGGAAGCACTAAATATAGTGCATAATGCTAGGCCCGTTGCTTTTTTGTAAAATAGACTCATTTTTTAGGTAATTAAGTAAAGAGTTTAATTCGTTAAAATGCGATTGATATAATGTTCGACAACTAATGCAGCTGTCCCTTTTTGTTGTGCAGTTTTGTGTAGTCCGGAAATTTCTATTTCGGTCATTTTTGCTATTCTCGGAATACTAAATTCATTGATGGCATTCTGGATTTGCGGTCCTAATATATTTCCGATCTCGGCCCCTCGACCACTGATAATAACTTTATTCGGATTGAGGATGTGAAGCAGCGTAGAGATGCCTTTCCCGATCATAAAACCGATCTTTCCGATATTGTAAATAACCAATTGATCGCCTATTTTTGCAGCCTCAATGAGTGCGTTATTTTTGTTGCTCATGGTTTTGATGAGCGTACTGTAGATAGAGTATTCTCCTTGTTGGATGGCTATCTCCGTTTGCTCTATGGCAGATTTTAAAGATGCCTCTACTTCGAGGCAGCCCCTTTTTCCACAAGAACATAGGCTGTTGGTGTTCGAAAGCGGGATATGACTAAACTCACCAGCGAAACCCGTAGCACCAGTAAAAATTTCACCATTAATGATAATCCCTAAACCTACTCCCCAATTCAGATTAATGACTAAGGTATGAGTACTGTCGACTCCACCACCAAATTCCTTTTCGGCCCAAGCGACGCAACGAGAATCATTGTCGATTATTGTTGGAATATTTAATTCATTTTCAATTAAATCCTTGAGATGATGGATCGGTTCATGATCAGCAAATGAATCATTGACACCGAGGGTCGTATTGACAAAACCAGGCATGCTAATTCCTATTCCTATAATGTTGGTCTTGTTTACATTGTGACTATTGATAAGCATCTTGAGCGCTTCAATAATCTTAGGGCCAGCAGCGGACTCGTTGAGGTCTATTAGAATGTCTACTTGCTCATATAGGATCTCCTGTCTCAGATTGCTGATATGGATGGATGTATAGAATTGATCAATGGATATGCTTACAATGAGTTGATCGACCTCATCATTTAATGCATATAATGCAGCTCTTCTGCCGCCAGTGGATGCGGCTAAACCCTTGTCTGTAATAATGTGCTGATCTAACAATTCATTAATTGCCTTTGTAACTATAGGGGTGCTTTTTGCCAGACTTTTGCAAAGTTCTGCAATAGATAACTCCTTCAGATAATACAGATGTACAAGGATTTTCTCCTTCAATTCCATTACGTTATGTGGGGATGCGTTAGTGTTTTCCCATTTAGTGAGCGCTAAAGATATGTTATTTTTGTGTTAAGTGAAAATAACTTTTTGAATATTTTTAAAAAGTATTTTATTTTATGTGCCTAATTTTATTTTGTATAAAAGAAAAAACGCCCCAAATTTTGGGACGTTTTAGAATGAATAGGTATCTATGGTTTTATTTTACATCCCACCAAACCCTTGTTTTTTGCCAGTCATTAATATCCATTTTTTTAGTGACAGCGTTTACATTGTCCAAGTTGTACTGGTATTCCTTTTCTGCATAATTTAATCTTTTTATTATGCCGAAGTCATTCTCATACAGATTGTCACTTAGAGTTGCTTTTGGCGTGGCATCCGTTTGTCTTAGAAGCGACCAGGCCTCATATGGTTGTCTAAAGTTGTCCAACCAACGTTGCGCATAAATTAATTTTAACGCATTCGTAGTGCTAGCCGAAGTTGAAAATGCAACTTTCGGATTGGCTAAGATGGTATTTAGTTGTGCCGCGGAGGGTAAAGAAGTGGGTTTATTCTCTTTCCAGACCACGCTTTTCATTGCCATCGTCGTCCAAAAATTTATTGATGACTTGACGCCATTTTCATATTCTGTTTTAGCTGCAGCTAAGTTTGCAGAAGATCCAATCCCTCTTGCCGCTGCTTCTGCTTTTAGAAAGTAGACTTCTGCTGCAGTAATAATCAATTCCGGGATATTTTTATCACGGCCAAAATAATAATTAACGTTTGACAATAAATTGCCGGCGCCCTTATCTGACCAGTCATCATCTCTTCTTCGGTTATAAGGTTCGCCACCATCGGACATGGCGACGTTTTGCGGTTTGGGCGTCCATTCATTTTTGGCATTTGTTTCAAAAAAGATTTTGGCTCTTGGATCGAAGATTCCAGAACCATCTTTGTTGTTATTGTTGCTCAGCATTTCCCATGCGGTACTCCCCATGCGTAAATATATTCCGGCGTGGAATGACCATTCACGCCATTCGCCAGTAAAATTTTGGACAGCGGGTGTCAATCCTATATTTTCAATATTTTCTAGAAGTGGTAAGGCCAAAGCCTCTTGCACATGGGTGGCTGCAACTGTTCCATTTGCGTCACTCATACGTAGTGCATAGCGTAAACGTAAAGAATTGCCAAATTTTTTCCATAAGGCAATATCACTATTCAGGAGCGATTCGGATGCACCGATGGAGATTTGATCGGAGGAGCTTGTTAGGCTTGCCACCGCAGTTTTTAAGTCATTCAATAAGCTTTCATAAATACTCTTTTGGCTATCAAATGCTGCCCTGTAGTTATTTGGCCCTTGATCAGCTTTCCCCGCCTCTGTATAAGGGATGTCACCAAAGATGTCGGTCATCTTGAATGTCTTGTAGGCTTTTAGGATCGTCAGCATGGCCTGCAAATTTTGATACTTAGCCTTATCCGGAGATTCATTGATCAATTTTTCAGTCAATCGAATGGAAATAAGCGCCCGGTAGTAATTTTCCCATAGCTCGTTAGCTGCATTCTGTCTCGAATAAGCCGAATTCCCTACAGTAGTCGCCAATTGAGTGATTGGATAAATCCAAGTGTTGGAAGTCGCTTGTTCTTGAGCTCCAAGTTCCAAGCTGGCCACAACCCCATTAAAGAGACTTTTTATGTCTGCTGTTTGCGCGTCTTTCCAGGGCGCATTCATTTCATCAAAATCTTTGGTACATGATGTTACTATAGCTGTCCCCAAAAATAGTGAACTATATAAGAGTGTTTTTAGATATTTTCTTTTCATGATTTCCAATTTTTAAAATGATGCACTAATACTAAATCCGAAGGAACGGACACCCGGAAGAGCGCCAAATTCGATGCCTTGTGCATTACCAATACCATTGATCGCTTCAGGATTTAAATTCTCTGGTAAACTCGTGTAAATGTAAAATAGATCACGACCAATGAGCGATGCGGACATCCCTTGGAAGAATTTAGTTTTTTGAACCACAGATTTTGGAATTTGATAGGTTAATCTGACTTCGCGTAGTTTAGCCCAAGAATTTTCTAAAACAGCCAAACTTCTAGGCATTTTGATATCTGACCAAGCAGCATAAGATCCAGCATATTTCCACATATAGTGAACGACATCTTTATTTTCCGTTCCATCAGCAAATACACCGTCCAAAATTACACCATGATTTGCTTTTGATCCATCTGGATAGGTGTATGGCAAGCCTCCGCCATCGCGTTCCAATAGGGTCTGTGGTGAAAGACCATTACCCATGGCTGTCGAATAGCTCCCGCTCCAAATATCACCACCCCATTTGAAATCAGCCAATGCATAGAGTGAAAAATCTTTATAGCGTAGATTGGTTCCCAGACCACCCGTTAATTTTGGATTAGCATTACCAATTGGTACCTGATCGCCAGTTACTTTATACCTCGTCCCAGTAGGATTTCCTTTTCCATCCAATACACGTTCTACAAGCCGTCTATCGCTGTTTTCATAGTATTCGAAGTCTGATCCATAGATTGTTCCAAAATTGTCACCTACTTTCACTTTCATCGTGACTCCATAACTCCCGAACATCTCATCTAAGTAATACTCGTTAATGCCTGGAGCCAATTTAACAAGCTTGTTCCTGTTATGCGCGCCATTTAATGTCAGATCCCACGAAAAATCCTGCGTTTTAATCGGTGTTCCCCGTAAAGTAAATTCAATACCCTGGTTTTGGAGTTCTCCTGAATTTGTTCGTACACCAGTAACACCTGAGGAAGGAGCAACGTTTAGGTCAATAATTTGATCAGTGGAATTAACTTTGTAGTAAGTAAAGGTCAATCCCAGGCGGTTTTTCAAAAAGCTCAGATCTGTTCCAAGTTCATAGGAAGTTGAACGTTGTGGTTTCAGTAAATCTACAGGCAATAAATTATTTGAAATTTTGCGGATCGGTTGGCCATTAAATGTTCCGGTACCATAGATATATGAGGTCTGGTAAGGTTTTGTTCCAATCGCGCTTTTCGCAAATGCGGCTCTTAATTTTCCATAGTCGAACCAACTGGGTTTGTTTGCCCATTTTTCGGTAAAGACGTAGCTTAAGGAAGCTGCTGGATAATTATAGCTCCTTGTTTTGCTGGGCAAAGTTGAAGCCCAGTCATTTCTGAATGTTCCCTCAAAGAACAGGAAGTTATCATACGAGATATTGGCGATTCCAAACAAAGAATTTATTTGCTGTTCCATCCGTTCTTCGGTAGGTATAAAACCTGAAACCGAACCGTTTTTATTGATATTTGCTAAATAAAATAAGAATGGATCATTGAACGGACCGTCATTAAATCCTTGTATACCGCGATAATTGGATTTCCAGGAACTTGCTCCGAACGAAAAACTCCCACTAAATTTGGATCCATTTAAGTTCTCCTTATGCACAGTCGCTAAAAAATCAAGATTTCGGTCTGTTGTTTTATAAAGTTCGTGTCCATATTTCCCTTGTAAGCCTTCTTTGTCCGTTGGGTAGGATTTCTTGTCGAATTCGTCAGAAGAGAAATTTCCTGAGGCTCTCCCCATTAAAGTTAACCAGTCTGTTAATTCAGCATTTAACTTTACGGTTCCTAATAGCTGATCACGGTTCAGTTCAGTATTGTTCATGAAAATGTTCCAATATTGATTTCTTCCATATCCACCATAAGGATACCCCATATTGTAGACAGAGCCATCTAATAAATTTTTACTGCCATCGGGATTTCTGTAAATGTCTTTTTCAAGATTTTTATAATCCCGGGACATACCGTAGGTTGAAAATTTACCCCAGGAGTTATCACTATTACCGACATCTGGAGAATTAAGACGATAAAAGTTAATATAACTAGCCGAGACGTCTGCTGTTACTTTCTTCGATATTTTGACGTTAGTTCCTAGATTGAAGGTGTTATTGTTAAAGTTGCTATTGGGAATGATAGAGGTGTTGTTTTGGCGTGTGTAAGATAAACGTACACTTCCTAGTTCATTTGCACCACTAAATGCGACATTATGGGTTTGTGTATTCCCTGTACGGTAAAATGATTGAATATTGTCCGGTTGTGGTGAGTAGTTTCTCTTGGTGCCATCCCACCATAGGATTTCTTGACCCTTCATTTCGGCTCCCCATGAAGCACCTGTTCCGTACCAGCTAAAGTAGTCCCAGGTATTTTTCCCTCCCGGGACAGTACCGTGACTAAGCCATTTCTGGTCAGTAATATTTGTTCCGGACCAAGGGTCTGCACCTGGGTATCTTAATTGACCATTAGCGTCTACAGGTAAGGTTGGAATGGCCGAATATAGCGCGATCGCTCCGCCGTATCCGTATTTGTTTTGCATTTCTTGATAACGATAGGGGTCATTGGAACGAAATGAATAGTTATAGTCAATTCCAAGTCCTTCTTTCAGTTTTCCTTTTTTTGTTGTTATTAAAACAACACCATTACCACCTCGCGCACCATACAGTGCGGCCGCAGTTGGTCCTTTCAATACACTTACATCTTCAATATCATCCGCGTTGATAAAATTTAATATCGAACCCCAGTCCTGATAGGATCCACTTGCTTTGGTAATGTCATTTCCTTTACTTGTAATTTGATTGTTATCTATGGGCATACCATCAATGACATAGAGCGGTTGATTTGCTCCGGTTAATGAGGCTGCACCACGTATAACCACGCGTTGCGATCCCCCTTCAACACCATTCGACATGCTGATGTTCATTCCCGAAACTTTTCCCATTAGTCCAGTGGCAACAGTTGGTGCATTTGTTTGGGTAAGTTCACGACCACCAACTTTTTGTACTGAATAGCCCAGTGATTTGGCTTCACGTTTGATTCCTAATGCTGTAACGACAACTTCATCCAGGCTTGAATCATCGTTAGAGAGGGTTACATCGATAGTCTTTGTTGCATTGACTTGAATTTCCTGAGGTTTATATCCGACTATGGATATACGTAACGTTTCTCCTTGACTTGCTTGGATCGTAAAACTTCCGTTTTCATTGGTTTGGGTAGCTCGATTTGTTCCTTTTACAGAGACTGATACCCCAGCAATTGGTCCGTTTGCGTCCCTTACTGTACCCGTAATGGACTGCTGTGCATATAGCGATGTGACACTAAATATGGTGCACAACGCTAAACCTGCAGCTCGTTTTTGAAATAGACTCATAATGTAGGTGTTTGTATGAAAATAGTTTAGTTAATAATATTATCAATCAAGTGATCAGCAACCAATGCTGCAGTTCCCATTTGCTGCGCATCTTTGTGTAGTGACGAAATTTCTATTTTCGTCATTTTTGCTATCTTAGGAATACTGAATTCATTAATAGCAACTTGAATTTGGGGTGCTATGATGTCACCTACTTCTGCTCCACGGCCACTAATGATTATTTTGTTTGGATTGAGAATATGGAGTAATGTGGAAATACCTTTCCCTAGCATATAGCCAATCTTCCCGAGGTTATTAATTGCAATTTGGTCACCCAATTTTGCTGCTTCGATCAATGCATCTGCTTTGTTGGAATTTACTTTAACAAATGTTGAATAAATTGAATATTCGCCATTCTCAATATCGGATTCCGTGTTTTGTATTGCAGCGTTCAAAGATGCTTCAACCTCTAGGCAGCCTCTTTTCCCACAAGAACAGAGCGTATTTTTGTCAGATAGCGGGATATGGCTAAATTCGCCTGCAAAACCTGTTGCACCTTTAAAGATCTCACCATTTATAATGATTCCTAAACCAACACCCCAGTTTAAATTGATAACGAGTGTATGCGCTATGTCCACACCGTGGCCGAATTCTTTTTCTGCCCAAGCGATACAGCGGGAGTCATTGTCGATGACAGTCGTTATATTTAGTTTTTCTTCAATTTGTTTGTAGAGGTGGTGAAGGGAGGAATTTTTAGGATAAGAGTCGTTGATTTTTTCTTCGGGATTAACGAATCCTGGCATACTGATGCCTACGCCGATGATTTTCTTTTCTTCTATCTTACTTTCCTTGACAATATCTTCTAGCTTTTGGAGGATAATTTCGCCAGCATTCTGTTCTTTGAGATTAATAGGTACATCTTTTTGTTGGGCAATGATGTTATGGGCCAAATTGGAAATCGCGAAGGAACTATAATGTTGATCTATGGCGATACTGATGATAAGGTAGGGAAGTGTATTATTTAGACCATATTTGGAAGCGCGGCGTCCCCCGGTTGATTCGCCTAATCCGTTATCAAGAATAAGTCCTTGTTTAACCAACTCGTTAATGTTTTTTGTAACGATTGGAGTGCTTTTTGAAAGATTTTTTGAGATATCCGCAATTGATTGCGTCTCATTATAATATAATAATCTTAATATGTCGGCTTTCATCGGTATAATTGGCTTGTGAAAGAATCGGTTATAATTGTAATATAAAGATAAAGTATTTTGTGTATAAGTTCAAAATACTTTTTAAATAATTTTAAAAAGAAACCGTCTAAACCACTATTTTACTGCTAAATACCTCCTGTTTGTGCAGTGGTTGGTTAAATTAGGCATAAAAATGAGTTCAAAATATCTATATTTACTAGCTAATCACTTAATTTATGATGAAACAACGTTATTATTCCTTGGATGTGTTTCGTGGGGCTACTGTAGCACTGATGATTATGGTAAACAATCCAGGGACATGGGCACATATGTTTGCACCGCTTAAACATGCAGCCTGGCATGGATGCTCACCCACGGACCTGGTTTTCCCGTTTTTTCTATTCGCTGTAGGGAATGCGATGTCCTTTGTGATTCCTCGCTTGCAGGAAGCTGGTCCAGCAGTTTTCTGGAAAAAAGTGCTTAAGCGTACAGTGTTAATTTTTGCAATTGGTCTTTTTATTAACTGGTGGCCTTTTATTAAATGGGAGGGGGCAGAACTGGTTTTTAAACAATGGGTAGATCCAAATGACCCAAGTCGAGGTATTCGTATTCTTGGGGTATTGCAACGTATTGCCATCGCTTATTGTTTTGCTTCTATATTAGCGTACTATTTTAAAGAAAAGGCAATTATCTGGATTTCTGCTGGTATACTATTGCTGTATTGGGCTGTTTGTGCATTGGCGGGTGGAGCGGACCCATATAGTTTAGAAGGGTGGTTTGGTACAAAGTACGATATCGATATTTTAGGAGTGCCGCATATTTATAAAGGTGAAGGTGTTCCATTCGATCCGGAGGGATTGATGAGTACTTTGCCGGCAGTAGTTCAGGTTGTGTTTGGTTATCTGGTGGGGGTGTTTATAAAAAAACAAGGGCAGGTGGACTGGCTCTGGTCTAAGGTACCTGCTTCAAACGAACCTCATTTTAAGCTGTTGTCGGGGATGTTTGTGACTGGTTTTATCCTTGTTGTTTTGGCATGGATCTGGGCGCTTGGCTTTCCGATCAATAAAAAAATTTGGACCAGTTCCTACGTGCTCTATACCACAGGACTTGCTACAATGACCATTGGCGGTATGATCTGGTTTATAGAGGTACAGGGTGTTAAAAATAAATTAACCCAATTTTTTGATGTGTTCGGAAAAAACCCTTTATTTATATTTGTACTGAGCGGAATTTTACCTCGTTTTCTGGGGCTATTCCGGATCCCGGATGGATTGGCTGACGATGGAACAAAAAAATATATTGACGCTTTTGGCTGGTTTTATAAATATGTCTGTGCCCAAGTTCCAGGTATCCCTGAAGTTGGTTCTTTTGCCTATTCACTGTGTTTTTTGACGTTGATGTGGGTAATCTGTTACTGGTTGGACAAGAAAAAAATATATGTAAAAGTATAGTGAAAGCGAAGAGGTTATGAAGGTGTATTTGCTGATCAAAAAAAAAATACTACCTTTGCAGGCAATTAATAAATTTTTTAACGCTTTAATATTATTCAAGAGATGTATTTAAGTAAAGAGTACAAAGCTGGAATCTTTGCAGAATTTGCTGGATCAGCTACTAACACTGGATCTACAGAAGGTCAAGTTGCTTTATTCACTAAGAGAATTGCTCACTTAACAGAGCATTTGAAAAAGAACAGAAAAGATTTCGGTACACAACGTGCCCTACAAATGTTGGTAGGTAAACGTCGTTCATTATTGGCTTATCTTTACAAAACCGATATTAACCGTTACCGTGCGATCATCAAAGCTCTAGGTCTACGTGATATCATCAAATAAGCTTTTGTACAAAGGTTTTTAGGAAAGCCATCCAAATTTTGGATGGCTTTTTTGTTGTAAACCAATATCTTGATAACCTAAAATCAGATTACAATCCCAATCTATACATGGCCTTTCCAATAAGGTTATTTAAATGAAAAACACACTCTTTTTACTTTGAGCCTTTATTGTGTCACTATGCAAACATAGATGGTCTTTTTATAGCATTTCAATAAGCCTATTGATTGTATAAAGCGTTTTCGTTTGTTTTTATTCTTTGCTATGTAATTACATAAACATTAACGATCTTTTTAAAAAAAAATAAAAAGATTGTTGTTTCGTAAAATTTTTTGCATTATTTTTACTCGCAATTACTAACCCAAATAATTGACCTATAGTCATATGAAGCAACTTTATTCGTCATGTTGCATAGTAGCTGCGTTGTCGCTTACATCGATATCCAGTCTATATGCGCAGCAGTCGATCACCGGTAGGGTGACGAATGCAACAGGGAACATCAGCGGAGTCACAGTATCTGTTAAGGGCTCTTCCCGAGCTACCCAAACCCTAGAAGACGGCAGCTACTCCATTCAGGCACAGAAAGGAGAAACACTACGATTCTCTACCGTCGGTTACATTGCACAAGAAATTATTGTCGGTGATGCGAAAATGGTCAACGTGAGCCTTAAACCTGAAGACGGTTCCCTTGAGGAAGTCGTGGTAACTGGTTTCGCCACACGTAAGAGAAGTCAGATTGGCTCAGCTGTTACAATGGTATCTGGTGAGGACCTTCGGCGTACTGGTGCCGTTAATCCAATTGCCGCACTACAAGGACTGGTTCCCGGATTACAGGTTCAGCCCGGTGTAGGAGGACCTCAATCCACACCTGTTTTCCGAATTCGGGGAAGCGCCTCCTTAGATCCTTATAATAATCAGCCACTTGTTGTTATAGACAATATTATTATGGATCAAGATATGGTGCTGCCAAACCGCGGCGGTAGCCAAGATTTTGGAAATATTTTAAAGGATTTAAATCCAGATGATATTGAAAATATATCTGTCCTCAGAGGAGGGGCAGTGACGGCATTGTATGGTAGTCGTGCGCAAAATGGTGTGATCCTAATTACAACCAAAAGTGGTTTTGGGCAACGGGGATTGGGAGTTACCGTTACGCAAAATACGCAATGGGATCAAGCCTATAAAACCATGGATTTTCAGAATGATTTTGGACCGGGGACTACAGGCGGTGATCGGGATTTTGTGAAAACGCCCGATGGGGCTTTACAGGTTCCTGCAACTGTATATAATTTCGGACCTAAATTTACAGGGCAAACCGTAAAAGATTACGATGGCCGAGATATAACCTATTCGGCAATTCCAAATAATATGCTCGATGCATACCGCACAGGCATCAGTACCAATACTACTGTGGGTATATCGGGAGGTAGTGCGCAAGGTTCTTTTCGCTTGGCTTATTCCAATAATAGCTCCCAAGGTGTTACTCCCAATAATAATTTCAACAGGAATAGTGTGAATTTCAGGGGAACACAACGCTTATTGGGGAAAATTATCGTGGATGCAAATGTAACCTATGTTAAGAGTAAGGCCCGAAATGCGGCTGATGTGGGGGCTGGCAATTCCATGCTTTCTGGCAATACTGACGTAGGAAGTGTACTTGTTAACTTCGTGGCTGGGCTACCTCGATATTATGACACTAAGTATTGGATGGAAAACTATATTTCACCACAAGGAGGTTGGAATCGCGAGGATGGAACTAACTTTTCAAGTGTGCTGTACAATCTATATCAAAACAATCGTGTCGTTAATGATGATAATTTCAGGGGAGCGATAGATGTACAAGTTCCAATCAATGATAATTTCAAGTTTCAGGGTTTTGCGAATATAAATTATTTAGGAAGTAACTACGAAAATAAAAGTAGAGGAAGAGATTCGGCATTCTATAACCCACAATATTCAACCAGTATAAGTAGCCGTTTTACGAAACAATTCCGCGGGACCTTACACTATACGAAAAAGATCAATGATTTTAACGTTATGTTTATGGGAGGAGGTGAGTATTATAGCTTTAGCGGAAAAGGGCAAAATGCACGTATAGACGGAGCGATCTATCCCGATATTTATCGCTTAAGTAATTCGCGAAATAGGGCCATTGCAGGTGAAGATAAACCTAATTCCAGAAATTTGGGATCGCTATTTTATCAAGGATCTGTGGATTATAAGGATGAGCTGACACTGAACGTTTATGGTCGTAATGACTGGAATTCTTCTTTGGTTTATAATGATGGCCATGGTAGCTATTCTTACTTTTATCCAGGTGTAGATGCGATTTGGAAATTCAATGAAACATTTAATGAGAAGCTTGGGTCGCTATTTAATTATGGTGCGTTAAGGCTCTCTTATGTACAAACAGGAAATGGCACGGGAGCCTATACAACGAATACTGGTGCTTATGGTACGGATGGGCCTTATCTTGACTATTTGGGCCGATCGATTTTGAATTACAGATATCAAAGTAATACTCTTCCGAATCAGGCATTAAAACCTGAACGTTCGACAAAAATTGAAGCAGGTTTAGAGTTCAGAATGTTGAAGAATAGACTAGGAGCTGATTTTTCGTTTTATTCCCAAGATTCCAGAGACCAGATTATTGAGTTTGGAACGCCTATGACATCGGGGGTTACGAAAGCACTTTTAAATGGAGGTGAGGTGCGTAATCGTGGTATTGAACTGGTCGTGTATGGGGTGCCAATTAAAACCGATAATTTCTCTTGGGATACCCGTTTCAATTATACACGTAACCGCAATACAATTTTGTCATTGCCATTTGGCTTAGAATATACTCAAGTAGGTGGGGGTGATGGTTATCAGGCTATTGCTAAAGTCGGCGGCGATTATGGTACGGTTATCGCACCTTATGGTTATGCAAAATATCAAGCTGTAGATGGGGGTAATAAGCCTATTGATAGTGAATTAAATGGGAAAAGAGTGCTTTATACACCAAATGGAGCATCGACCATTTACGAACGTGCGGCAAATTACAAAGAAGGATTGGACAAGGCACCGGTGTTGGGATCTATTCTACCTAAATTTTTAGGAAACTGGCGTAATACATTTAATTATAAGTCATTACAGTTGGTTGTTGGTCTAGATGCGAAATATGGTGGAATGGTTTATTCATCAACCAAGGATTTTGGTTCTTGGACAGGGATTTTGGCTAGCACATTGCCAGGACGCTCGGAAGAATTTGGTGGAGTTGCTTACACAACGGCTGCGGGGGTGCAAAGAAATGACGGAGTGATAATGGATGGTGTTTATAAACAAGGGTCAACAACAACAGTTGGTGGTAAAACAATAGATTTGGGAGGAATGACGCATCAGCAAGCCGTAGATGCCGGTTATATGCGTCCAGCAAGTGCACTAGCTTATTATGCAAACTCGCATTCTTGGTTTAGTGGTATTCGTGAAAGAGCGATGTATGAATCTTCATGGATTTCTGTACAACAGGTGAGCTTAAATTACGATTTACCAGGTCATATAGCAAAACGATTAAAAATGAATGGCTTGCGTGTTGGGGTATACGGTAATGATCTGTTCTTCCTCTATAATAGTGCTCCAGATGGCTTTAATCCATATAGTGTTAGTGATAGTGGTTCTGGTGCCATGAATGAGGGGTCAGCGATGCCGTATGTCCGCCGCTTCGGATTCAGCATTAATGGTAGCTTCTAAAGTTTAGATAATTAATTTTATGGAAATGAAAAAGAAAATCAATATATGGGCCGCGATCTTGGTATTAGCGATGATGGCCGCGTGTAGCAAAGATAAATTCAAGGATTTAAACACGGATCCGGATGCTGTTCTCAATCCACCACCCGAATATGAACTTCCTACGGGCTTGTTATCGATTCATCGAGGTGAACGGTATTATGACCTATATTTAGGGATATATTATTGGTCCCAGACCTTTTCAATCGGTTCTGGTAATACCGAAGGATCTTACCAGGCTACTGGTAATATTGGGGCGCGCTGGGGGATGTTTTATAATGGTGTTGGTAACAGACTTGTTGATGTGAAGGAGCTGATTAAAAAGCTTCCTACTGATAAACAAGCAACTTATGTTCATCTCGATGCAATCGCAGATATTCCATTAGCTTATTTTGCCTGGTATACTTCTGACGTATATGGGAGTATCGCCTACAGCGAAGCGTTCCGAGGACGTTACACCACGCCTCCCATGTTGACTCCAAAGTATGATACACAGGAGCAGTTATATGAATTATTGGATCAGCAATTGAAATCGGCAGTAGCAAAACTAAAAGCGCCCACTTCAGTGACTCAGGTGAAGCTTGATGGCTTTGATATTTATTACAATGGTGATATTAGAAAGTGGATAAAAGCCGCTAATAGTCTTCGCCTCAGAATGGCGATGCGTTTGATGAAACGAAATCCTGAAAAATTGCGAACTGTGGCTGCAGAAGTGCTCAATGATGAAGTAGGGGTGATAGGGAGTGATGCTGAGTCCTGGAAATTTATTGCCGGAACTGGATTTACAAATACTGAAGATAATCCTGCTAATCAGCGGTCTGTATCAGGATCGAAAAGTATGGTAGACTTTATGTGGAATACCAGTGATCCTCGGATACGTGTTTATTTTCAACCTTCGCACTTTACGAAAGAGCGTTTTGATGCGGCACAGGCGCAAGGTAAAATACCTGCGGACTTTAAATGGCAGCAATATTACGGACAGTATATTAGCCCCGATGCAGCACAAGAAACAGATAAAGCAGCATATTTTACAGCAATAGCTTATAAATTCAACGGTCGCGATACCACAGGTCGTTTACCTTCCTCCATACGACCAAGTTTCTTTAATTCTACGCCGAATAATGGATTGATGACGTTTCCAATTATCAATTGTTCTGATGTCTTATTTATGCGGGCTGAATTGGCACAACGTAATATCTTTGGAAGCCCTGCTGATGCACAGGCCTTGTATTATCGCGGAATTGATTCGGCTTTGGTTGAAACGGATCGTGCTGCTTCGCGGGCAAAGGTAGCTGATTATCGCGCCCTAAACCCAGAAGAAGCAACTGCTTATAAAGCCAAGCCAGGTGTAGTATATAATGCTTCAAATGCACTAGAGCAAATTTGTGTCCAACAATACATCAATTATTATAAGAATAACAATGAGGCTTGGGCATTGGTAAAGCGTACAGGCTTTCCTGCAGTAAATGGTAATATCATGAAATCTGAAATCTTTATGAGTTCGGGAGGAGTTTTGCAGATGCCAAGAAGATTTTCCATTACCCGACCTACAGTGACGGATATGAATGCGAAGAACATCAATGATGCTATTGACGCAATGGAAAAAGTACCTGGTTTTGGTTCACCCAATGATATCAGGGGGCGTGTGTGGTGGGATATGCCGTAATTTAGTGGTATATTTATTATGATTAAGCAAAAAACATATTCTACGATCGACTTTGTGAAACATATTTTATTTTTAGTATCATTAGTATGTAGTTTCCAGGTACAAGCCCAATATGGGGTAAAGGCAACACAATCGTTGGCGACTGTAACTGGGCAGAAATATGATCTTTCAAGATTGGAGGATATGCCACATGTTTTTGTTTTTTATGCAACAACATGTCCGCTTAGTCAAAAATATACCCTGACAATTGCAAACCTCAATATCAAATACGCCAACAAAGTTAAGTTTGTTGGCGTATTTCCTGGAGTTGAAGAAACCTCGGGACAATTTGAGCATTTTAAAAAAAAATACCAGATAACCTATCCGCTTATTGAAGATAATAAAATGGTGCTGGTTGGTTCACTTCAGGCTACTGTGACACCTGAAGCTTTCCTACTTGATCGCTCTGGTAAGATTGTTTATCACGGGGCCATAGACGATTGGGTTGTGAAACTAGGAAAAACAAAACAAGTAGCAACAGTCAATTATTTAGAAAATGCAATTGAGGATTTACTCAATAATACCAAGATACTGTCAAGTTATATAAAACCTATTGGATGCTATATCGAGCGATGAAATACTTATTTTTTCTTTTATGGGCTATCATCGGAGGAGTTGTTGGCTCTATGCAGCTCCTTAATGCCCAGACCTATCAGGATGTCAGAGAAATACTGATTAGTAAATGTGCTGTCTGTCATAAAAGTAAGGAGAGCGAAGCTCCTTTTCCCTTGGCGAACTATCAGGATTTTAAAAAGCGGATCCGGATGGTTAAAGAGGTTATTGAAACCAATTATATGCCACCATGGATGCCAGATGTTCATTATCAGGATTTCGCGAATAATCGTCAATTAACAAAGGAGGAAAAAAATAAGATTATCGAGTGGATTGATGCTGGCGCTGTGGAAGGGAAAAAAAATGTAAAATCAAAGAGGAGATCATTAGAAAAGGTTGGTTTAGCTGGTCGTGCGCCGGATTTAATATTAAAAATAGACAAGCCATTTGTTGTTAAAGGGAATAACAAAGAGCGTTTTGTATTGTTTAAAGTTCCGTTTGATTTACTCGAGGAGAAGACAATTGAAGCCGTGGAATTCTACAGCGATAACAAAAAAGTGGTACATCATGTGAATTATATGTTTAGTGCCATTCCTGATAACTCCATTGATCTTGCTGCTGGCGATCCTTACATAGATAATACCCAAGAAACCGATATGAAAAAGTTGATGCAGTATGAATCTTACCAAACAAATCCTGTCTTTTATACAGGATGGGTTCCAGGAGCCTCTGTTGAATATTATCCAAAGGACTTTGGATGGGTATTGCCTAAAAGAGGCTGCGTAATTTTTACTGTGCATTATTCCGCTGTAGCAGCTGATGAAGAGTCGACTATTGGTGTTAACTTGTATTTTAAGAATAAGCCTATCCAGCGACCGGTCCGTATTATTAGTTTGGGATCAGGTGGCATTGGTGAAAGAGATATCTATCCCCGATTTGTTATTCCACCAAATCAAGTTTCTACTTTTTCACTGAAAGTTCGGACTCCTGAGGATCAATCATTACTATATGTTTGGCCGCATATGCATTATCTCGGAAAAGATTTTCGTGCTTTTGCAGTGACCGCCAACAACGATACGATCCCGTTAATTCATATTCCCAATTGGAATTTTGAATGGCAAGAAATGTATCGTATGAGAAAATTGGTCAAGATACCGGCTGGTTCGACGATCCACGTTATAGGGACTTATGACAATACAAGTGATAATCCACAAAATCCGAATTCACCACCTAAGACTGTTTTTTCTACAGGAAATATGGTGTCTACGGATGAAATGCTAACCTTTCTTTTAATTTATGCTCCCTATGAGTTAGGTGATGAGAATATATTATTGGAATGAGTTTTTTAACCGTTACCGTGCGATCATCAAAGGTCTAGGTCTACGTGATATCATCAAATAAGCTTTTGTACAAAGGTTTTTAGGAAAGCCATCCAAATTTTGGATGGCTTTCTTCGTTTTAATTAAACCATTGTTTGTTTTTAACTATGGGAACAGTCCAGAAAGCTTGTGCAAGCTCTTTTTGAATCGCGGAAGTTTTTACTGTGGAACAAGATCATTTGGCAACTCATATTGATTGATCCAGCAACAACCGTTCGACGGGGATTCGGGCGCTGTTCGGCGATTCTTCGTGAGTGCATTGAGATTGCTTCGGGACTGAGTCGGGACAACTTTGGGACTCGTTCGGCTGTTCTTCGGCTGTTGTTTGCCTTGTTGTTGGTAAACAACCGACGCGTTACCGAGCAACTGTCAAACAAGGGGCGAAGCATTCCCGAGGCAGTGTCACAGTTGTCCCGAAGCGGTTGCCTAGCGGATTCGAACACTGTTGGCACTTGAAGGGACTTAAGCGGACTTGAGGGGACTTGAAGGGACTTCGATATGCTTATTGTTCTGGGTGCAAGGATAATCGCTTGTCGTATCTTGGTCGTTTTGATGATTTAGCATTATGTTAATTGCATTAATCTTAATATTTTAATTTACCTTTGTGCTGAAATCTAACGTATTTAAAATATCGGCACGCTGCCAACAAGATGAAAAGCGTGTCAAAAACAAGATTAAATGAATTACAACGAAATTAAAACAACCATCGATATGGGTAATGGCACCCAAATCGAATTGTCTACAGGAAAATTAGCGAAACAAGCTGATGGTGCTGTAGTATTAAAACAAGGTGATACGATGTTGCTTGCAACTGTCGTTTCTGCCAAAGAAGCTAAATCTGGTGTCGATTTTCTACCCCTTTCAGTAGATTATCAAGAGAAATATGCGGCCACAGGTCGTATCCCAGGTGGTTTCTTACGTCGTGAGGCTAGATTGTCAGACTATGAAGTATTGATTTCTCGTTTGGTAGATCGCGCATTACGTCCATTATTCCCTGAAAACTATCACGCAGATACACAAGTTGCCATCAGCTTAATCTCTGCTGATAAAGATATCATGCCTGACGCTTTAGCGGGTTTGGCAGCATCTGCTGCAATTGCAGTTTCTGATATTCCTTTTAACGGTCCTATCTCAGAAGTTCGTGTAGCGAAAATTGACGGTCAATTGGTCATCAATCCAAAATTATCTGAACTTGAAAATGCAACTTTAGAATTTATTGTTGCTGGTTCTGCTCAGGATATCGGTATGGTGGAAGGTGAAGCGAAAGAAATTTCAGAAGCTGAAATGGTTGAAGCAATTGCTTTTGCTCACGAGGCTATCAAAAAACAAGTTGCTGCACAGGTAGAATTGGCTAATTTGGTTGGTAAAACTGTGAAACGTGAGTATAATCACGAGCCTGAAAATCTTGAATTGAGAGATTCTATTTTTGCTGCTACTTATGATAAAGTATACGCAATTGCAAAATCAGCTTCTGCGAAACATGACCGTTCTGAAAACTTTGCAAAAATTGCGGAGGAATACAGAGCAACAATGCCTGAAGAATTGGATGATGACACAGCTTTCTTATTCAAAAAATATTTCCACGATGTTCAGTATGATGCTGTCCGTAATCTAGTTTTAGATGAAGGCATGCGTTTAGATGGACGTGATGTACGTACTGTACGCCCGATCTGGTCTGAAGTGGATTACTTGCCAGCAGCACACGGTTCTGCTGTATTCACACGTGGTGAAACACAATCTTTGACTTCAGTTACTTTAGGCGCTAAAGACGATGAGCAAATGATTGATGGTGCTTTTATCAACGGTTATAACAAATTTATACTTCACTACAACTTCCCTGCATTTTCTACAGGTGAAGTAAGACCAAATAGAGGTCCTGGTCGTCGTGAAGTTGGTCACGGTAACTTGGCGATGCGTTCATTGAAACAAGTATTACCTGCAGATAATGAAAACCCATATACAATCCGTGTGGTTTCTGATATTTTGGAATCCAATGGTTCGTCTTCCATGGCGACGGTATGTGCCGGCACATTGGCTCTTTTGGATGCTGGTGTGAAGTTGAAAGCTCCTGTATCTGGTATCGCAATGGGATTGATCTCTGATGAGAAAACTGGTAAATATGCAATTTTATCGGATATCTTAGGCGATGAAGATCACTTAGGTGATATGGACTTTAAGGTAACTGGTACGGAGAAAGGTATCGTTGCTTGTCAGATGGACTTAAAAATCAATGGTTTGAAATGGGAAGTGTTGACACAGGCTTTGGATCAAGCGAAAGAAGCTCGTTTACACATCTTAGGTGAAATGAAGAAAACCATTTCTGCTCCACGTGAAGACTACAAACCACATGCACCTCGTATCGTTCAATTGTTGATCGATAAAGAATTTATCGGTGCTGTGATCGGTCCAGGTGGTAAGATCATCCAAGAAATGCAACGTGAGACTGGTGCAACAATCTCTATCGAGGAGGTTGATAACAAAGGTGTCGTTCAGGTGTTTGCAGACAATAAAGCTGCAATTGATGATGCTGTAGGTCGTATCAAAGCGATTGCTTCTAAACCTGAGATCGGTGAAACTTACGAAGGTAAAGTAAAATCAATTATGCCATTTGGTGCATTTGTTGAGATTATGCCGGGTAAAGATGGTTTATTGCACATCTCTGAAATTGACTGGAAACGTCTTGAAACAATGGACGGAATCTTCAAAGAAGGTGATAAAGTAACGGTTAAACTGTTGGATATCGACAAGCAAGGTAAGATGAAACTTTCACGTAAAGCTTTATTGCCTCGTCCTCCAAGAGAAGATAAGCCAAAACAAGATAACGCCAATGGCGAAGCTCCCGTAGCTGGTGCCGGTCAGGAATAAGCTTATTCTTGAACTTATATATAAAAGCCCGCTATTAGCGGGCTTTTTTGTGGGCTTTATTTGATTAACTCGTTGATATTCTTTAAATTATGGTTCGAATATATTGTTTTCTCTTCTTATTGTTATTATATGGTCCTGTTGGGGCACAAGTATTAAAAAATACGGATACAGTCCGTATGTATAATGCGGTGGAAATTTTTCTTGAACCGAAGGGGGGGATGCATAATTTTAAGACCCATTGGCTAAACTATCTAAAGGAAGTTATGAGGGAAGGTCGGTTGGATAAAGCGATATATGCTGATCATATATTTGAGATAATCGTCACAAAAGACGGGATACTATTGGATAGGAAAAGTGATTCTAAAGATCCTGTTCTAATTGATTTTCTAAGAAAGCAAAAAAGATGGAGCCCAGGGATTCAATCCGGGCGCCCGATATGTTATCTTTTGAAACTCAAAGTTCCGAAAGAATTGTTTGATAAGGTAAAAATGGGGGAATTGATTGTTCGAGGGGATTTGGTCACGCAGGAACTTCTTGGATCATAAACAAAAGAGGCTGTCATTTCGACAGCCTCTTTTAGTTTTTATAACATAATAACACCTTTTATCTTGGCAACTTCTTTGTAGAAGTAAATGACCTGATCTGCATCTTTTACATTCAGGTTGACCGTGATTGAGGTATATTTTCCTGTTTTGGAATCCTTGAAGTCAAACCGTGCATCAGTATCATCAAATACACGTTGGATCTGGTTGAAATGATCCTGATCCTTTGGTAAGATAAACTTATAGGTATAGTCTTTTGGAAAGGTCTCCAAATCTTCTAATCTTTCTTTGAAGCTTTCATAGAAGTCTTTTGGATTCTCGCCACCATCAGGGATGTCTTGTATATTGATGTTTTTGTAATCTGCCATTTTTTGTTCTCCTTAAATTTATATAATAAGGTATTAACAAATATTAATCCATGAATGTTTTGCTGACAATTTTTCAGTTAATTATTGTCAACGCTTGTAGGTCTGTCCGCTTTGTTTTTTCCAAAGTTTTTATTCGGCGTAGCGCTCATCTCAATTTCCATCTGGCCACCCCGTAGCAATTGTGCATGTGTGATGAAAGTCTTGGTATAAGGTTTTCCGTCCAATTTGATCGATTTGATGTATTGGTTTGCTTTACCTTGGTTTTTGACCGTGATCGCTAAAGTTTTGCCATTTGGCAAATTGATGTTGGCATGTTCCATCATCGGCGAACCAAATACATACACACCGCTCATAGCATTCAATGGATAGAATCCCATCGCCGAGAATACGTACCATGCGCTCATCTGACCGACGTCATCGTTACCACAAAGTCCTGCCGGTGTATTTGTATAGAAATCGGTCATCGCTTTACGCGCCAATGCAGCACCTTTCCATGGCTGTCCTGCATAGGCATATAGATAAGGAATGTGGTGGTTAGGCTCGTTACCTTGTGCATATTGGCCGATTAGTCCTGAGATATCGGGGGAAGCTTCTCCACCGAGATCTGAAGACATGGTTGTGAAGTAATCTAGTTTCTTTAAAAATTGCTGTTCGCCGCCAAAAAGATTGATCAAACCTGTCACGTCTTGTGGTACCAACCACGTATATTGCCATGCATTCCCTTCACAGTAATCATTTTCACGGTGCTTGGCCATTAATGGATCAAAAGGTCTGCGGAAGTCACCATTGGCTTTCCTACCAACGAAGTGACCAACTTCTTTGTCAAAATATTGCTCATATAATTTATAGCGTTTTTTGAAATAAGCAGCATCTTCTGTCTTTCCTAATTTCTCGGCAATTTTATAAGCGCCAAAGTCGGCGATAGCATATTCCAATGCCCAAGCAACGGATTCATTCGGCATACTGTCGATGGGAATATACGTCAGGTCGCGCGCAAATTTCAACCCATGGTCATTGCCCATAGCGGTTGTTTTGACAGCTTCCCATACCAAAGGATAATCCTTCTCATCGATGATTCCTTTTAAGAAGGCATCTGCGATGACCGGAATGGCCGGCAGGCCAACCATGGTGTTGGTTTCGTTACCCTGCAAATGCCACATCGGTAACTTCCCTTGTTGTTGATATATAGCAAGCATGGTTTTGATAAAATCCTGATTGATTTTACGGTCTTCAAGGATGGTCATCAGTGGATGAAGCCCACGATAGGTATCCCATAGGGAGAATACGGTATGATTGACAAAATCTTGCTTTTCGTAAACCTGTTTATCCGTACCCAAATAATCACCGTTTGCATCGTTGAAAATTGTAGGGGCGAAGTAGGTGTGGTATAAAGCTGTATAGAAGATTGTTTTTGTATCCTTATCTGCTTCAAACTGGATTTTGTTCAAGGTTTTATTCCAACGTTGATCTGCTTCTTGCTTTACTTTCTCAAAATTCCAGCCTGGAATCTCCGCATTGATATTATTTAAGGCATTGGTAGAGCTGACTGGTGAAATACCGACTTTAAGTTCAATGTTCTTGTTTTTAGCCGCATCGAAGAAAAGTGCTGCTTTGATCGCTTGTCCTTTGAAGGTTGTCTGACCGAATTTTTCATCTTTGCCATCAAAGAATCTAACCTTTTGGATAGGTTGCGAAGTTTTTATAGCAAAGTATAGCTTTTGGTCACTGGCCCAGCCTGTGGAGAAACGATAGCCAACGAATGTAGAATCATTGATCTGTTTGATATAGGTATCAGTTGGTTTATCCCAATTGATGTGATAACCCAGATCAACTAAAATATGGGCATTGTCTGTTTTTTCGTATCGGTATTGGTGGTAACCAACTCTTTCTGTTGCTGTGAGATTGGCCTGAACTTTATAGTCATCCAGATAGGCACTGTAAAATCCGGGTTTAGCGACTTCATTTTCCTTTTTGAATGATGAGCCATAGCCTGTATTCATTTTGTTGAATTCTGCAGGTGTTAATTGTAGCTTGCCATTCGCCGGAACGATCATAAGATCATTGAGGTCACCAATGCCTGTTCCGCTCAGGTGGGTGTGGGTAAAACCCAATATTTCCTGGCTTTTGTAATTGTAGCCGCTGCACCAATCCCAGCCATTGAATTTGTCCCAGATCTGTGGGATCTGCGTTGGGCCAAGTTGTACCGCACCTAGAGGTACATTGGCTCCGACAAACACGTGTCCGTGATCTGCTGATCCAATAAATGGATTGACATATTGTGTTAAATTTTGCTGAGCTTGAACGCAAAATGGTAAAATTAGCGTGCCCAACACTGTTGTGATGAGTTTATTTCCTGTCATAGGTTTTGTGTTCGGGTATTTGAAACTGCTTAAAATTAGTAAATAAAACCTTTTAGCGCAATTTTATTATTATTTTAGTAAATTGTCGTTAAATTTTTTACTTTAGTAATCTTCGAAATAAAAACTTAACAAACCTACTCTACATGAAGAAACGTATTCTGATCAGTGATATCGCAAAGGCGTTGGGAATTTCTGTAACTACAGTATCCTTTATTTTGAATGACAAGGCAAAAGAGAAGCGTATCAGCGAGGCGTTGACCAAGCGCGTATTGGATTATGTCAAGAAAGTAGGGTATAAGCCAAATGAATTGGCGAAAAGCTTGCGAACCGGAAAAACCAAGATTTTAGGTTTGATTATCGAAGACATCTCGAATCCATTTTTTGGTAATATCGCGCGTCTGATCGAAAGTAAAGTCTACGAGCAGGGATATCGCATTATTTACTGTAGTACCAACAATGATGTCGAGAAGGCGAAGGAGCTGATCCAGATGTTTTACGATCGTCAGGTCGACGGTTTTATCATTACGCCTTCGGACGGTTTAGAGGATACTGTCAAGCAGTTGCAGCAAAGTAATATTCCTGTTGTACTTTTCGACCGTTACTTTCCGGGCCTGGAGACAGACTATGTCGGCGCAGATAATTTTCAGGGGGCTTTCGATGCGACCAGCCATTTGTGTCAACAAGCCTATAAGCGTATCGGCTTTGTGTCTTTATACTCGGATCAGACCCAGATGAAGGAGCGTTCGGAGGGATATCTGAAAGCGATGGATAATAATAAGCAACAAAGTTTTATCCAGAAGGTGCAAATGGATGCTTCGGATGACGAAGCAATGGAGTCACTAAAAGATTTTATTTGTGAAAATCGTTTGGATGCTGTTTTATTTTCAACCAATTATCTGGCGATTTCCGGGTTAAAGGCTTCGAAGAAATATAATTTTGCCATGCCTGCAATGATCGCCTTCGATGATCATACCGTATTTAAATTACTAGAACCATCCATCACTGTTGTTTCACAGCCGATCAAGGAGATCGCAGAAAATCTGATCAATATACTTTTGCTCCGTCTACAGGGCAAAATAAAAGCAACACGTAAGATGGTGTTGCCTTGTGAATTGAAAATTCGTGAGTCGACAAAAGCAAAGGTTACTTTGTAGTATCAGTATCCGCTACGAATTTCATTGAAATAGAATTGACGCAATGGCGCGTGTTTTTTGCCGTGAAACCTTCGCCAAGGAAAACATGCCCCAAATGCGCACCACAATTGGTACAGAGGATTTCTGTACGGCGTCCATCTGCATCCGTGATCCGCGTGATTGCTTCAGGGATCTCATCATCAAAACTAGGCCAGCCACAACCAGATTCAAATTTTGACTCCGAACGGTACAGTGGACTATCGCAACGTCGGCAAATGTAAGTTCCTTTCACTTTGTTGTCCAAAAGTGCACCCGTAAAAGGACGCTCCGTCCCTTTATGCACAATCACATATTCCTCTTCTTTGCTTAACGGGTTGTGTTTTTTATTCGTTTCCATTTTCGTAGTCTGTTTAATGTTCTGCTGACCCTGACAGGAATAGCCCATTAGGAACAAGCAGATACAGTAGCTATATAATAGCGTTTTCATACCTATAAAGTTACGAAATTAATATCGGAAAATGTTTTTTTAGCCCGGAATGATCTTGATATTCAGGTATTTTAAATTGTCATAGTAATGTCTTATATTTGATAGGCGTACCGTGATGAAAAGTTAAGGCAATTGATGTACTTCGTTCGTATAATAGGGATTTAACGTGGTTTAAATGCAATTGTTTAGAATGATTATAAATTGATATTAAAGGTCACAAAATTGTCAGCGATTTGTTAATAAATCATACTTTTGTGGCATTGTTAGGGGGGTAGTGGCTCCTTTAACCATGGGAGTTAATTTTTTACATTCACAAATAAATAGTATAAAGTGCTAAATATGAGAACTATCTCATCCGTTTTGGGAAGCCTTGCGAGGGTGGTGTCAACGAGTTTGATGCTATTATTTGCCGTTACGACGTTGCATGCGCAAGATGTCAAGGAAGGTGAAAAAATCTTCAAATCTAAGTGTACATCCTGTCACGCCATTGACAGAAAAGTAGTTGGTCCTGCTTTGAAAGGAGTTCCAGATACTAAATCTGAAGAATGGTTGATTAAATGGATCCGTAACTCTCAAGCTCTAATTGCTTCTGGTGATGCTGAAGCGGTTAAAATCTTCGAAGAGTACAACAAATCTGTGATGACTTCTTTTACGGATTTATCTGATGATCAGATTAAATCTGTCATTGCGTTTATCAAAGATGCCTCTGTAGAGAAGCCGAAAGGTGATACTCCTGGTGGCGCTGC
Source organism: Sphingobacterium ginsenosidimutans (assembly GCF_039536865.1). NCBI lineage: Bacteria > Pseudomonadati > Bacteroidota > Sphingobacteriia > Sphingobacteriales > Sphingobacteriaceae > Sphingobacterium > Sphingobacterium ginsenosidimutans. The sequence continues at coordinate 168,173 of NZ_BAAAZK010000005.1, forward strand.
TGCAAAAGATGACAATGCGTCTATGTTCATGATCTTGGGCTTGATCGCGGTTGTTGTTTTAGCAGTTGTTGTGATCGTGGTGTTGAACCGTGTGATCCGTACCTTAGAAAATGTTATTGCTAAGAATCAGGAAGCTATTGCGGCGCAACAAGAACCTGAAGACAGTCAACGTTTTGTGAAGTTTGCGAAAGCATTCGTTAAAAACAAAAAATTGGTTGGATTCACTGTGTTGATGCTTGTTGCTTTATTGGCAGTAGGTGGTTGGAAGACGATGTGGAACGTCGGTGTTCACGAAGGTTACAAACCTGTTCAACCAATTAAGTTCTCACACCAAATCCACGCTGGTGTAAATAAAATTGAGTGTCAATACTGTCACGGTGGTGCATTTAAATCTAAAAATGCTTCTATTCCATCGGCTAACGTATGTATGAACTGTCACAATACAGTCACTGCATCAGAGCACTATGATGGTGAGATCTCTCCAGAAATTGCTAAAATCTATCGTGCATTGGATTGGAATCCTGAGACACGTACTTACGGTAACAATCCTAAGCCAATTCAATGGGTTCGTATCCACAACTTGCCTGATTTCGCTTACTTCAATCACTCACAACACGTTGTGGTAGCAGGAGTCGAGTGTCAGACTTGTCACGGTCCGATCCAAAACATGGAAGAAGTATACCAATACTCTCCATTGACGATGAAATGGTGTGTTGATTGTCACAAAAAGACAGATATCAAATCAGATAATAAATATTATGAAGATTTGATCAAGGCACACGAAAGAATTAAGAAAGGTGAGAAAATGACTGCAGCCATGATCGGTGGTCTTGAGTGTGGTAAATGTCACTATTAATAATTATTTGAAATACGCAATCTTATATACAGCTTAAATGGATAGCAATAAAAAATATTGGAAAGGTTTGGAAGAGTTAAATCAAACTCCTGCTTTCGTTGAGGGAAGCAAGGGTGAGTTTGCCGAATCTATTCCTGTAGAAGATGTATTAAACGAAGCTGGCTTGAGTACAAAAACTCCTCGCCGTGACTTCTTGAAAGCATTAGGTTTTGGTTTGGGTGCTGTTTCTTTAGCGGCTTGTAACCGTACTCCTGTGCATAAGGCAGTTCCTTATTTGATTAAACCTGAAGAGGTAACTCCAGGTATCCCTAACTATTATACGTCGACATTCAATGGTCAAAGTATCTTAGTTAAAACTCGTGAAGGTCGTCCTATCAATGTTGAACCTAACCCTAATGCAATTGGTTTGAACCAAGGTTTGGATTCAACGACTGCTGCTTCGGTATTGGATTTATATGATGAATCTAAATTGAAGCAAGCGCAATTGAAAGGTCAAGATGTGGAGTGGTCTAAATTGGATGGGGAAGTTGTTAAAGCATTGACTGCTGCTGCATCTTCTGGTAAACAAATTACGATCGTTTCGAATACAGTAAACAGTCCTTCAACTTTGGCAGCTATCGCTGCTTTCGCAACGAAATTCCCTACAGCGAATCATGTACAATACGATGCTGTTTCTTACAGCGGTATTATCGAAGCAAATAAAGCTTCTTTTGGTAAAGCTGTAGTTCCTTCATACAATTTTGATAAAGCAAATGTAATCGTTTCAGTTGCTGCCGATTTCTTAGGAACTTGGTTGGCAGGTGAAGAGCATACACAACAATACGCTAAAAACCGTGACTACAAATCATTGAAAAATGGAAAAATGTCACGTCACGTGCAATTTGAGTCTGGTCTTTCAATGACTGGTACAAATGCTGATGCGCGTATTGCTATCAAACCTTCAGAAGAAGGTGCTACCTTGATCGCTTTATATAATGCAATCACTGGTCAAACATTGGCTGGTGCGACTGCAAACAAAAAAGCGCAAAAAGGTGTAGCCCTAGCGGCGAAAGAATTGGTAAACAGCAAAGGTGCTGCCGTAGTTGTTGCTGGTTCAAACGATGTGAACGTTCAGATATTGGTCAATGCAATCAACGTTGCATTGGGCGCTTACGGTACAATCATTGATTTAGATAACTATTCTAAACAATACCAAGGTTCGGATTCTTCTTTCCAAGCTTTCTTAGCTGCTGCTAAAGGTGGTCAAGTGGGTGTGGCGTTCTTCTTGAACAGCAACCCTGTATATGACTACTTCAAAGCGGATGATGTAAAAGCGGCTTTGAAACAGATTCCTTTCACATTATCATTCGCACAACGTGCTGATGAGACTGCGTCAGAATTGACTGCGATCGCTCCTGCAAGTACTTTCTTGGAGTCTTGGGGTGATGCTAACCCGAAAGAAGGTTTGTACTCTATCGTTCAACCGACAATCAATCCTGTTTTCCAAACGCGTCAAGCTGAACAAAGCTTGTTGACTTGGGCAGGAAACACAACAGATATGTACAACTTTGTTAAGAACTTGTGGTCTACACAAATCTTAGCTGGTTCTACGAAAAACTGGGATGCTGTATTGCAAACTGGTTTTGAATATAAAGGCGCTAAAGCTGCAACTGCTCCTGCATTTACAGGAAATGCTGCTGCTGCCGCTGCTGCAATCGAAACTTCTAGCAAAGCAATCACTGGTGAGTTTGAATTGAAACTTTACGAACCTTCTGCTCTTCGCGATGGTCGTTACGCAAACAACGCTTACTTACAGGAATTGCCTGATCCAGTATCTAAAGTAACTTGGGACAACTATGCTGCCCTAAATCCAAAAGATGCTGAAAAACTAGGTTTGGGTGAAGATGGTAAAGTGACTGTAAAAGCAAATGGTGTTGAATTGGAATTGCCAGTTGTACAACAACCAGGTCAAGCACAAGGAACTGTTTCAGTTGCTGTAGGTTACGGTCGTACGAAAGTTGGTAAAGCAGGTAATGAAGTTGGTAAAAACGCATTCCCATTTGCTTCTATCATCAACGGTACTGTTCAAGGTGTTGCAAAAGCAACTGTAGCGAAAGCTTCTGGAACTTACCAATTGGCACAAACACAAACACATCACACCATCGAAGGTCGTAACGTGATTCGTGAGACTACGTTTGCGAAGTATTTGAAAGATCCTAACTCTGAGGCAGGACGCTTTACAGATAATCACAAAACGTACGATTTGTGGAACAAATATGAGCAACCGGGTCACAAATGGGTGATGGCGATCGACTTGAACGCATGTACAGGTTGTGGTGCTTGTATCGTTGCTTGTAACGTAGAGAATAACATCCCTGTTGTAGGTCGTGATGAGGTTCGTCGTCGTCGTGAGATGCACTGGTTACGTATCGACCGTTACTATACAATCGAAGGCAAAGATCAAGATCTGACAAAAGAGAAAGAGATTGCGAAAGCTTCAGCTGAATTGGATTTCGAAGATATCACTGTTGTTCACCAACCCATGTTGTGTCAGCACTGTGGTCACGCACCTTGTGAAACTGTATGTCCGGTATTGGCTACAGTACACTCTTCAGAAGGTCTGAACCATATGGCTTACAACCGTTGTTTCGGTACACGTTACTGTGCGAACAACTGTCCGTTCAAAGTACGTCGTTTCAACTGGTTTGCATACTGGAATGATTCACGTTTTGATAACTACTTGAACAATGAGTTCACACAATTGGTATTGAATCCAGATGTAGTAACTCGTTCACGTGGGGTAATGGAAAAATGTTCGATGTGTATCCAACGTATCCAAGGAGGTAAATTGAAAGCTAAGATTGAAAATCGCAAAGTTAAAGATGGCGATATCCAAATGGCTTGTCAACAAGCATGTTCGGCAAATGCAATTATTTTTGGTGATGCGAATGATCCAGAATCAGAAGTTTCCAAAGCATTACGCAATGAGCGTGTTTATTACGTACTTGAGGAAATCAATGTTCAACCGGGTATCGGTTATATGACAAAAGTTAGAAACACTTTTGAGGCGTAATCTTGTACAATATTTGAAATAAAAATACTATGTCATCGCATAACGAATCAATATTAAGAGAACCATTAATGACCGGTAAAGACATCACGTATGCAAAAATTACGGATGATATCTTACTACCGGTTGAAAATAAACCAAATAAAGCATGGTGGATTGGTTTTACCGTTGCTGTATTGGGTGCTTTATTATGGGTAGTTAGCGTTAGTTATACCTTTTGGACAGGTATCGGCGCTTGGGGTCTGAATAAAACAGTAGGCTGGGCTTGGGATATCACCGACTTCGTATGGTGGGTTGGTATCGGTCACGCTGGTACGTTGATTTCAGCTGTATTATTAATTTTCCGCCAGAACTGGCGTAACTCAATCAACCGTTCCGCAGAGGCGATGACGATCTTTGCGGTAATCTGTGCGGCTACATACGTTGTAGCTCACATGGGTCGTCCTTGGTTGGCATATTGGATTTTCCCTCTTCCAAATCAATTTGGATCACTTTGGGTAAACTTCAACTCTCCATTGGTATGGGATGCATTCGCGATCTCAACATACTTTACAGTATCCTTGGTATTCTGGTACTGTGGTTTGTTGCCGGATATCGCGACTATCCGTGACCGTGCTACTGGATTAAAACAAAAGATCTATTCTGTATTATCATTCGGTTGGAATGGTTCTGTGAAGACTTGGCAACGTTTTGAAATCGTGTCTTTGATCTTGGCAGGTATTTCAACTCCACTAGTACTTTCTGTACACACGATCGTATCCATGGACTTTGCAACTTCGGTTATCCCTGGATGGCACACGACGATCTTCCCTCCATATTTCGTGGCAGGTGCGATCTTCTCAGGCTTCGCGATGGTGCAGACCTTATTGTTGATCTTACGTAAAGTAATGAACTTTGAGAACTACATCACCATGTTCCACATTGAGTCAATGAATATCATTATCATGACGACTGGTTCTATCGTGGGTGTGGCTTACTTAACAGAGTTGTTTATTGCAATGTACTCTCGTTCAGAATACGAAATGTATGCTTTCGAGAACCGTATGTTGGGTCCATACGCTTGGGCGTACTGGTCAATGATGACTTGTAACGTAATTTCTCCACAGTTATTCTGGTTCAAAAAAATCCGTACAAGTATTCCGATCTCATGGATTCTATCTATTGTGGTAAATATCGGTATGTGGTTTGAGCGTTTCGTAATTATCGTGACTTCATTGCACCGTGATTACTTGCCTTCATCGTGGGCAATGTTCTACCCAACTTGGACAGACGTAGGTATCTTTGTAGGTTCAATTGGATTATTCTTTACGTTATTCTTGTTGTTCTTACGTTTCTTGCCAGGTATCGCGATTGCCGAAGTTAAATTGTTGTTGAAATCATCGTCATTACAACACAAAACTAAATTGGCTCAAGAAGGTGCATTCCCTGCAGAGCAAGTTGAGTACTTCCAAGAATCATTGGAAAAATATGATTCAGTGACAGAAGAAGAGATTAAAGAATTATCAGTTAGAAAATAATCAGCAATGAGCAATACAAAATATATATTAGGTAGTTTTGCGGATCCGGATGACATGATGCATGGGATCGACAAATTGCAAGCAAACAATATAAGTATTTATGACTGCTTTACTCCGATGCCTATCCACGGTATCGAAGCGAAGTTAGGTGTAAGACCTTCTCGCTTGCCTATCGCAGCATTTTGCTTTGGAGCATTAGGAACGACATTAGGTTTTAGTTTATTGTATTATACAATGGTATACGATTGGCCGATGAATATCGGTGGTAAGCCATCATTTGCAATGCCAAACTTTGTTCCAGTAACATTTGAGGTTACGATCTTATTGTGTGCTTTGGGAATGGTTGCTACATTTTTCTTCCGTAACCACTTGTTCCCGGGACGTACGCCTCGCGTGATGGACCTAAGAGCAACAGATGACCGTTTCATCCTCGCAGTAGATGCCAAAGAAAATGCAGACCACGCTTTGATCGATAGCTTATTGAAAGAAGCCGGTGCTGTTGAAGTTAAGTACAATGATAGAAAATATGTTAGCTATGAATAAGAAGAATTTACTTGGAACTGTATGCGCAGCTGTAGCATTGACAGCACTTGTTTCTTCTTGTGGTGACAAAACGACTCGTAGTACAGGTTTGGAATTTTCCCGTAACATGTACGATCCGCTTGCTTTCAATCCGGATCAACCCAATGCGAATTTTGCTGATGGAAAAACAGCACAGGCACCTCCTAAAGGTACAGATCCAATTGGTTTCACTCGTTTTGAGTATGCCAATACATTAGAGGATTATGTACGTGCGGGTGCTGAGGTGAAGAATCCTTTGCTTGTTAATGCTGAAAACCTTGAAAAAGGTAAGGCTTTATTCACTACATACTGTTCAGTATGTCACGGGGTAGAAGGTAAAGGAGATGGACCTCTTACGAAAGATCGTAGTGTAACTGATTCTAGAGGTACTCGTCAATTAGAGAACTTTCCGCCGCCACCGTCTTATCACAGAACGGATAAAGCGAACTCTTCAAGAGGTGGTTTCATGGCTGACTTGACGGATGGTAAGATTTACCATACGATTTATTATGGACATAACTCCATGGGATCGCATGCATCTCAATTGTCTCCAGAAGAGAGATGGAAAGTTGTTATGTATGTTCACGAATTACAAAAGAAATAATCTAACATCAGATATATAAATGGGAACTCACAGTCATCATCACGATTATAATTTCAACGAGCGATACGAGTTTGCTGGCAAAGCTAAAATGTTCAGTATTATCGCTGTTGTACTAGGCGTAGCTGCTGTAGCTATGGGGTTGCTTTCGGGCGATCACGTTACTGTAGAGCGTACATACGCCAACTTGTTATTGATGGGTTATTACTTTACATGTGTGTGCGCAGCTGGAGCATTCTTCGTTGCTTTGCAATATGTAACACAATCTGCATGGTCTGCAGGTCTGGTACGTATACCTCAAGCTATGGCAAGCACCCTGCCTATCGCAGCACTCTTGTTAGTGGTTATTGTTGGATTGGGTTTATCTACACATAATCTTTACCACCATTGGCATGGTGAAGGTTTGTTGGATCACAATAGCCCAAACTATGACCCTATTATTGAAGGAAAGTCTGCATACTTGAACGTACCTTTCTTTTTATCTCGTCAAGTTATCTTTTTAGGAATATATAGCATTTTTGCTATTATTCTTGCGAAACTTTCATACAAAGAGGATTTAGAAGGCGGTTTGGCTTCTTATAAAAAGTCATTTAAATTGTCTGCTATCTTCTTGGTTATCTTCGGTTTCACAACTCCAATATGGGCGTTTGATACGATCATGTCCTTAGAGGCGCACTGGTTTTCTACCATGTTCGGATGGTACAACTTTGCAGCGATGTGGGTAAGTGGTATCTGTTGTATCACGATCATCGTTGTTGTATTGAAGAAAGCTGGTTATATGAACTGGGTAAACGAAAATCATTTGCACGATTTGGGTAAATTGATGTTCGGTTTCTCCATCTTCTGGACTTATGTTTGGTTTGCACAATTCATGTTGATTTGGTATTCAAACATTCCTGAGGAAACAGTTTATTTCTACAAACGTTGGGAACCTGAATACAAACCTTGGTTTTGGTTGAGTATTATCATTAACTTTGTGTCTCCACTGCTTATATTAGTAGATCGCGATGCTAAACGTAAACAAAATGTGATGTTGTTCGTAGCGATTCTATTGTTGGCTGGTCACTGGCTTGATTATTACATCATGGTTATGCCGGGTACTGTCGCTGAACATAGAGGATTTGGTATCATTGAAATCGGAACTGCACTTGGTTTCTTAGGTTTGTTCATCTTTTTAGTGATGAGTAAATTGAGCAAACAAGCATTGGTGCCTAAAAATCATCCTTTCTTGGATGAGAGTTTGCATCACCAGATATAGTTTCACTTTTAAAGGAAGGTTACGTAAAAACGTTATAAAAGAAATGAGCTTTAAATTAAATAATAGATTCAAATCCATCTCGGGTTTTGTGCTTGCACTAGGGCTGCTTTTTGCAAATCCTATTCTTGCAAGTCAACAAGATACAGTAGCATCTGATTCTGCTAAAGTGGCAACTACAGCGGTAGCTGCCCCTGCAGCAACGGATTCGGTTGCAAAAGATACAACAGCGGCAGCAGGTACTGCTGCTGTTGCATCTGCTAGCTCTACTACAGAAGCTAGCGCAGCTGCTCCTGCTGTTGAAGAAGTGAAGCAAATAGACCCTCAGGTTTATAAAAACTTCACATACTATGTGTTATTGTTCTTGGTTATTTGTACAATCGTTGCTGTTATTGGCAAGGTACTTTCGATCTACGAATTGACACGTAAAATGAACGGTAGATACAATCCATTTGCGAATAACACATTCCAATCGGTATTGTTCTTTATCTTCTTGGTTGTATTTCTTTACGGTGTTTACTGGTCATACGTACACTGGGGGGCTGCATATTGGCGGTCTGCGGTAACTGAACATGGTGAACGTATTGATACCATGTTTATCATTACAACAGCAATTACAACATTTGTATTGGTTATTACACATATTTTGTTGATGACTTTTACATTTTTGTACCGTATGCGTGCAAAACGTCAAGCGTATTATTATCCACATAACAATGCTATCGAGAAACTATGGACAATCGTTCCTGCAGTAGTTTTGACGGTATTGGTATTGTTTGGTTTCTTTACATGGAGATCAATTACAAATATTCCTGAGGATCTTCAAAAATCTGCATTGCAGGTTGAAGTATTGGGAGAGCAGTTTCAATGGCAAGTACGTTACCCTGGTACGGATGGTATTATCGGTAAACGTAATTACAAAATGACGACACCTACAAACTCTTACGGTATTGATTTCAACGATAAAAATTCGTGGGATGATATTCAAGCGTCAGATATTGTATTGCCTGTAAATAAGTCAGTTCGTTTCCATATCATTTCAAAAGATATTATTCACTCTTTCTTTATTCCTGATTTCCGTGTTCAAATCAATGCGGTACCGGGAATGACCAACTATTTCCAATTCACACCTACTGTAACAACAGAAGAAATGCGTGATCGTTTGGGAGACTACAACTATGATTTTGTGATGTTATGTAACAAGATCTGTGGTATGGGTCACTACAATATGCAAAAGAAAGTGGTTGTTGTAACTGAGGCACAATATAAAGAGTGGTTAGCTAAACAAAACAAATATTTTACTGAAGACCTACAAAAAGAATTCAGTGGTAAAACGGCTAACGTAAAAAAGGATAGCGTACAAGTTACAGCATCTTTGAACTAATTAAGAATTTTTGAATATAAAATCGAATATGTCAAGTACAGTAATATCGCATAGCGCTGAACATCACGATTCGCACGGACATCATCACGAGGAATCATTCATCAGAAAGTATATCTTTTCTGGTGACCACAAGATGATTGCCAAGCAATTCTTGATCACTGGTATCATCATGGCAGTTTTTGCGATGCTTTTATCAGTATTATTCCGTATCCAATTAGCATGGCCGGATAAAGAATTCCCTATATTAGAAGTATTCTTGGGCAAATGGGCTGAGGGTGGCCGTATTAAGCCGGATTTTTTCCTTTCGTTGGTGACCATCCACGGTACTGTCATGGTATTCTTCGTGTTGACTGCGGGTCTATCGGGTACATTCAGTAACTTATTAATTCCATATCAAATCGGTGCGCGCGATATGGCGTCACCTTTTATGAATATGTTATCCTACTGGTTGTTCTTCATTGCATCAGTTATCATGGTTGCTTCTTTCTTTGTAGAGAGCGGACCTGCTTCTGCTGGTTGGACAATCTATCCACCATTATCGGCTGTACCGACTGCAATCTCCGGATCTGCAACGGGTATGACTTTATGGTTGGTCAGTATGGTTCTTTTCGTTGCTTCTCAGTTGATCGGTGGTATCAACTACGTAAGTACGATTTTGAATATGCGTACAAAAGGTATGGACCTATGGAAAATGCCTTTGACAATTTGGGCGTTTTTCTTAACTGCGATCGTGGGTATGTTGTCGTTCCCAGTATTGGTATCTGCAGTGGTTCTTTTGATTTTTGACCGTGCCGCGGGCACGTCATTCTATTTGTCTGACTTGGTTGTACAAGGACAGATTCTACCTAACGAAGGTGGTTCTCCAATTTTGTTCCAGCACTTATTCTGGTTCCTGGGTCACCCTGAGGTATATATCGTAGTTATGCCTGCATTAGGTTTGACTTCTGAGGTTATTGCTACAAACTCACGTAAGCCAATTTTCGGTTACCACGCCATGGTTTACTCTTTGATTGGTATTACAGTGTTGTCATTTATCGTATGGGGTCACCATATGTTTGTGACGGGGATGAATCCGTTCTTAGGTGGTGTGTTTATGATCACAACCTTGATTATTGCTGTTCCATCTGCTGTTAAGGCATTTAATTACCTAGCAACGTTATGGAAAGGTAATATCCGTTTTACGCCTGCAATGATGTTTGCTATCGGTTTGGTATCTTTCTTTATCTCCGGTGGTTTGACAGGATTGTTCTTGGGTAACGCGGCATTGGACATCAACTTGCACGATACGTATTTCGTTGTAGCCCACTTCCACTTGGTAATGGGATCGGCGTCCATCTTTGGTATGCTTTGTGGTGTTTACCACTGGTATCCTAAAATGTTTGGTCGTATGATGAACACGAAATTAGGTTATTTACACTTTTGGTTGACTTTTGTCGGTGCTTACATGGTATTCTTCCCAATGCACTTTATGGGTATTGATGGTGTGCCACGTCGTTATTATGCATTTACTGAGTTTGCTTTCATGGCAAAATGGGTTTCTGTGAATCAATTGGTTACTTGGGCTGCTATCGTAGCTGCTTTGGGACAGGTTGCATTTTTATGGAACTTCTTTTACTCGATCTTCTTCGGTAAGAAAGCACCACAAAACCCTTGGCAATCGAATACCTTGGAATGGACTACTCCGGTAGAACATATTCATGGTAACTGGCCAGGAGAAATTCCAACAGTGCACCGTTGGCCTTACGATTACAGTAAGCCAGGTCATGCTGAGGATTTCATTCCTCAAGATGTTCCTTTCTCTGAAACGATGAGCTCGAATTTGCCTCATGATTTTGAAGGAGATGAGGAAGCTGAGCGTATCCAAGCAGAATGGAATGCTCAAAATGGTAGAAAAGACTAATAAGATTTAGTAGAATAGAGTAGGGCTTGTACCTACTCTATTTTATACAAGTTTGTATTTTAAGAGGTAGGGGTAGTATTATGTTTCCAGCTGCTGAAAAGCGATTTATAAAGACCAATTTTATTACGATTATCGTACTGTTTATGGTCATTATTGCTGGGGGTGTTGTGCGGAGTACAGGTTCAGGCATGGGATGTCCAGATTGGCCTAAATGTTTTAACCGTATTATTCCACCCACAGATATTTCCCAATTACCACAAGGATACGAACAACATTATATTGAAGGGAGAGCAAAGAAGAATGAACGTTTCGCCAAGATTGTCGAATTTTTTGGCGATAAGGAAATGGCTTACAAGCTTCGTACCGACAAAAGTATTTTGCAGCATGAGGAATTTAATGTTGCGAAGACCTGGACGGAGTATATCAATCGCTTGGTAGGCGTTATTTCTGGATTCTGTTTATTGTTTACTGCAATTTATTCCTTCACGTATATAAAATCAAAAAGTTCGATCGTTGTTTGGTCAGTGGTTAATCTTTTTGTTGTGGTCATTCAGGCCTGGTTGGGTTCGATCGTGGTATCAACCAATTTGATGCCCTGGATAATTACCGTACATATGCTCTTGGCGCTTGTAATTGTTTGTATCAGTATATATACATACTTTAAAGCGGTTACACTACGTGACAAGACCATATTGGTTAATCGTTCTTTAAGCGTATTAAAAGGTCTTGCGTTGATCTCCATTTTGTTGATGTTAACGCAGGTGATCGTCGGAACGGGGGTTCGGGAGGAAGTTGATCTATTGACTGGCTCCAATATTGCCCGCGCCGATTTTATAACAGCTATTGGCCAACAATTTGAAATACATCGATGGTTGGCATATTGTTCTTTGATTTTAGTTATTGTATTATTCTTTTTGGTCCGCACAAGTTTCAATACGGGATCTAAGCAGTTTAAATTTGCTTTAATCGCATTGATCCTCGTGGGTATCCAAATGCTATCAGGAATTATCTTAGCTCGATTTGCAATACCTGCATTTGCGCAGACAACACATCTGGTTGTTGGGACACTTTTATTTGGTGCCCAATTTTATCTGTTGTTGCTGTTAAATAAGCAAAGGCATTAATTTTGAAATTCGAGATGTTTATGTTAAAAACTATGTGTTTGAATACACTGGTAGTAGGAGGTCTCTTTTAATTATGAAAGAATTTATTTCAGATTTTAAAAAGCTAGTTAAGTTAAGACTTACGTTGACGGTGGTATTCTCTGCCTCAATTGCTTTTCTGATAGGATCAAAACAACAGGGTGAAATTTTCTGGGTCAATTGGTTGTTGTTGACTGTGGGTGGTTTTCTGGTAACAGGCTCTGCCAATGGTTTTAATGAAATCATCGAAAAAGATCTAGATAAGTTGATGAAACGTACAGAGGATAGACCGCTACCTTCTGGTCGGATGACAACAGGTCAAGCTTTGGTAATGAGTGTCTTTATGGGCATCTTGGGTACCTTGGTATTGGTCCGCTTAAATTTTGTCGCTGGCCTACTGTCGGTTTTTTGTATTCTACTTTATGCATTCATCTATACACCTTTAAAAAGAAAATCACCGATAGCCGTGTTTGTAGGTGCATTCCCGGGCGCATTTCCACCATTAATTGGTTATTATGCTGCCTTTTCACAGGATGATCTGGCCTATTACAGTGGACACAACGAAGCCGCAATTATTATTATTCCCTTTGTTTTGTTCGCGATTCAGTTTTTATGGCAATTTCCGCATTTCTGGGCAATCGCTTGGGTTGTGGATGATGACTATAAATTGGCTGGTTTTAGGTTGTTACCAACTACAAAACGTGATAAGATATCGGCCTTTATGGTATTCATTACCGGATTGTTAATGATTCCTGCTGGATTTATACCTTATTATTTTGGCTTTGGTGGAATTTGGTTTACGATAGTGTCGGTCATTGGTGGATTGATGTTTGGTTATTATGGCTATTTGCTGTTTAAGAATTGTGATATTCCTTCAGCAAAGAAAGTTATGTTTACATCGTTCATTTATTTGCCTGTTACACAACTCGTATTATTGCTTAACTTTATTCCTTTGAAATAATGTTAGATATACAAGCACAGACTGACGAGAAGTTAGTACAGAGAAAAGCTCAGAAATTCAACCTTTGGTTGGGTATGTTGGGCATGTTCATGATGTTTGCTGCGTTATCCAGTGGTTTCATTGTATACACAGCGAGTGGCGTGGACAAAGGGATCAAGACTTTATTACCAAATGCACTATTGTATAGTACGATTGTGATTGCAGTAAGTAGTCTTACGATGTTTTTAGCACATAAGGCAGCTAAAAATGGTGATTCTTCCAAACAAAAGGCATTTTTGATAGTCACTTTTGTTTTGGGCATCGTGTTTTTTGCGTTACAGGTACATGCTTGGAACGTATTAATCGAAAGAGGTGTTTATTTTGTGAATAACAATGCATCTCAATCGTTTATTTACGTTTTTATTTGGATGCACTTGGCACATATTATTGCGGGTTTGATCGTTTTGATTGGCGCGATTATAGGGGTTAACAAACTTCCTAAGGACGGCAATCTTTTCCGCATGGATCTTGCCAGTATTTTTTGGCATTTTCTCGATCTTTTATGGATTTATATATATGTTTTCTTACTTTTGAATCAATAATAGTAAACAATGAGTACAACAGTATCGCAATTGGATAAGGTAAAAACTGGTCCATGGAATGGTGGAAAATCACCTTGGAACTTAGAGTATGGAAAAATCATGATGTGGTTTTTCTTGGTAGGGGATGCCTTCACATTTTCTGCATTTTTGGTTTATTACGGCGCGCAACGCTTTTCTCACCCAACATGGCCTGATCCTGATAAGATTTTCCAATCTATCCCGGGTATTGCTGACCATGGTCAACCTTTGGTATTCGTTGGTTTGATGACGTTTATTTTGATTATGTCGTCGGTAACAATGGTTTTGGCTGTTGAAGCTGGTCACCGTAATCAAAAGAATGAAGTCGTTAAATGGATGCTTTGGACGATTTTGGGTGGTATCTGTTTCGTAGGCTGTCAGGCTATCGAGTGGACTCACTTACACCACATGGGATTCTGGTTTGGTAAAAACCCGGCGACTGGTTTAGAAGGTGATGCAATTAAGACGGCCTTATTACCTTACTTTACACACGATATTTCCTATACTTCGGCGTTGCAATTTGCAAACTTGTTCTTTACGATTACAGGTTTCCACGGTTTCCACGTTACAGTTGGTATTATTTTAAACATCATCATTCTTTTCATGACGTTAAATAATACATTCGAAAATCGTGGTTCTTACTTAATGATTGAAAAAGTAGGTTTATATTGGCACTTTGTGGATTTGGTGTGGGTATTCGTATTTACATTCTTCTACTTAATCTAATCACTGAATTAATAATTTTAGATCGCTATGTCACAATATCAAGATAATATCGCTCACGGAGAGCATGCTCACGAAGGTGGGATGGATAAGAAGGCCATCTGGAGAGTATTTGGCGTACTTTTGGCGCTTACTTGTCTAGAGTTCTTAATTGCATTAGGTTTTGTTCACCACTGGCAAATTTTAGCCAAAGGTGCGTTGGTAAATACCATTTATATCGTTTTAACTTTGGTTAAAGCATATTATATCGTTGCATTCTTTATGCACTTGAAATTCGAAAAATCGAGTTTCATCGTTACCGTAGCAATAGTCTTTATTTTTATTATTTATTTTATCGTCCTGATGTTAGTTGAGGGAGGTTTCTTGGCTGGTGCTTTTCAAGAGCATCAATTGTTTCCAAATAAATAGATAAAGTGAATAATGGATAATAATACTGGACAAAAGAAAGGTATTAAAACTATATTGATCCTGGCAGTAATTCTTTTATTGCCAGGATTTTTATATTTTATACTAAATAAAAGTGGTTCCAATAATTACGTTTCCCTACCTATTTTTGGGAAGAAGGAAGTTCCTGGAACAACGCACCGTAAATGGGGACGGGATATCCCTGATACGATTTATCATACTGTGCCTTCGGTCAATTTTGTTAATTACGATCGTAAGCCTGTACATTTATTGGATAATGATACGACACTTTCAGTGGTTCACCTGATGTATTCGCGGGACGCATCGCTGTCGAGAACGATGATTAAAAGATTGGATCAGATTGCCAATCGTTTTATTCATAACAAAAAGGTAAAGCTGTATTCCATTACAGTGGATACCGCATACGATACACCAGAAGTACTTGCGAAATATGCTAAAGTTTACAAACCCTGGACTAAATCTTGGTTTTTTGTGACAGATCCTGCTGTTGATATCTTTAAATTTGCCAAAGAGAGTTTATTGCAGGATGCAATCGTAAGTAACGACAAAGCAAAACCTTTTATCATCGGATCCAACTATCTTTTGCTTGACACAAAGGGACGGATCAGAGGTATCTATGATATCAATGTCAAGACGGATATTGATCGATTGGAAGATGAAATTAAATTATTGTTGGTGGAGGAGATCCGAAATCATCCCGCTACGATAGAACAAAAGAGATAGTTAGAAACATGGAAGAGAGTCTTATCAAAGAAAAAAAATACAGTAAGTGGATTTGGGTGCTTTCTGTTGTGATACCAGTTGTCGTGGCTGTATTATTTACTGTCAATCTACAAAAATTAGGTTATGATGTGAAGCCATTGACGTTTTTGCCACCCATTTATGCGACCATCAATGGTGTTACTGCAATTTTGTTGTTTTGGGCAGTAGCTGCAATAAAGAAAGGTAACAAAGCGCTGCATGAACGTTTGATCAAATGTTGTATCGCCTGTTCCTTGGCTTTTTTGGCGATGTACGTGGCTTATCACATGACGTCTATTGAAACAAAATATGGGGGTGAGGGAATTTTGAGACCAATCTATTTCTTTATATTGATCACACATATTCTCTTGTCTATTATAATCATACCGTTTGTTCTTTTTACTTTTGTAAGAGGTATTTCGGGATCTTATGCGCGACACAAAAAGTTGGCACGGATTACTTATCCCATGTGGCTTTATGTCGCCGTGACAGGTGTCATTGTTTATTTGATGATTTCACCTTATTATATCGGTTAATTTAACAAAGGAAAGGAGTGTACTCATGAAACGTATTTGGATTTATCAGGCTGACCGTATACTTTCGGTTGAAGAAGGAAAGCAAATTTCGGTGGAGCTAGCCACTTTTGCTGAGCAGTGGAAAGTTCATGGAAAGCCTTTGTCTGCTTCTGCTGAGCTCCGTGATCATCTTTTTATTATCCTAAAGGTTGACGAGGATATTGCCGCTGCTTCGGGTTGCTCTGTAGACAGCTCTGTTCGTTTTCTGAAAGGTATAGAAGAAAAGTTCAGGGTACAACTCTTCGATCGCATGCAATTTGCCTATAAATCGGCGAGCGGCGTGGCGGTAGTCAACCGTTCGGGTTTTGAAAGGTTATTGGCGACAGGTGAGATAAATGATAATACGCTTGTGTTTGATAATACAATTACTTATGAGCACCAATTGGATAATGCCTGGGTGATTCCTTTTAAGGAGAGCTGGCACAAAAGATTATTTGCATAGCAGAAAATAACAACATAAAAAAAACGCCATTTCATCAATGGCGTTTTTTTTATGTTGTTAGGAGATAGCAATAAACTGTTTGATAAAGGAAGTGATCTACATTCTATCTTCTGCTGCGCCAAATCACTGAAATCTCCATATTTAACGCTAGGATCCAATACGGGTTTTACTATTCCGGAATGGTATAATGATGCATATATTTTGCGATTGCATTTGCTCTTCTGTTTACATAGGCAGAAGGATTACGGGCATCCCATTCGCGGGGATTTGGCAAGATCGCAATAATCAGTGCGGCCTGTTTTTTGGAAAGATTGCTTCCTGTTTTGCTAAAGTAATATGCTGCAGCTGCATCTGCTCCATAAACTCCCTGTCCCATTTCAATGACATTGAGATAGACTTCAAGAATACGTTTTTTACTCCAAAATGTTTCAATTAAAACGGTAAAGTAAGTCTCGAAACCTTTTCTTAACCAGGAGCGTCCTGGCCATAGAAAGACGTTCTTAGCGACCTGTTGGCTGATTGTACTTCCGCCGCGCAGTTTTTTACCCTGTGCATTTTTCTTAATGGCATTTTGAATGCCTTTGAGGTCAAAACCCCAATGCGTCATAAAATGGGCATCTTCACCCGCAATGGCCGCTAGTTTTAAATTGTCCGAAAGTTCGTCGTAACTCAACCAGTTTTTTTCCAGTTTAAACCCTTTTCCCTGTTCCTTAAGTTCAAAACCACGTTGAATCATTAACCAGGTAATAGGCGGATTAATGAAGCGTAAGCTAATCACCCAAAAAAGACTAATACCGATAAAATAAAGAACAACTCTACTTATGATGCGGAGAATAGGTGATTTGATAGACTTCAACGGGTTGAAGGAAACTTTCTTAAAGGTATTTTTTTGTTTACTGGCTGTATTTTGCTTACCAGATCTTTTGATGGCCATATCACTACAATATTTGTGCAAACATAACATCAAAAGTTTATACTTCCATGCGTTAATTCATCATTTCTTTTAATTTTTCTAAAGTCACAGCACTCATCCAGGATATAGCTTTTGTATCTATTTCGCCATTTGGTTTTATAACAACATATGTTGGAAATCCGGAACGATTAAATAAAGTGAATAGTTCACTAATCACAGTATTTCCGACAAACAGATGTGTACCCGGCTGTTCTAGTTCTGCTACTTTGTTGACCCATTTCTGTTGATCAGAGGAAGCGTCGGTACATAGATAAATAAATTCTACAGGAAGTTTTGCCTCTTTTGCTTGGTGATGTAGCTTTTTGCCATAGGGCATCTGATCAAGACAGGGCCCACACCATGTCGCCCATATATCTAATAAAACTAGTTTGTTTGGATATTTTGCTTTGATGGTTTGAAGAAGCTCGGCACCTGTTTTCGTATTGTTCAATAGTAATGATGCATCGAAAGGGAGCTCTTTAATTAATGAGCCAAAAGAGGTCTGCTTTAATTCGGTAGGACTGGAGTCTAATATATCTTTCAGTTTTGCCTGTTTAGCAGTTAAATTTCCGATTTCAATACGGAGGTTTTCCCTGGCCCATGTACTCTTTAATTTTGGTAGGATGATACTATAGATAGCATTTTGCGTTTGAATATCTCCATCTTGGAATCTTAGGTTGAGGATATCTGCATAGTTTTCTGGAAAAGTTTTGACAATATATTCGGATACTTTAGCAAAATCGCCACGACTTTTGTTGTCAGAATAGAGTAAAGCTCTGGTATAGGTATTTAATATGTGAAGATAGTTGCCGGTTTCATTCGACACAGAATAGATCGGTACTAGTATTTCCTCAATAGTATCTTTTCTGATTCTATTGCTTAAATAATAACTCAACAGCTTGTACGTATACTCTGCATTGGTCGCTGCATCAATTAACGGCTTACAGGTTGTATTATACGCTTTATAAAAGGCGGTATTTGTATTTCTTTGAATTGTAAATAATGAGTCTAATTTTTGCTGAAAGCGCGGGTCCTTTGCTTCAAGCTTTTGTAGGGGTTTATAAAAATCGGGATTATTTTTCTTATCGAATAAAATATACTCATTCATCTGTCGATTGACTTCTGCATCTTTTCCAGCGAAGGAAATACCATCACCGATCATGTAAACATTTTTCTTCTTCAGCTTCTCTAAATCAAAGATGAGTTCTAAATCCTCGTGAAGATAAAGACAAGTATAAACGTAGTCACCCAAGCTAAACCAAACCTGCTGATAGGGAAGGTTATGCGTTTGTCTAAATTCGAATGTGCCATCAGCGTTGACTGGTATCGTTGCTTTGCTTTGATGAGGTCCTATTAAATTGACGATACTGTACTGGATTTGGATTTTGGATAGATCTTCCTGACTTGCATTTAAGATTTTACCGGTCACTTTCGCCGGTTGCTTCTTATTCAATTGGTCATAGGATTTATCCGTTAGAGAAAGTGGCTCGAGATTCTTTTGTGCATAAAGCATACATGGCAGCCATAGTGGAAGCAATAAAGCAATAATATAGACTTTCATAACAAGTGGTTTATATGTAAGTCAAATATATTAATTTAAAAAAATCGAGTCCTCTTAATTAATGTTAAAATTTGTTCGATATAGTAATTTGTCAAAGCGACGATATTATCCTATTTTTACGCTTCACAAATTTGATTTTAGAAGTTGGCAAAAGAAAAGAAAGTAACTCCGTTAATGCAGCAGTATAATGCGATCAAGATCAAGTATCCTGGAGCGTTATTGTTGTTCCGTGTTGGCGATTTTTACGAGACATTTGGTGAGGATGCGATCAAGGCGGCTCAGATTTTGGGTATCGTTTTGACCAAGCGAGGGAATGGTTCGGAATCAGAAACAGCTTTAGCGGGGTTTCCGCATCATTCTCTGGAGACTTATCTCCCTAAATTGGTGCGTGCAGGTCAACGGGTAGCAATCTGTGATCAGCTGGAGGATCCCAAAACGACCAAGACAATCGTTAAACGTGGTGTCACCGAATTGGTTACTCCGGGTGTCTCTTACAATGATAATATTGTTCAACAGAAATCGAATAACTATCTCGCTTCTATTTTTACGGATAAGGATAAGATCGGAATTGCTTTTTTGGATATTTCGACGGGTGAATTTCTGGTTGCTCAGGGAAGTACATCTTATATTGATAAATTACTTCAAGGCTTCAAACCTACTGAAATTATTTTGCCGAAGAAACAGAGCAAGGATTTTATCGAGCAATTCGGGGCACATTATTACACTTATTTTTTGGATGAGTGGCCTTATACCGGAGATTATGCTGCCGAAGCGTTGCTAAAGCACTTTGAAGTCGCTTCGCTGAAAGGCTTTGGTGTGGACCGGATGCCGGCTGGCATCGTTGCTGCTGGGGTTGCGCTACATTACCTCAATGAGACGGAGCATCGCAATCTACAACATATCTCTACGCTTTCACGGATCGAAGAGGACCGGTTTATGTGGCTCGATCGATTTACGATCCGTAACCTGGAACTGATCGGTTCCATGAATGAAAATGCTGTTACGCTATCAGATGTCCTCGATCATACAGCCAGTCCAATGGGCGCACGGCTACTCAAGCGCTGGATTGTCATGCCATTGAAAGATAAAAAGGGTATTCAGGAACGTTTGGATGTCGTGGATTTCTTTTTTAACAACCCTGAACTGCGTGACGACCTGATCGGCCAGATCAAGCAAGTTGGTGACCTGGAACGGTTGATATCAAAAATTGGACTCCAAAAGGCCAATCCTAGAGAGATCGTCCAATTGAAACGCGCCTTGTATGCCATTGAAAAACTGAAGGAATTGACTGACCGTAAAGACGCCCAGTCTTTGGCCCTAATTTCTGATCAATTGGACGCCTGCGTGGCGATTCGTGAACGAATAGAACAACAAATACAGGCTGAACCTCCAGTTGCAATCAATAAAGGTAATGTAATCGCTGCGGGAGTTGATGCTGAATTGGATCGCCTCCGTAAGATTTCTTTTGGTGGTAAGGACTATTTGCTGGAAATTCAAAAAAGGGAAGCTGAACTGACGGGTATCCCATCTTTAAAAATCGCATTCAACAATGTCTTTGGTTATTATCTTGAAGTAACCAATACGCATAAAGACAAAGTTCCAACAACGTGGATACGTAAGCAGACTTTGGTGAATGCCGAACGATATATCACAGAGGAACTCAAAGAATATGAGGAGCAGATTCTTGGAGCGGAGGAAAAGATTCAGGCATTGGAAAATAGATTGTATGCCGAGCTATTGGTTGCGATTGCAGAATATATCAAACCTATTCAGCTAAATGCTCAACTTATCGCTAAGTTGGATGTTTTACTCAACTTTGCTATCGTCGCCGAGAAAAACTACTACGTTAAACCGGTAATTAGCGATAGTAAGATTTTGGATATCAAGGGCGGACGTCATCCTGTAATCGAAAAAAATCTACCCATAGGGGAGGACTATATTACCAACGATACTTATCTTGATCCGAAAGCGCAGCAGATTATTATTATTACTGGTCCCAATATGGCCGGTAAATCGGCTTTGCTCCGCCAGACTGGTTTGATCGTATTGATGGCGCAGATCGGTTGTTTTGTGCCAGCCAAGGAAGCTAAAATAGGCTTAGTGGATAAGATATTCACCCGTGTAGGGGCCTCAGATAACCTTTCTTCCGGTGAATCTACATTTATGGTGGAGATGAATGAAACGGCCAGTATCATGAACAATCTTTCTGATCGGAGTTTGATCCTTTTGGACGAAATTGGACGTGGAACAAGTACTTATGATGGAATTTCAATCGCTTGGGCAATAGCAGAATATTTGCATAATCATCCTGCTGCTAAAGCGAAAACTCTCTTTGCGACACACTACCATGAATTGAATGAGCTGTCAACTTCGCTTGACCGTATCAAAAATTATAATGTAACCGTAAAGGAGGTCAATAATAAAGTGATCTTTTTGCGTAAACTGGTACCAGGGGGATCTGAACATAGTTTTGGTATCCATGTTGCCAAGCTGGCGGGGATGCCGCCAAAGTTGTTGAACCGTGCCAATCAGATTTTAAAACGATTGGAACAGGAGCGTACTGGTGGGGAGCAGATCAAAGATAGTATGCGTAAGATTCAGAAACAGGCTTACCAATTGCAGATGTTCTCTATTGATGATCCTGTTTTAAATAAAATCCGCGATATGTTGAATAACCTGGATGTTAACTCACTGACTCCTGTGGAAGCATTGATGAAACTGGATGAAATCCAGCGTTTGTTAAAAAATTAAGGAGTGATATAGCCGCTTGAGTAAATACCATTCATTTAGCAAGAACCATTGTTGTCGCTAAATGAATGGTATTTTTTTCGAATTGTCTTTTTTTTATTGATTCGTATTTTTCATTAAGGTATCAATGAACTCGCTATGTCCGGTTTATTGACCAGAAAGAACTCTCAGTAAATTTTCATTGTTGTGGGTCTCGTGACAGTACGATCATTTTATTTTAGACTAAAATCTGAAAAAGACTTCTACACTTCCATAATTTGATTGTATCGGTGTCAGGACCTTGCTGCTCGCGTCATAAGGTGCATAGTGATAACCAAGTTCAATACCGATATATTTCTTATTCTTCATCTGAAAAAGAGAAGCAAAACCTAATCCCAAGTGTACATTGTTAATGGTTACCATGCGATCGTTGTAGCCTCCTTCATAATAGTAACCGTCTGGGTCATAATATCCGTCTGAATAAATACTTTCGGTAATACCAGTATCTGTAATATCTATTCCTATTATCCCCTTGGGAATCAGAATACATTTTTCATTATCAAAAATTTTGTATCCAACAGCACCACCTATAAATCCCGTTGCGGAAGAATTGACTGTAACATTGGATCCTTCATAATTATAGTCGATATTTCTATCATTTGCATTGATCCGTACTTTGAAACCGCCCTCGAAGATAAATTTACGTTCCAATGAACTCATGAACATAAACCCGAAGGTGACATTACTGCCAAAGATCTTATTTGAACCACCTAAGGGGCTCATTACACCGACCAAAGGGACATAACCTAATTTGGATTTATTTCTGTTCCCATAGGTTTTAGGAGGGCTAACAGGTCTTTCCACATTTTGGGAATAATTTTGATCTGCTTGCCCATTTTCCGGAGTGTCCGTGTCAGCAAATAGGTGAAGAATATCTATTTCATCATTATTGAGGGTATAATTGTCTGATGATAAAAGTGCCTTGGCTCTGATCTTGATTAAATTATCCAAGGGATGTCGCAAGGGATAGAAATTGTATTTTTCTTTATTTTGTTCATACTGAGCCATAAAGTCATCCTGGTCGGCTGCATCTAAGCGTTGAACAAATCTCTTATCCAATTGATTGTTGATATAACGTTCAATTTCAGCGGAACTATTCTTTTTTTCGATAATAAGCAGAAGAATCCGCAAACGTTGGCCAAATTCTGTTACACCACAACTGGCTTGTAGTGTATTTAATAATGGTTCGATTTTGTCGAATTCGTTACTGTTCAGCGAATTTGTTAGGAAGGGGAGGATTTCTGCGGTGTGTTTTTCACATGTTTCTTGTGCCCGTACCTTTTGTGTCGCAGGGAAACAGATTAATAGGAATACTGCAAAAATGAACTGACGGATCATCATGGCTTATGGATTTATCAGAGACTAAATTAACAAATTAATTGTATGATGCCGCCGTTATTTTGCAGCAAACATTCCAAAAGTTTTATCTTTGGCTCATGGCGTCAATATTTCGATTTAAACAATTTGAAGTTGATCAATCCAATTGTGCGATGAAGATCAATACGGATGGGGTATTGCTGGCATCATTGGTTGATACAAAGGGTGCAAAGCGTGTGTTGGATGTAGGTACCGGTACTGGCGTGATTGCTCTCATGTTGGCTCAGCGCTTGATAGATAGCCACATAGAGGCTGTAGAAATAGATGCATTGGCCGCGGAGATGGCGAGCAGAAACTTCAGTAATTCGATTTTTCAGAGCCGTCTTGTATTGCATGCCAAGTCATTTCAACAATTGCAAACAGGCGAACACTATGATCTAATTGTATCGAATCCTCCTTTTTATACAGATTCGTTGCATAATCCAGATGCGCGGAAGAAATTGGCCCGACACAGTGATCTGGATTTTTTCCGTGAATTGCTGCACTTCGCGTCGTTGCATTTAACTTCCGGGGGTAAACTTGTTTTGATTCTCCCTACACAACTTGCAGAAACCCTAACCGCATTGGCGATTGATCATGGATTGCATTGTACTGCTGAAATTCAGATAAGATCATTTGATGGGGCTCCTGTTATTCGGAAGATTGTGACCTTTGGGCGTCTGCAAACCACAGCGATTGATCAAGCTGAATTTGTGATTTATCAATCTAAGGGTGTTTACTCGGAATCATACAAAAATGCCTTGGCGCCTTATTTTTTAGCTTTCTAAACTATGACAAAAATTGGACTTCTTTCGGATACACATTCTTATTTAGATGAATCTGTATTCAAATACTTTGCTGATTGTGATGAAATTTGGCATGCAGGGGATTTTGGCGAGGCTAATGTAGCAGATCAATTGGAAGCTTTTAAGCCTTTGCGTGGGGTATATGGAAACATAGATGGAAGAGATCTGCGGTTACGTTTTCCCGAAGATTTGCGGTTTACATGTGAGGAGGTAGAGGTTTTTATGACCCATATAGGTGGTTACCCTGGCAAGTATGCAGCACGGATAAAGGCGGAGTTAATAGCAAATCCACCTAAGTTGTTTATCACAGGACACTCCCATATTCTTAAAGTTGTGTTTGACCCGAAAATCAGTTGTCTTCATCTCAATCCGGGAGCTGCAGGAAAACATGGTTGGCATAAAGTAAGAACACTCATGCGCTTTGAGATCAATAAAGATAAGATCGATAACCTAGAAGTTATTGAACTCAAGGAGAGATAGCCAATAAAAGAGCTATTTATAGACTGCTATAGATCAGATTTTATTTGCCAGAAAAATTGCTGCCGTTAGCCCAATGCAGCAATCCGTAAGCATATCGATTACATCGTCAATTGAAGGTCCTGTAGATATTGCTGCAAAACTGTGGCATGTGTGTGTATTTTGTTGTTAGCTGCATACAGCAATGTGGTGACGGTTTGTTGCCTATGGGCTTCCAGCCATTTTTTTCCAAAGCCCTGCTGGTCCAGTTCTTCTCTATATTTTTTTGCAAAATCATGCCATAGATCTGGGTTTTGGTGAAACCAAATACGGAGCTCTGAGGAGGGGGATAGGTCTTTATTCCATTCAGACAAACTGGCTTTTTCTTTGGTCATTCCACGTGGCCAAAGCCTGTCAATAAGCATACGATAACCATCATCGGGTGACGGTAGATCGTAAATTCTTTTTATAACGATCTTCATAGGCTTGCTTTTTATAGATTATATTACACAATGGATTACAATACTATAAATATATGATTTTAAGTGAAAAGCAGAAGTCGTTTTATTTCGTGTTCTTTCTTGATAGTAATCAATCTTTGGGATACAGTAGTCAGTCGTAGGGCAGCGTATCTTTGATTGCTTATAAGGAATCACGTACTTCCAGAAGAAAGCTTTTTAAACGCTCTAAAGAGTCCACTACGCGTTGATTTTCTTTTGCCTCGGATTTATTGTCACGGAGATAGTCTCTTGCACCTTGTAGGGTATATCCTTTTTCTTTTACTAAATTGAAGATGATTTTGAGGTTTGCGATATCCTCCTGCGTAAAGAGACGATTGCCCTTTTTATTTTTCTTGGGTTGAAGAATATCAAATTCACGCTCATAAAAACGTATCTGGGATGCATTTACATCAAACATCTCTGTCACTTCTCCCATTGTATAATACAATTTATTTATTTCACGCTCTTTGTACGGCATATCTTCGCAATTAATCTATAGCAAACTTAATAAAAATTCCAGTTCAAAAAGAAATTTTGCGACCTCTTATTTTAGCTCAGGAGGAAATAGAGCTATGAAAATGAGTCGGTAATAGCGAATTGTTGTCTGATTCCAAACAGATTTTTAAAAGTGATGAACATCTCCTGTATGCCTTATTGCAGGGGCTGTAGACCTTGAGTCTATGCTGTTGCTATTTGTACAGGATGGTTTGCATTGTAAATGAAGGCTAAATTAGTTAAGTTTGGATAGGTTTGAAGCCTATTTTGATTGATCGTATGATTATAGTTAGCAAGTTTTGGACAAATTTATTCTCTTTTGGTAAAGCTAATGCGATTACTATCTTTCCTATTATATTTCTAAAATACGGCTTTTTTAAAGATAATAGGGCTTTAATCCGCCATGAGCGCATCCATCTGCGCCAGGCATTGGAATTGGGGGTTGTGTTTTTCTACCTTTGGTATTTGTGTGAATTTGCGATCCGTTTTGTTCGCTTGCGCGATTTTGATGAGGCCTATCTCCATATTTCTTTTGAGCGAGAAGCTTATCGTCACGAAGATGATCCCGATTACTTGTCAAAGAGGAAGATCTGGGCATTTTGGCATCACTTATAAATATTTTGGATCTGGAAATAATTAGAGCATAAAAAAGCTCTTAAAATATATTTTAAGAGCTTTTTTATATTTAGCTTTCCTTTTGTCCGTTTTATCCGACCAATTTGAGATAAGTAGCTACTTTGTCTTTTAATTGTCTACGGTCAACAATAAAGTCCAAAAATCCATGTTCAAGGACAAACTCGGATGTTTGGAACCCTTTTGGAAGATCTTTTTTGATTGTTTCTTTAATAACACGAGGGCCAGCAAATCCGATCAATGCGCCCGGTTCAGCAATGTTTACATCGCCTAGCATCGCATAGGATGCAGTGACACCACCTGTTGTTGGATCCGTCAATAGACAAACATAAGGAAGTCCTGCTTGCGCCAATAAAGCTAATTTAGCTGAAGTTTTTGCCATTTGCATCAAAGAGAATGCAGCTTCCATCATACGCGCACCACCTGATTTTGAGATCAACATAAAGGGAATTTTATGTTCAATACAGTAATCAATCGAACGTGCAATTTTTTCTCCTACAACAGATCCCATTGATCCACCAATGAAGCTAAAGTCCATACAAGCGATCACGATGTCTTTGCCATTCATTTTTCCGTGACCTGAGCGTATCGCATCTTTCAGACCTGTTTTTGCTTGACTTTCTTTTAAGCGTTCAGGATATGGTTTTGAATCGAAGAATTCCAGTGGATCACCAGAATTTAGATTAGGGAATAGTTCAGTAAATTCGTTATTGTCAAATAAAATTGAAAAATATTCTTTGGAGCCAATTCTTAAATGATGGTCACAATATTGACAAACATAGTCGTTTTCTACTTGTTCAAGATGCAACAACGGCTTTTTACAAGTGGGACACTTGTTCCACATGCCATCTGGTGCTTCTTTTTTATTAGCGGTAGCTGTGCTAATACCAGCTTTTTCTCTTTTAAACCAACTCATACGATAGTTCTTATTCGATTACAAACTTAGATAAAAATGCTTTTATATACAATTATAATTGTGTTGAATGTAAATGGCAGTAAATCAATAGATTTGTCAAAAAAGCTTACTTGTTAATATTCCGATGTATAATAATAGACCAGTTTAGAACGCAAATTGTTTTGTTAAAAAAGGGCTGAAGTCAGGTTAAGAAGGAGGATTGAACCAAAAATTTGGGCACAAAAAAAGGGTAAGCTACTCCTATCGCACCGCTCAACCAAATACCCTTGCTTTGTTCCCAACCTGGGGGAGTCAATGGGAGCTGGTCGTAGAAGACTTACCCGCCACAAAAGTAGAAAAAAAAATAGTTTTAGGAAAGAAAAAATGCCTTTTTATTCTAGGGTGCTGATTCTCATTAGAATAAATTGTTCGGAGGGCCATCTTGCCGGCATAAATAATCCATTAAGATGGCCATAAAGTATTTTTTAACGCGCTACATCTTCTTTCTGTCATACTCGCCCAACAAAGAATAGTATCCAAACAGACCCAAACCGAGGGAAATGATCGGCGTTAAAATACAGAGTATAATAATACCAAAGACCAGATCCTCTTGGTGCCCTGTTGAAATCTTGGGTAATGCCAGTTCAAAAATGGAAAAGTATGCGGTGTATATGGCCAAAAGGATCCATACAATACCAAGAAGCTTTTTTAGATTATTCATGGTTTGGAGGTGTTGATTTGTTGTTGATATATAGACTGCCAATGATAAAGCAGACAGCGGCTATAATGATGGGATATCCTAATCCCGCTAAATAGAATTGTGGGGTATTGGAAGCTTCAGCATTAGTGGTGAGGTAAGTGGAAACTGCGGGTAGGAGCCCTCCGAATATACCATTACCGACGTGGTAGGGCAAGGACATAGACGTATATCTGATTTTTACGGGAAATAGTTCGACCAAAAATGCCGCTATAGGTCCATATACCATCGTAATATAGATCACCTGAATAAATATAAGGGCAATGAGTAGGATATAATTTTTAC
Source organism: Sphingobacterium ginsenosidimutans (assembly GCF_039536865.1). Lineage (NCBI taxonomy): Bacteria > Pseudomonadati > Bacteroidota > Sphingobacteriia > Sphingobacteriales > Sphingobacteriaceae > Sphingobacterium > Sphingobacterium ginsenosidimutans. Next base: position 196,388 of record NZ_BAAAZK010000005.1, read on the forward strand.
CGGCCAAATGGGTGGTTGTTTTAATCGTTTCTTTTCCTTTAAGCTCTCCTGTCTGATGCTGTATTTTTGAACGGGTCATTTCTGTTCCATCGTCATATTGACTTTTGGTGACGGTAACAATGGCTGAATTTTGTTCGGTGCCCGATGCTGTTGTTTCGTTTAATTTTGTTTTCTGTTGAACATTCGATAGCTGGTACATGGATTCGTAGATTGGACGGTAGGTCAGCACGGCAAGGAGCATGCCGCCCAACATGATCCATTTACGGCCGACTTTGTCACTAAGCCATCCAAAGACGACAAAGAAAGGTGTGCCTAGCAGCAGTGCAATACCTAAAATGGTATCAGCCTGGTCGGACTGGAGATGCATGACTGTTTTCATGAAACTCATGGAATAGAATTGACCGGTGTACCAAACGACACCTTGTCCCATCGCTGCACCAAATAGGGCTAATAACACAAACTTGAGGTTATAGCGATTTCCGAAGCTCTCTTTTAATGGATTTGTACTTGTCTTCCCTTCAGCTTTGGCTTTGCTAAATTCGGGTGATTCCTTCATCTTCTTACGGATGAGATATGATACGTAGACCATAACTAGAGAGAGCAGAAAAGGGACGCGCCATCCCCAACTGTCAAACTGTGTTTCACTCAGAAAGTTTTTGGTCAAAAGAATCACTACAAGGGATATAAATAGACCAAATGTCGCTGTTGTCTGTATCCAGGATGTCCAATAACCGCGTTGTCCCACTGGTGCATGTTCTGCGACATAAGTGGCTGCGCCACCATATTCACCCCCCAAAGCGAGTCCTTGTAAAAGACGCAGGATCAGTACAATTAATGGCGCCCAAAAACCAATGCTTGCATAGCTTGGGATACAGCCGATCAAAAATGTTGCACCACCCATGAGCATCAGTGTCACCATAAAGGTGTATTTGCGTCCTATAATATCACCTAATCGACCAAAAAATAACGCGCCAAAAGGGCGTACGACAAATCCAGCGGCAAAAGTGGCCAATGTAGATAGAAAAGCTGCTGTCGGGTTGTCTGAAGGGAAAAACTTCGTTGAGATTACGATGGAGAGACTTCCGAAAATAAAAAAATCATACCATTCAATGAGTGTCCCCATGGAAGAGGCACCGATGACTTTCCAGATGCTCTTTGTACTGTTGTCGTTCATTAATAATTGGTTTAGTGTTATGTTTGTTTACTCTAGAAATATTATATGTATTATTTAAAATCTTGTTGTGTAAGCTCCAGATAATTTATTTGGTTGCCACGAGTGGTTGTCCATGCGATTTATAGACTTTTCCCGGTAGTGAATGGATCAGTGACTGCATTTCCAATTCCAATAAGACCAAAGCCAATTTACTCTGTGGCCATTGAAGCTGATCGATCATCTGATTAAGTTCCAGTTGTCCTGTTGCATGAATGAGGTTAAAAAGACGCTCTTGATCCTTATCCAGCTTAAAAGGAAGTGCTAATTGTTGGTTGGCTTCATTTTTTTTACTGATTTCCCAATTCATCAGATATTCGAGATCCTGAACATGCCTGATCATATGTGCCCGATTTGTTTTGATCAGATAGTTGGTTCCTTCACTGCTCTTTTCGTAAATGGATCCCGGAAAGGCACATACATCTCTATTATAGCTGTTTGCTATCTCGGCGGTAATCAAAGCTCCGCCTTTGATTGCTGCTTCTACCACAATCGTAACATCAGCCATTCCAGCGATAATGCGATTACGCATCGGGAAATTAACCCGCTCAGGTATGGTTTCGGATGTAAATTCGGTCAATAGGCCACCGTGTTCGAGCATCTTTGATGCTAGCTCACGGTGCGAGGCAGGGTATATCCGATCTAATCCATGTCCGAGCACAGCAACCGTTGGTAGATTCTTCTTTAGGGCGTTGCGATGTGCCAATGCATCAATGCCATATGCGAGACCACTGACAATCAGTAGATCCTGATTTTCATTTAAGCCCTGCATAAAGTCTTCGCATAGCTGCTGCCCATAATGTGTTGCATGCCGCGTCCCAACGATACTGATCACTTTTGTTGAGTTGAGTGCGGCATGTCCCTTGTAATATAACATGAGGGGAGCATCATCACATTGTTTGAGTCGATCGGGGTAGTCCTTATCTTCGATCCATAAGGCTTTGATACGATGTTTATCAATAAAAGCCAGTTCTTTTTCACAGGCTTCGAGGTATGTTTTGTTGCGTATTGCGTCTGCAATTGATTCCCGTACTCCGGGGATTTGCATCAGATCTTTTTTTGAATAAGAAAAGAAATCAGCTAAGCTATCACTATGGGCTATGATACTACGGGCTGTTCTAGGGCCAATGCCCTTGATCTTAGTCAAAGCTATGGGATAGATTAGTTTCATAATTGGGTACTTTAAATATAGTGAAAAATTGTAAATCTTGTATGACTTTTCATTAGAATAAGCAATTCGTTTTGAAGGTTGTTTTTAACAATATCTTTAATTAGATGAAAGCATTACAGAAATAGGCTGGATCATGACATCCCTTGGGTTTTGTTGTACCGACGAGATGGTAGGTCGTGCATAGTTTCTGTACCGCACCTTTCATATCATCGCCGCTGGCTGATGATTTTTTGAGCAGGATTGCTCATTTGTCTTATTGCAGTTGGGATAATAATAATATGTGAACTTTCTTTTATGGGGAAGAAATTGAGGTCCTGTTTGGAAAAAATGTACTGTATTTGGTAGCTTTGCTTGATTAACAATATTTTTAGCATGGAAATGAAAGAACCTTTTGATATCGAGTTAGGTGATGTGATTTATTCTATTTTTCCGGAAGAGGAAGATACCTATGTTGTCTTTAAAGATGGAACGGAATATGTGAAAATTATTAAGGATACAGATACCACTTGGTTGAAACTGAATCCTGAAACTGAGTTGCCAATGTTCGGCATGGACGAAGAGGTTAACCTGATCGGTGAGGAGATCAAAAAAGAACTGGGGCAATAAGTCGTATAAGTTAAAGATCGTTAAAGTCATTTCGGCCTTATTTCCTGTTGATTATCTTCGGGTAATCAATTATAGATATGGCACGTATTTGTTTCCTGTTTTTAATCGCTTTTTGTGTTTATTTGGCTTCTGATCGGCCGGTTTTTGCTCAACCTATTGAATTCGTTTTGCAGGATACCGTAAAAAAGAAAAATGGAAAGGATACACTCCGATTAGATACAATCCAGGTTAAGCGTAAAAATAGCCTGGCAGAGGACAAGCTTAACGAAAAAAAAGAAAGCTATAAATCCATTTACGCCTTAGGGGATAGCAAGGAGATGGTTAACTTGCCCAAGAAAGGTGGGGTAGGGCTTAGTATTAATAAGCTTTATAATAAGTTAAGTCGAAAAGGGCGGAATGCGAGAAAGCTTCAGCGACAGTTTGAAAAGGAATACCAACAGGATCTGATTCGGGAAGAATGGTATCCGCTGACGAAGGAATACAGTAAGTTGTCAGGAGATTCGTTGCGCAAATTTAGAATATATTATGAACCCGCTATAAAGTGGTTCCGTGAGCATGATCGGTATGAGAAGATCGCTTATATACATAAGTGCTTAACATATTATCTAGATTCTGTAGACATTATCCATAGGCGACTTCAGTTTCCTATGGATAATGCAAAACTTTAACTACATCGGTACGTATACCAAATATTTTGTATCGAAGAAGTCTTCCTTAAAGTAACTCGAGAGTGGGTGCAATTCAGCTTTTAATTTGGATTCTTTGATTTCTTCACTTAGATCGCCACCTTTGAGGTAGAGGATCCCGTTTGGAATTCCGTTTTTGTCTTTTTTTGCAAATTTGTTTCGGATCCAAGGTGTAAAATCTCCGAGTCTGGTTACAGCCCGTGAAATAACGAAGTCGTATTTGTCGTCTAATTGTTCGGCACGAATATGATCGGCTTCTACATTTTTAAGTCCTAATGCTGCTGCAACCTCACGAACTACTTTGATTTTTTTTCCGATCGAATCCACCAAATGAAACTTAACTTCTGGAAACAGGATCGCCATGGGAATACCTGGAAAACCACCGCCAGTTCCGACGTCTAAAACCTGCGTTCCTGGAGCTAACTCCTGCACAAATTTGGCAATACCCAATGAATGTAATACATGATGAAGGTATAGACTATCGATGTCCTTACGTGAAATTACATTGATCTGGCTATTCCATAAAGTGTAGAGGTCTGCAAGTTTGGCAAACTGTTCTTTCTGTATATCCGTTAATTTCGGAAAGTAGGCGTAGATGATATCGACTGTAGGATTCAAAATGTGATGTTTTAAAGGTGAATTATTTCCAGCTTATTTTTTTCTTTTTTCGGCTGAACAAACCATTGATGCAAATATAGAAATAGTAGATGAAGTCTACCAAAGGAAGCCACCAAATCAGCTCTTTCACTTCAAGTTTCTTGTAAATAGATGTAAAAACGGCCCATTGGGCGAATAGTCTCAGCAAGTAAGCTGTAAGGGGAAGGTACCAAAAAGCAGGAAATGCAATAGTAGTAGCAATCAGGGTCAGGTAAAATAATACCGCAGAAACCAGTTGCGTTCCCAACATGCGTTGATGGCGTTTTTTATAGATGGTGGATGCCCCAGAATGTCTCGCTTTTTGTTTATAATAACTTTTCCAGGTTGTTTTGGGAGCTGAGTAAACAATAGCCGCTGGTGCAAGGGCGATATTGACATTTATTGCTGTTGCATTTTGATTGACAAAAAGATCGTCATCACCAGATTTAATATGCATGTGTGCTGCAAATCCTTTATTTCGAAAGAAGAGATCTTTTTTGTAGGCCATGTTTCGACCAACGCCCATATAGGCATCTCCTTTGAGTGCATAGGAGAGGTAGCTCATCGCGGTATGGCTTGTCTCAAACCGGATTAAGAGGTTGAGTAAACCTCTTTTCTTAAAATAGGGGGAATAGCCCAATACGATTTCGGTCTCTGGTCTAAAGGCAGAAGCAATCTCTTTCAACCATTGATCAGATTGAGGTGCGCAATCCGCATCGGTAAAGACCAAAGTCTCATATTTCGAAGCTTTGATCCCCATGCTCACAGCGAATTTTTTACCATGTTTCAACCGGATATGCTCTTTGATATCGACAATCTTTAAATGGGCATATTGCTCATCAAATTCCTGAAGTACCCAAGGGGTTTCGTCCGTGGAAAAATCATTTACGACAATAACCTCGAAATTGGTATAATCTTGATTGAGGATACTGGGCAGAAATTCCCTAAGATTGTCCTGTTCATTATGCGCGCAGATAATGACAGATAATGGAGGAAGATCGGTTTCCGTTTGATTCGGTTCAATTTGATACCTGCTCAATTTGCTGTAAACAAATAAGATGTAATATAATTGTGCCAATAGGAAAAGACCTAATATCCCAAATATGATATATGGAAGATTGGCCAAAAATACATGTAGGTCAAGCATAGCCCACAAAGATAAGCGCATTCACAATCTTTTTATAAAGGAAAATGATAATTTATTCCTGAAACATCCTGTTTGCAAATCTTTTTATAGTATTTTTGCAACATATTTTAGGAAAAGACGGGCGTAAACATATCCGTAAGCGGAACCTTATTTCCGTTACGAAAAACAGTCTTACTGGCGTTATGAAAGACATGCGCAAAAATCTGTCTACTGGAATATAATTAGTCACAGAGGAAAATATTAATGAAATTTACGCTACAAGCACAAGATACACTATCAAAAGCACGTGCGGGTGTTGTCGAAACTGCACATGGTCCCATTCAAACTCCAATCTTTATGCCTGTTGGCACCGCTGGTACGGTGAAAGCCATTCATCAGCATGAGTTGAAAAATGATATTGAAGCACAGATTATTTTAGGTAATACCTATCATCTTTATCTGCGCCCGGGATTGGATGTACTGAATAAGGCCGGAGGGTTACATAAGTTTAATGGTTGGGATCGTCCGATCTTGACAGATTCTGGCGGTTATCAAGTATACTCATTGACAGAGGTGCGTAAGATTAAGGAAGAGGGAGTTACTTTCCGTTCGCACATTGATGGTTCAAAACATCTTTTTACTCCAGAAAATGTGATGGATACGCAGCGTATTATTGGTGCGGATATCATTATGGCATTTGATGAATGTACACCTTATCCATGTGATTATGGTTATGCACGTCGTTCTTTGGATATGACCCATCGCTGGTTGAAACGCTGTGTAGATCGTTTTGATAGCACTGATCCCCTTTATGGATATGATCAGACATTATTTCCTATTGTGCAGGGATCAGTTTATAAAGATTTAAGGATAAAATCCGCAGAGACAATAGCATCCTTTAATCGCGATGGAAATGCAATTGGTGGATTATCCGTGGGTGAACCGGCAGAGGAAATGTACGCGATGACCGAAGTGGTTTGTGATATTTTACCGCAAGAAAAACCACGTTATTTAATGGGGGTAGGTACTCCTGTAAATATCCTGGAAAATATCGCTTTAGGGGTTGATATGTTTGACTGTGTAATGCCAACGCGTAATGCGCGTAATGGTATGTTGTTTACACAAAATGGTATCATCAACATTAAAAATGAAAAATGGAAGGATGATTTTTCTCCTATAGAAGCAGAAAGTGATTTACATAGCGATCAATTCTATTCAAAGGCTTATTTAAGACATCTGATAAAATCACAGGAAATTTTGGGAGCGCAAATTGCTTCATTACACAATTTACATTTTTATCTTTGGTTGGTCAATCAAGCCCGTGAGAAAATCATAGCTGGTACATTCTATGACTGGAAAAATAAAATGGTGAAAATTTTGGATCAACGTTTGTAATAGAGTCACATAAAAAAATAAAATTATAGATAAAGTATGTGAGTCTGGGCTTGCAGAAGTAGAGTCTCAAATCTCATATCTTAATACTCAAATCTAAAAATATGCTTTCGTTAATCGATCGTTACATCATCAAAAAGTACCTGACAACATTTGTGTTCACGATGGCCATATTCACCGTGGTTATGGTTGTTTTCGATGTGTCCGAAAGATTGGATGACTTTCTGAAATACAAGGCACCTTTAGATAAGATTATCTTTGAGTATTATGCTGGATTTATTCCATTCTACCTTAATTTTCTCTGTCCACTGATCAATTTTATTGCGGTTATCTTTTTTACCTCAAAAATGGCGGATCAGACGGAGATTGTTCCGATATTAAGTGCGGGATACAGTTTCAACCGTTTGCTACGGCCTTATATGATAGCTGCAACATTGATCTTTATCGTTTCTTTGGTGTTCAATATCTTCATTATTCCGCATACCAATAAAATGAAGGTGGATTTTGAGAACATCTATGTGAAGCCATTGAAAGATAATTCTCGTGTCTCAACGCATATGCAACTGGATAAAAACAGCTATGTGTATATTGATAATTTTGATAATACAACCAAGACTGGTTATGGTTTTGTATTGGAGATTTTCAAAGGGGATACATTGAAGGAAAAGATGATGGCTGACCGTATCACATGGGATTCCGTAGCGACAAAATGGAAAATTGAGGGATACACCAATCGTGTTATTAACGGACTACATGAGCGAATGGACAAAGGAACGGTCAAAGATACGACTTTGGACATGAAACCATCGGATTTTGAATTACGGGATAATATGTTTACTGCAATGGATACCCGTGAACTCAATATTCGTATTCATAAAGAGGAAACAAGGGGGACTGGGGTGATGAATGATCTGCTGCTGGAGAAATATAAACGTTATGTTTATCCATTCTCCGCTTTTGTTTTAACCTTAATGGGTGTGGCTCTTTCTTCCAAAAAGGTTAGAGGGGGGATTGGTTTAAGTTTGGGTATCGGAATCGGCTTAAGTTTTACATATATTGTTTTTATTCAATTTGCGACCATGTTTTCGCTGAAAGGAGGATTACCGCCATTGGTTGCGGTATTGATCCCTAATGTGACTTTCTTGTTAGTGGCAATTTATCTGACGATAAAAGCTCCAAAATAATTCCTATTCATATCATTATTAGCTTAAGCAGTTTATAACAAAGGGAAAAATAAGTGCTGCTCCTAAACGTTTCATTGCCATTACAAAATAATTTATATTCTATTGAATATGTCTAAAATTCAACTAAATCGGAATATTCTAATTCTGCATTTAACAATCCTTATTTGGGGGTTTACAGGGATCTTGGGTAGTCTCATTTCTGTTTCTGCTATTCATCTGGTATGGTATCGCGTGGCGATTGCATCTATTTCCTTGTTGGTCTATTTTCTGTTGACTAAACAATCGATATTGGTTTCTAGAAAACAGTTTCTTCAGTTTTTTATGGTGGGGGCGGTTGTCGGTTTACACTGGGTTTTGTTTTTCTATTCCATTAAGGTATCTACCGTCTCGGTAACGCTGGTCACATTATCTTCGGTGACATTGTTTACAGCCATATTGGAACCTATTGTCAATAAAAAACGTATTGCATTACTGGATATTGTCGTCGGTCTGGTGATTATTGTAGGGATTTATACCATATTTTCGTTTGAGACACATTATCTGGTTGGTTTATTGGCTGGCCTCGGTTGCGCTTTCTGTGCAAGTATATTTTCTATTGCCAATGCAAGAATGGTCAAGAAATCCAGTCCAACGCTGATCACATTTTATGAAATGCTAGGAGCATGTTTTTGGATCAGTATACTTATGTTGTTTACAGGAGATTTTAACGCTGAGATGAAGTTGGGACAGCAGGATCTGATTTATTTATTATTATTAGGCGTAGTTTGTACAGCGGTTGCCTATGTGATGGGGGTCGCAGTCATGAAGGAATTATCCGCTTTTACTGTTGCATTAACCACTAATCTGGAGCCTGTATATGGTATACTTTTAGCCATGTTGATCTTTGGCCAGAAGGAAACGATGAGTGGTGGATTTTATCTAGGAGCTTGTATCGTTCTTGGTGCTGTGTTTACCTATCCTTATGTGAAGACGAAACTGGAGAAAAGACAAAAAGAGCTTATCATCCGCAAATTGCACTAAAGATTACTGAGGTGTCCAGCAAAGCTGGACACCTTTTTTCTTTCACTCTGCTCGTACTCTCTTGCAGTTCTATTTCAACTATTCAATTCGGAGAGGGTTTGCTCTTTTTGAATCTCTCAGTAATCCTTTCTTTCGGGTGAACTAAAACACAAATTCGCCCACTAATATATTTCTTTCTTTGTCACGGTCAAGGTAGATTGTGGTGAGTTTACGTTCCTGTCTTCCTGAACTATAATAGGTGAAGATTTCAGCTAAGACAGCCGCAGGGCCAGCCAGAGTCAAGGAGCTATCGTTATAGAAATCAGCTTCTATTTTATATTTCCCTTTCAATGCTTTTTTTAATAAGAATTGTTCTGGACCGTAACCTCCCGTAAAGTCATTGCTTAATCGACCTCCAATTGCTGTTGCGGGGTTGCTGTAAAAGCATTTTTCTCCATTTGGATCTGTGACCCAGAGATCAATATCGGTATTTTGGGAATTCCAATTGAGGACTACCCGTATGTCAACAGGTAGGTCAGCGACAAGTTTCTTTTCCACAGCAGCTTTAGCTGTTGCACTTTTCTGGAGTTTGATAAGGTTGTTGATCTCCATCACAAGGATTTCCTCGATGCCATCGTCCCGATTGGCGGCCTCGGGTGAATAACTTTGTGTCAAAATGCCATAAAGTTGTTCTAGGGCTTCTTTGTACTGACCTTTATCCTGTAAAGCCAGGGCATAATCACGATGACTTTGCGGATCCATTGGACGCCATTTTAGTACTTTAGCGGTTATATATAACGCATTGTCAACATCTCCCCATTCCCGGAGCTTGTAGGAAATGGTCTTGTAAAGATCTGCATTTTCAATTTGCAGGTCTGCCAACGCACTTAGGATAAGTAAGGCCTTTTGCCTATCTCCCTTTTTGAAAAAGAAGTTGGCAACATCGAAATAGAAGGTAGGTGTTCCCATATACTGATCCCGTAGCTGAAGATAGCTTTTGTAAGGATCTTTGGATTGATTGAGCTCCTTTAGGTAAGCATTGTCTTCCTTAATTTCGGGAATACTTATTTTGCCGGTTGTGCTGCCGAGGGTACTGGTGGGCTGTACTCCAGCAACGCGTCCTTCTAGTGCTTGAACAGCATTTACAGTAACGGATTCTTTAAGTGCGTCGTTGGATGAGATATCCTCTAGTACCACTTCGCTGGATGTTGCGTTGGCAACTCTTGAATTGGCTGCCGCATACACGCGCTCGTCACTAGCCCTTTCTGCTGATCTGTATTCCACGGCCGGCGGTGTGGACACTGGACTTGCAGAGGGACGGGATGGCATTGGGGGAACAGCGATATTTACAGTGGGAGCGTCTTGGGCAATAGCTGTATCAGTAGACCGACCTGACCGATCCCGTTGTGGATATTTCGTTTTTTGCTGAAAGTCGGTATTCCACCAAGATTGAAGTTGCTCAGTGATATTCTGGGCCTGTGTCAATAAATCCGCTACGCGTTCTTCCTTTTCTATGCGCTCTTCTTTTATGAGTCGATTGAATTCGGGAAGCAACTCAGCTGGTGGCGTGATTGCATAACGTATATAATCTTCCACATTTTCCAAAACAATTAAACTGGTGTTCCGTGTCACAATGCCAAATTGTTTTCCGATTGCTTCGATTTCATCCCGATGGTCGTCGTATTGGATGTCCAGTGCATTTATTTTCTTTTGTGCCCAGATCTGTTGCAGATCGATCTCTCCATTGTCGGGTTTTAATGGAACTTTGATCTCTTTAATTATCCGTGCTCCATCACCGACTAAAAGTGTGATTTCTTTTGCCCCACTGTCTTTGCCAAGCCCCGAGACAGAAAAATAGGATTGAACAGGTGAGCCTTTCTCCGGATAGATTTCCGTAAAAGCATATTGTTCTTTTACTCCCAAAAAGAGCAGGTCGATTGAATTTAACGCGTTATAGGCTTGAGTGATCGTTGTATTTGTCAAATTGACCATTTTCCCATAATGAGTCTGGGCAATTTGTTTGAGATTAGCATAGTCTGAGCTGGTTGAAGAGGTGATACAATAAGTAGGCTGATCAAGCACAATTTTGCCCTGGCCAAATGTAGAAAGTCCGTCACTGAAAAAGAGATAATTTGCACCATGCAGTACTCCGCTCTTTACTTGGCTATAATCGGTTCCACCATCATAAACTGTTTGTTTCAGCTGATTTCTCAACTCTTCCCAGTTTCCCTGACTGATCTGAAATGTCCTTGCTTTGCTGAAACGAATATCTAAATAACCTAGATCCACTGATATATTCTGATTTTCATTGAAAAACTGATCCAAGAGACTGAACTCTTTTTCTAGATCTCTATTTTTTGAACTTAATGAACGATCCCAAATAATGGCTATGCTGTTGCCCCATTTTTTTTGCGTTTGTTTAGGTATTTCCAATTTTGCATTGGCTAGAAAGTAAAAACTGCCATCTTGGTTGAATTGTTTTAATCCTGAGACGGCGTTTTCGTTTAAAGGGAGTTTAATCGCGAGATTTTTTGAGGATTTAAACTGTTGCTTGTGTAATGTAGCAGTGTAGTTATGGTTTTGTTCAGAAAATGCCAAGGAACCATCAGGCTGCTCAGTAAAGCTTGGTTTTTTATTGCCTTGGTATACGTTGATGCTCAGCTCGACGTTTTCAATAATGGAATTATAGTTCAAAGGCAGATAATAATATAATGCCTGATCGGATTCTGGTGTTAGGTTTTCCGAATAACTAATCTGGATCGTACGTCGTCCTTTTGAGGGTAGGGGATAGATTCGGCTTCGGAAGTTGTTTCCTTCTACTTTTTCAAGCAATCCGGGGTCTACTCGTCGTGTTTCTATACTTTCAAAAACTTCGGTGCCTTTATTTTTGTCCACTGGTGCCGCCTGGCGTAGTTTTCCATTGATATCCAGGGCATAACCGCTAACGGAAACACCTTCAGGCATCGGGAAAGTAAGTTCCCCTTCGAGATCCCGATTTGTCGTGTTTTCGAAAGTCATAGTCATTGATGTTTTGGCAATATTTCCAAAAATACTGACAGCCACTTTTAGGTCGACGAGTTTTACTGCATCTACACGTTGCTCATTTTTTATTTTTAAGCTGGGTACCTCACGACTGGGTTTTATTTGAGACTTTGTATCCACATTGGAAAATACCAAAAGGGTGAGGAGGGCTAATATTGTCTTTTTCATTTGAATCATTGTTTATCTGCTTGTTTCCATCAGAATTAGGGGCTGGTGTTTGACAATGGTCAATACTGTTCGTCCCCTAATTCCTCTGCCTATTTTTCCTTTGATGCAGTGAAAACGCAAATTCCATAACGGCAACCTATTTTTATTTACCATTATGATTTGGTCAGTGGATGTAAGTTATTTAAACATTTGTTAATGATTGCCTAATATGTGAGGTTTATGTTTGCGGGATAATAGAACAAATTATGAGAAAATTATACAGTGCATTGGGGATTGCTCTTTTGTGTGCTTCCTGTAGTAAGGACGATGTGTCAAAGATTATTGATCCAATTGTCAATTTAATTTATCCGGATAAGGCCGTAGCCACAGATCCAAAAGTATTGGGTACGGTTGGTGAAGTAAAGGTATATAATGGTGGATATGGATCTTCTATGGTTCAGGATCCGAATGATAAAACAGTCTTTTATCTATTAACGGATCGGGGACCGAATATCGATGGTACAGAAAAAAATAGTAAAGTTTTTGCTAACCCGATGTTTACCCCTCAGATCGGTAAATTTCGATTAAAGGATAATGTGCTGGTTTTTGAATCAGCAATTGAATTAAAGAATAAAAACGGCGTAAAATTGAACGGCTTACCGAACCCTGAAGGTAAAGGTGGTTCGGGAGAAACGGCATGGGGGACAGACGGTCAGAAATTGGCTCCAAGTGAAGACGGTATTGATTCGGAAGGATTGGTGAGAGCTGCCGATGGCTCCTGGTGGGTAAGTGATGAGTATGGCCCACATATTGTTCACTTTGATGCTTCTGGAAAGGAGATTGAGCGGATTAATCCTTGGACAACGGGAAAGAAATTACCATTGGTATTTGCCAAGCGACGCCCAAATCGTGGAATGGAAGGTCTAACGATTACGCCAGATGGTAAGACCTTGGTCGGTATTATGCAATTTCCTCTTTATAATCCTTCCAAAGATGCGGTGAAAAACTCTTTGGTTATCCGTATTGTAACGATGGATATCGCTACAGGAAACACCAAGCAGTATGTGTATATGATGGAAGGTGCCGATTTGCAGGCGGTAAGTGAAATTGCTGCGGTGTCTAATTCAACTTTTATTGTGTTGGAACGTGATGATAAATATGCAACAGAGGCAACACGTGGTGAAGTGTTCAAAAAAATCTACCATATAGACCTTGCGGGAGCAACAGATATTTCTGACCCTAGTAATGGCGATAAGGGGAGACTGTTTGATGGTAAGAGCGTTGAAGAATTAAAAGATGTCACTACTTTGGCTAAATATAATATTAAACCTGTGACCAAAACTTTGGTAGCCAATTTAATGACGGATATCAAAGAATTATATCCACACGACAAAGCAGAGGGTTTGGCGGTTATCAATTCATCACTTATCGCAGTTTGTAACGATGATGATTTTGGGGTTACGGGAGAGGGAATTTATAAATCTAAAATATTACCAGCGATAAGTACCGTTGATAAGAATAGCATCTATTTTATTAAATTAAAGACTCCATTGAAGTAATTATTTATTTTAGTTGTATCGAGAAAACGCCTGTTGATAAATCAGCAGGCGTTTTTGTATTTGATTGAAAAATCTAAAGCATCGACTCTCGCCAATGGGTTTACAATCCCATTGTGCAGAAGGATATATTAGATTAGCAATAGCTAAGCATTTTGGGCCGCTAGGAAATCTTTGCTTTCAAGTTCGGAATAACCCATAAGGTATTCATCTACTTTCCGTGCGCACTCCCGGCCTTCAGAAATCGCCCAGACCACCAATGATTGCCCTTTACGACAGTCACCTGCGGTGAAGATATTTTCCACAGAGGTTTGGTAATCTTTATCATTGGCTAGAATATTTCCTTTTTCGTCAACGCGCACACCAAGCTGCTCCAACAGTCTTTGCTCGGTATGTTTGTACCCGATTGCCAATAAAACAAGATCGGCCGGAATTTCCCTAACTTCAGATTCGCCCAATCTTGTACGACGCCCAAATTCATCCACCTCGTATTGAACTTCTTTAATTTTTACGGCTTTGATATGTCCATTTTCGTCGTGAATGAATTCTTGTGTTTCAGTTGCCCAAAGTCGTTCACAGCCTTCCTCCTGTGAAGAGGAAGTGCCAAATGTCACTTTGTCCATTGGCCATGGATTATTTTTTAAACGTTCTTTCGCAGGTGTTGGTTTACGGGCAATTTGGGTAATACTCTTGGCCCGATGACGGTTGGAGGTACCAATGCAGTCTGAACCTGTATCACCGTCACCAATAACGACCACATGTTTATCTGTGGCTAAAATGCGTTCTTGATCAATGTCGATGCCACTTACTTCTTTATTCTGCTGTTTCAAAAAGTCCATAGCGAAGTGAATTCCTTTAGCTTCATGGCCCGGTAGTTGCATATGCCAAGGGACAGTAGATCCAGTAGCCAATACTACGGCATCATAAGCTTTCAATTCGTAGAAGCTTATGTCTTTTCCGACCTCTGTATTTACTTTAAATTCAATTCCTGACTCTTTCATTAAATTAATCCGGCGGTCGATAACAGACTTCTCCAGTTTGAAATCCGGAATACCATAGCGGAGCAAACCACCGACCTGATCGTCACGTTCAAAAACAATGACATCGTGACCAGCTTTATTCAGCTGTGCCGCAGCAGCTAGTCCAGCGGGACCGGAACCGACTACAGCAATACGCTTGCCTGTTTTTAAATAGCTCTTATGGGCTTTAACATAGCCTTTTTTGAATGCAATCTCAATGATATGCTTTTCAATTTCTTCGATTGTGATCGGAGTGCTATGAATGCCTAGTACGCACGCAGATTCGCAGGGTGCTGGACATATTCTACCTGTAAATTCTGGAAAATTATTGGTTGAGGTCAGGATCTGGTATGCCTCTTCCCATTTTCCGTCATATACCGCATCATTGAATTCAGGAATAACATTGCCCAGTGGACAGCCTGAATGGCAAAACGGAATACCGCAATCCATACAACGTGCAGCCTGCTTATTTAGCTCATTCTCAGAATATCCTTTGTTAAATTCTTTGAAGTGCTGTACACGGCCTTCAACAGCTTCTTTTGTTGGAAGCACGCGCTCAAATTCTTTAAAACCTGTAATTTTTCCCATGATCTGTGCTTCCTATTTTATGCTTCAACTAATTTTTGACGAATGACATTTTTGTATTCCCTAGGGAACACTTTTATAAATTTACTTTTCTCCCGGGCCCAGTTCTGTAAGATGAAATCTGCTCTACGGCTATTGGTCAACAATACATGGCGTTTCAATAACGCTATGATCGCAGTTTCATCTTCACTTTCCAATGGATCCAAATCAACCATCTCCAGGTTGCAGTTTTCGCGGAAATCATCGTTGATATCGTAAATCCAAGCGATACCACCGCTCATTCCAGCCGCAAAATTGCGTCCTGTTGGACCAAGGATCAGTGCACGACCACCAGTCATATATTCACAACCGTGATCACCTACCCCCTCGACGACAGCGGTAGCTCCCGAGTTACGAACAGCAAAACGTTCACCCGCTTGTCCATTGACGAATAGGTGTCCTGAGGTAGCTCCGAATAATGCCACATTTCCGATGATGATGTTATCTTCAGGTACAAGAGCACTTTCTGTTACCGGATAAATAGCCAATTGCGCACCTGATAAGCCTTTACCAACATAGTCATTTGCTTCTCCCTGCAATTCAAAGGAGAGTCCTTTTGTTGAAAATGCACCAAAGCTCTGACCTGCGGATCCCTCAAATTTGAAATTGATGGTGTTATCAGGTAATCCTTCAGATCCGTATAATTTGGAAATCTCATTGGATAGCATTGTTCCGATAGTGCGGTCGGTATTTTTTACTTTGAAAGTTCCAAAGACTGGTGTTTTACTTTCTAACGCTAGCTTGGATTGTTTCAATAATCCCCAATCTAAAATCATGGCCATGCCGTGATCTTGTTCTTCGGTATTGTATAATGATTGTCCTGGTTCATTGCGTTCAACATGAAGGATATCGGTAAAGTCGATTTTCTTTGCTTTCCAATGGTCGATATTTTCACGTTTTTTCAGGAACTGCGCACGACCTACCATCTCGTTGATGGTACGGAAACCAAGGTATGCCATGGTCTCACGTACTTCTTCAGCAAGGAAGGTAAATAAGTTGACGATATCTTCGGGTTTCCCAGAGAAAAGTTTACGTAATTCAGGATCTTGTGTAGCGACACCGACGGGACATGTATTTAAGTGACATTTGCGCATCATAATACAGCCGCCAGCGACCAGTGCAGCTGTGGATACACCCCATTCTTCGGCACCTAATAGGGTTGCAATAACAATATCTCGACCAGTTTTTACCTGTCCATCGGCCTGTAAAACGACACGGCTACGCAATTTGTTTTTCACAAGAGTTTGATGTGCTTCGGCAAGACCAAGTTCCCATGGTAATCCGGCATGTTTGATCGAACTGATCGGAGATGCACCTGTCCCGCCGTCAAAACCTGCGATGAGGATAACGTCAGCATGCGCTTTAGCAACACCAGCGGCAATCGTTCCTACACCGGCTTTAGATACCAATTTTACGTTGATCCGCGCTTGGCGGTTGGCATTCTTCAAATCGAAGATCAATTGTGCCAAATCTTCGATGGAGTAGATGTCATGATGTGGTGGTGGAGAAATCAGACCAACGCCAGGTGTGGAGTGTCTGGTTTTCGCAATCCAGGCATCTACCTTAGGTCCTGGTAGTTGACCACCTTCTCCCGGTTTAGCACCCTGTGCCATTTTGATCTGTAGTTCGTCGGCTTGTGTCAAGTAATTGGATGTTACCCCAAAACGGGCAGAAGCGACTTGCTTAATTGCCGAACGCATGGAGTCACCATTCGGAAGTGGTTGATAACGCAATTCATCTTCTCCACCTTCACCGGTGTTTGATTTTGCACCGATGCGGTTCATCGCAATGGCAAGGGTACTATGCGCTTCATGGGAGATAGATCCAAAGGACATCGCACCGGTCGCAAAACGTTTTAAGATTTCACTTGCTGGCTCAACTTGCTCCAATGGAATGGAATTGCGGTGTTTAGCAAAATCCAATAGCCCACGAAGGGTAAACATATGTTCTTTCTGTTCGTTGATCTTGGTTGCATACTTTTTATAGCTAGCATAGTCTCCGGTCCGGCATGCTTGCTGCAATAAGTGAATAGTATCAGGATTCCATAAGTGACCTTCGCCACGACGTTTCCATTGATAGATACCACCTTCTGGCAGAAGATTTTGTGGCGTACGGCTTTTTTCAAATCCACGCCAGTGTTTAGATAAGGCTTCCTTGGCAAGATCATCCAGTGTCATACCACCGATACGAGATACAGCGCCGCAGAAGAATTTATCAACAACAGATTTGTCGATACCAAGTACTTCAAAGATCTGTGCTCCATGATAAGATTGTAATGTTGAAATCCCCATTTTGGAGAAAATTTTCAGCAAGCCATTGTTAACTGCTTTTACGTAGTTTTTGGATAGCTCAGGCCAAGTAAGTTCGGTATCTAAGGTATTTTGTTCCTTCATGGTACGAATACTTGCTAGTGCCATATATGGGTTGATTGCAGTAGCACCGAATGCCAATAGGCAGGCAAAGTGGTGTACTTCCCAAGCATCGCCAGCTTCGACGACTAGACCGACAGCACCACGGTTACCGGTTTTGATCAGGTGGTGGTGAACTGCTGATACAGCAAGCAAAGAAGGGATTGCAGCGTGTTTGGAATCTATGGCACGATCCGAAAGTATCAATACCTGAAAACCATCACGTACAGCATCATCGGCATATCTGCATAGACGCTCTAGACCTGCTTCCAGCGAACCCGGCTTTCCGTCTGAACGGAAATAGGACTGAATGGTTTTTGCCTGAAATAATCCGGTATCAATAGAACGCAATTTTTCAAGTTCTTTGGATGTGAGGATAGGATGAGGCAAGGTCACGCAGTGACAGAATTTTTTGTCTTCGATGAGGATATTTCCAGCGTTACCAATAAAAGTTGCCAAGCTCATCACCAAACGTTCTCGGATCGGATCGATTGGAGGGTTAGTTACCTGCGCAAAAAATTGCTTAAAGTAACTGGAGATATGTTGTGGTTGATCAGAAAGAATAGCCAGAGGAACATCCGAACCCATTGACCCTGTTGGTTCGTATCCTGTTAATGCCATTGGCGTCAGGATTGTTTCGAGGTCTTCTCTTGAGAAACCAAATGTCTTTTGATATTTGAAAACGGATTCTTTGGAAAGATAGGTATAGGTGACACGAGGTTCTTCCAGTTCTTCTAACTTGATTTTATAGTTATCCAACCAATCACTATAAGGTTGTTGGTTGATCAATTGATCTTTTACTTCATCGTCTGTCAAGATGCGACCTTGCTCCATGTCGACGAGAAATATCTTGCCAGCCTGTTGACGGCCTTTTTTAATAATGGTTGATTCTTCGATTGGAAGTGCGCCGGCTTCGGAAGCAACGACAACACGGTCATCCGAGGTTACTGCATAACGTAATGGGCGTAAACCGTTGCGGTCTAGTGTTGCCCCGATATGTTTACCATCTGTAAAACATAGTGCTGCAGGTCCATCCCAGGGTTCCATTAAGGTTGCATGGTACTCGTAGAATGCACGTTTTAACGGATCCATTTGGGTATTGCCATCCCATGCTTCGGGTACTAACATCAACATGACGTGTGTCAGGCTACGGCCACTGTGTAAAAGAAGTTCGGCAACATTGTCGAGACAGGCTGAATCCGACTGACCTCGATCAACGATAGGAAGCAGAATTTCCATTTCGTCTTCAGTGAAATAAGGTGACGAAAGGGCACGCATTCCAGCGTAAAACCAATTGAGGTTACCTGTTAGGGTATTGATTTCACCATTATGAGCCAACATACGGAATGGTTGTGCTAGTGACCAGGACGGAAAAGTATTGGTCGAGAAGCGTGAGTGTACCAATCCAAATGCGGATACCACACGCGGATCGCGTAAATCAAGATAATAGGTGCCGACTTGGTATGTTGTTAATTGACCTTTGTAAATAATAGTTTTGCAAGAAAGCGATGCAAAGTAAAGTGGGAGAGGGTATTCTTGTTGTTGTTTAACTTTTTGAATGATCAGGCGACGTAGCACAAAAAGTTTGCGTTCAAATTCTTCAGTGTTTGAAACTCCGTCCGGTCTACTAACAAAAAACTGGACGATTTCAGGTTCTGCACTGAGCGCTGTTGGTCCAATACCTTCACGATTGACTGGTACTGGACGATAGCCAAGGAATTTCATACCCCTTTCGACTGCCGCTTCCTCAATCAAGTCCCGACATATTTTGTTCATGCCTTCTTCTTTCGGAAGAAATACCATTCCTGTTCCATAATACCCTGGTTCCTCTAACTGTATTCCTAAGCTGATACATTCTTCCCATAAAAATTCGTGTGGCAGTTGAATCATGATACCAGCTCCGTCTCCACTTTCGGGATCACAACCACAAGCACCACGATGCTCCATGTTCTCCAACATGGTCAATGCGTCTTTTACTTGTGCGTGTGATTTATTCCCTTTGATATGGGCGACAAAGCCTACTCCACAGGCGTCATGCTCAAAATTAGGGTCGTAAAGGCCCTCCGTTTTCGGTCTTTGTTGAATCATCTTTCCTTTTCAAATATTATACATTGCTAATATAGGAATAAAAATGAATAAAATTATAAATATTCTAATAAAAATGCATTTGTTTTGATTTTATCGTTTCTTTTTATCTATTTTATTACTGATATCATATTTATTGTTTTAGGATGTAAACCTCATCTTTCATTTCTTAATAATGCATCACTTGGCGATAAATTTTAGGTAGGTATTGAAAAAGCATCGTATGATTGCAATAATATGTATAAATTAGGCAAAGTATTGCAGGCTGTTTGCGCTGCGTCAACATGCCTTAATTTATAGACACTAAGATGAAAATAACTGAAATTGAGATCTACAGACTAAGTATTCCGATGGAACCATTTGTTATCGCAACTGGAACCATGGATTATGCGCAAAATACCTTTATACGCATACATACCGATACGACTATTTACGGCGTCGGGGAATGCTCTGCCTTTCCGATGATTGTGGGAGAAACACAGGATACCTGTCTGGTTTTGGCACGTGATTTTGCCAAGATCTGGAAAGGAAAGGACCCGCTGGCCATCGATGATCGATTGGCTGAGCTAGATTTGTATATCGCAGGAAATCGAACCATCAAATCTGCTTTTGATATTGCATTGCATGATTTAGCAGCCAAACATGCTGGTATTCCACTTTATCAGTTTTTGCGTGGAGCTAAACGGGAGATAACAACGGATATGACATTGGGTATAGCCTCTCCGGAGGAGATGGCAATAAAAGCTAAGCGTCTACAGGAAGGGGGAGCTGTCATGTTGAAAGTAAAATTGGGTAAGGATCCGAAAACAGATGTGGCTCGTATCCGTGAAATACGTAAAGCGATAGGATTTGAGATGCCTATTCGGATAGATGCAAACCAAGGTTGGTCTTATGAAGACGCGGTAGAAGCCTTACAGGGGCTAGAACCGTTTAAAATTCAATTTTGTGAGCAGCCAATGCGGACCTGGAATGATGAATTGTTGCCGCAATTGCGTACAGAGACGATCGTCCCAATTATGGCTGATGAGTCGGTTTATTCGCATCATGATGCGGAACGACTTTGTAAAGCAGATGCTTGTGATTATATCAATATCAAGTTTTCTAAATCAGGGGGGATTCAAGAAGCCTTGAGAATCAATAAAGTCGCAGCAGAGTACGGTATTAACTGTATGATTGGTGGGATGCTGGAGTCTCGCTTAGCATTGGCCGCAAAAGTCCATTTCGCCTATGCGGCTCCCAATGTCAAGTTTTTTGATTTAGATACCTGTATGGTTGGTCATCTGGAAGACCCTGTCGTTGGAGGGATACAATATGATGGATACAAAATCCATATTTCGGATGAACCGGGTATCGGTGGGGATATAGACCAGGCATTTTTGGACCGTTGTGAGAGATGGATGATTTAACTTTTATGCAGAAGGTATGAATAGTATGAACTGGGGGATAGGTGGCCAGGAGATTGCCGTCCTTATTGTTATTGTCATTTTTTTAGTGGCTGCATATTTCTTCTTTTCAAGACTACTGAAGAAGTAGAAATTGTCTGTTTTTTTACATTTGTTAAAAAATAAGCAGTTAATAGCTGTTTTGGTGGGAGAGGGAACCTGAAATAGATAATATTCAGTACCTTTGCCGTACTTATTATTTTATAAAAGTTAGAAAATATTATGAGTACTCAAAAAGGACCTATTTCTCAATTTATTGAGCATAATTACCGTCACTTTAACGCAGCGGCATTAGTAGATGCTGCAAAAGGTTACGAGGAACATCTTTTGGATGGTGGAAAAATGTTGATCTCTCTTGGAGGTGCAATGTCTACTGCTGAATTGGGTGTTTCTTTGGCAGAAATGATCCGTCAAGATAAAGTACACTTTATTTCTTGTACTGGGGCTAATTTGGAAGAGGATGTGATGAACTTAGTTGCTCACTCACATTACAAAAGAATCCCAAATTATAGAGATTTGACAGCGGAACAAGAAAGAGAATTATTGGATAATCACTATAATCGTGTAACAGATACTTGTATTCCAGAAGAAGAGGCTTTCCGTCGCTTGCAGAAGCATCTTGAAGATGTATGGCATGCCGCAGAAGCGAAAGGTGAGCGTTACTTGCCACATGAATTCTTATATCAAGTAGTTAATTCTGGTGTATTGGAACAATATTATGAAATTGATCCAAAAGACTCATGGATTGTTGCTGCTGCTGAGAAAAACTTGCCGATTGTATGTCCGGGATGGGAAGACTCAACTACAGGTAATATATTCGCATCAAATGTGATCAAAGGTAAATTGAAAGCGAGCACCGTTAAATCAGGTATTGAGTACATGATTTATTTGACAGAATGGTACCGTAACAATTCCGCTGGAAAAGGCGTAGGTTTCTTCCAGATTGCAGGTGGTATTTCCGGTGATTTCCCAATCTGTGTAGTGCCAATGATGTATCAAGATTTGGAGTGGGAAGAAGTACCTTTCTGGGCTTATTTCTGTCAAATTTCTGATTCAACTACTTCTTATGGTTCTTACTCTGGAGCAGTTCCAAATGAAAAAATCACTTGGGGTAAATTGGATATCGATACGCCTAAATTTGTTGTAGAATCTGATGCTACAATCGTAGCACCTTTGATTTTCTCTTATATCTTAGGACATTAATCTTTTCGATATACGAAAGGGAGTGAGGAACGAAGAATTTGTCTCTGGCAATTTCTTTATTCTTTACTCCCTTTTTCTTTTACTCTTTTCTTCTTTATCTTTACATGCTACTATTTCCTTTTCGAACAATGAGCAATTTAACAACAGATAATCCTGTCGCCCTACAAGCCTTGATGGATGAGACGATTTTTGCCAATGGCTTTGATCTTCAATCAGAGCAGGAAGCTGTGTCTAAAGCAAAGGATACAGAATATGTCGCTGTTGGAATTCCTGCTACTGATCACCTTGTTAAGCTGTCTGTCACAGACGAAACCATGGGATCAGGTTATCTCGGTAATGAAGAAGGTAATAATGCGCTTGAGGTATTAGGTGGTGAATTTATTTATCAGGGTAGCAAAGATCAGGGAATACTTTTTATCCTGCGCTATGCACAATATCCTTATTTCTCTCCAGCAGCACTCGAAGCATTTGAAAAAACGATTGGCGCTCTAAAATTAACTAAGGAAACTGTAGCGGTGGTTAACTTGGCCAATACGCATAATCCGAACGATTTTAAACAGATTATGCAATTCTTTCAACCGACGAAGATTATTCTATTAGGTGTGGAGCCTGCATCGTTGAAACTTCCTCCGATCGAACATAATTCCTATATGAAGGGGCGCATAGCAACGGTTTTCAATACCTTCAGCTTTGAAGAAATGTTTGCCGATGTCAATAAAAAGAAACTGTTCTGGAACGAGTTTAAAACATTTATTGTTTCTTAACTTTTAAAAACGATTTGTCCCCTCATAATGATTACTATCTTTTAAATAAGAATTTCTACTTTTGGCAATATAAATTTGAAGAAGATGCTAGAACTTGTGTTTGCAACAAATAATGCCCATAAATTGGAAGAGGTCCAAGCAATAGTGGGAGACACTTTTGTTATTAAAAGTTTGAACGATATCGATTGTCAGGATGATATCCCAGAAACTGGAGTTACATTTGAGGAAAATGCACAGCAAAAAACGGATTATTTGGTAAACAAATATGGACTTTATTGTTTTGGTGATGACTCAGGTCTCGAAATAGATGCATTAAATGGCGAACCTGGAGTTTATTCGGCACGTTACTCGGGCTCAAGGGATATGGAAAAGAATATTGATCTCGTCTTGGAAAGACTTGGGGACAACCCCAACCGAACTGCTCGATTTAAAACTGTCATTTCCCTCTATCTGAACGAACAGCAACATTTTTTCGAGGGAAGTATCGAAGGACAGATCACTAAAGAGCGTAGAGGAGTGGATGGATTTGGTTATGATCCGATTTTTATTCCAAATGGGTACGATACAACTTTTGCTGAAATGAGCGCAGATGAAAAAAATGCGATCAGCCATCGTGCGATTGCTGTAGGCAAGCTTGCCACTTATTTAAAAACTAAATAATACTGAGATAAGGTTTGGTCGATTAACTTTATTGTTGACGATAAAAGCAAGCGGGGCAAAATTGATATTTTGCCCCGCTTGCTTTTATCTTGTATACGGACTATTTTACTTCTTTCTTTTTGGACATTTGAGTACTATCTTGTACTGGTCGTGCTGATGGTTTTAGATTCGTTGAATCCTGTTTAACAGTTTTTTTATCGACCGCGGGAGCAATGTCCTTTTTTACTGGAGATTTAGCTGTTGTTGCTTCAGGTTTGGCTGTTTTAGTATTTCCATTTGTCTTGTCTGTAATAACATCTGCCCCAGATTTAGTATCGCTGGCCTTTTTTTGAAGGTTTCCCTTATCCTCTTTAGGCTTGGATTTCATTTTTCCATTGTCCTCGGTTTCCTTTTCTGTTGGAGCGGTAAAAGAGGACTTAGAAAGATCACGTTTCCTATTTAATAGATCATCTTTGGATTTAGGACGGTCCTCAGGACGCCATGTAAAGTTTGGTAAAAATTCCTTGTCCGCCGTAACTTCAGCAATCGGATAGACTTTTCCATCGACTTTTCGGATAGAAACGTATTCTTGAAGTTTATTGTTCTCCATCAGAATTTTGAAACGGCTGCTTCGGTCATGAACGAGTTCTGTCGTTACATTGGTTTTCTCATCAATGTTATAGAAGATATTTTCAGCATTCCCATCAACAAAGAGGCGCTCCATACGGTTATTGGTAAAGAAACTGGTGATCTTCCGTCCTTTAATCTGATTGAACTTTAATGAGTCGCTAGTGGCATTGACCATAAATGCATTTCCAACCAATAGGGAGTTATCCAGCTTCTGATTTTTCACCTGTAGGAATATCGTATCGCCCGATATCTGCGAATTCTCAGCCCACATCATCGGTTTTCCCATTAACCTAAACATCGAATCTTGCATGCCATAATACATCGAGTCGGCAACGGCTTGTAAGTCGGATTTAAATAGTCGCGCATTATAGTAGGCTTTTAGAATCCTTGTTTTAATCGTATCCTGGGATAGGGAATCTCTTTTTCCTTCTTGTGCATTTTTTAGTGCTGCGCCCATAATCTTATCTGATTCCCCGCCTTTAGGAATGATTGCTTTTTTACGCAAGACACTATCGGCTTTCAGGTTTTTCTCAATTTCGATGCGATTTTGATCCCCCACTATTACCGGTTGTTTTTTTGGAATATTCTGCCTATTGGTTGTAACCGTATCTGGTAATTTCTTGCCCACCTTGTCAAGGACTGGTTTCTTGATTTCGTTTTTGTGCAAACTATCTATGCCTTTCTTAAGACTGTCTGCTGCTTGTTGTAGTGTATTGGTTGAGTCAAGATCCGCAGAAATGGAATCTTTATCGCCATAATCGACCTCGTTGTCTTCTTCGATGGCTCCCCCTTCACGGTTTAATTTAAAATCTCGGGCAATATAATCTCGACGGAAGATCATTTGAGAGAATAGGGTGTCAGCGGTCATAAAGACAGAGTCCATTTCGGCGTTTTCCTTTAAATTTTCATCCTTGCCGATGACATTTTTGTTTTCCGTTAAGCTCTTTTTGGAATCCTTATTGGCAACAATTTCAGCTTTATTGTTTTTTTCCTTGCCCTTCTGCTCTTCTTTCTCCGCTTTTTTTAATTCCTTAGCTTCTTTTTTCAGCTCTTTTTCGGACTTTTGCTGCACAGGAGAGAAGGATGAGACCGAATCTTTTTTGGTGGAATCTTTTTTCACCACCGAAACAACCAGAGGTTTATCGGTCATGGTGATGGATTCGTTTTTCCCATTATAGAGTCCATATCCGCCATAAGCATAGAATTTATCCAGGGTGTCTACAAAGACAACGTTTTTCACGGCTTTGCCGATGCCGACTTGTCTGTCATAGAAAAGGCTGTCCCCCTTAAGGAATTTAGTGCCTTCTGTATATAGGTTGTTTTTTGAAAAATAAGCCTGACCAGTAGCCATATGATAACGGCCTTTTTCAGTATATAGATTTTCGCCCTTGTTTCCTTTCATATTCGTAGGGCCATAGAAATCCGTTATGCGGGTGTTGCCATTGTATTTCATTGAGTCTGTATAGACTTTAACATTGGTTGATCGGACAACAACTTTTTGATTAAAATAGGATTCGCCAGTATTTTCGAAATAAGTTGCGCGTTGACTGGTGATGGTGTCACTTCCGGAGAGAATCCGTCCACCACTATAATAGTTTCCAATTTTACTACGCATGTTATACACCAGATGGTCGGTGGTCAATATTGATCCGCTGGTACTAACCATACGGACAGCTCCGGTCAATGTGGCTAACTGCATGGCCGCTTCATAATGCAGTTTATTGGAAAATATCTGTGTGCCATCAGGTTGGGTGATGATTACATTTCCATAGGCTTCAAAGAATTGACGACCCAGTTTATCATTATGTAAATACCCACTGTCAGACGATAGCGTCGAACCAACATGCTCATAAACCGGACGGTAGAAAACAACGTTACCGTTTTTTCCAGTAATAATATGCGACGAAGAAAGTAATTTTAATTCGTCCTGTTTCTGCGCTTGGACCGTCAAGGCAGTTAAAATTAATACAATAAGGGTAAAAATGTATTGTCTCACAAGGGCAAAAATATGGATTTTAATTGCTACTTTATTGGATTTCACAAATTTTAAGATGTGAATTTATCATTCGGACAAAATATACTGTAACTTTGTTATATGAATGTGCTGGAAAGATTAAAGGGATATATTGAAAAGGAGCATTTAATGATGCCTCATGACAAAATATTGCTTACAGTAAGTGGTGGTAAAGATTCGATGTTGATGGCACATTTATTCGCAAAAGCGGGCTTTAGAATCGCTATTGCACACTGTAACTTTCAGTTGCGTGGAGAGGATTCTGAACTGGATGAAGCCTTAGTTAGAAAGTTTGCTTCTGATAATGGAATTCCAATATTTGTCAATCAATTTGATACCAAGACCTACGCCAAGGAAAATCAAATTTCTATCCAGATGGCTGCACGTGAACTACGTTATACCTGGTTTGAGCAGCTTCGGGAAGAACTTCAGTTTGACCGGATTGCTGTGGCCCAACACCTCAATGATCACATTGAAACAGTCCTGTTAAATCTTTCACGTGGAACTGGGCTACAAGGTCTTCAGGGAATTTTACCCTTAAGAGATCGTATCATTCGACCGCTTTTATTTCTCAAAGCAAGTGAAATTGAATATTACGTTCAGGAATATGCCATTGCTTATCGGGATGATCAATCTAACTTTTCGACCAAGTATGCCCGTAATAAGATACGAATAGATATTATTCCTCATTTCAAAAAACTACAACCTGATTTTGAACAGATTTTCGAACAGAATATTACACACTTTAAGGAATCATATGTTTTGTTACAACAATTTGTCGAACCCATACGTAACAAACTTTTTCAGACGACCGGCGATGGTTGGGTGGTGCGTAAGGAAGACCTGGAAGAATATTTGAATAATTTACCTTTATTATACGAACTGTTTTCTGATTTTAATTTTTCAAAAGCAGTGTTAAGTGATTTGCAACAGGCTTGGGCCAAGGAATCAGGTCGTATTTTTCAATCGGATTGTTACAATATGCTTTTGGATAGAAATGAACTTTTTATCAGAGAAAAGGAATTTATATCTTTGGACGAAGCAATAATTACCTCAGAAACATCAACCGTGGAGTGGAAGCAGTATTGTTTCCATGCGGGAGTATCTACTGAGCTTACTATCACCAACAATAAAGAGATCGCAAAACTCGATTACGATCTGCTTGTCTTTCCCTTGACGATTCGTTCGTGGAAGATCGGGGATAGTTTTTATCCTTTAGGCATGGAAGGTCGGAAAAAACTGAGCGATTTTTTCATCAATAAAAAAATCAGCTTATTCGAAAAGGAAAATATTCCCATTGTAGTGAATGGTAATGGCGATATCCTTTGGCTAGCCAATTATCGTATGGATAATCGTTATAAGATTACTAGCAATACAAAAAAAGTCCTTACTTTAGTCTGTAAATGTGATTAAGGCTTAAGTCTACTAGCTCAATACTAATAAAAGAAATGAAAGAAGGTGTACTCTATTCGGAAAATCAATATTTAGGACGTGACCGTGTTTGGATAAGCGTGCGTTTGGTACTTGTGCTATTCTGCTTTACGGCATTTTATCTAAACTTGGATCATTTGATCTCCAGTCAATTGTTTTTCATTGTCGGAGTTGGGATTATTATTACATCTATTGTGATGATGTATATGGTCTTGTTTCGAATTGAGGTATTTCAGGACCATATCTTGATCAGTGGCCTTTGGTCAACGCGCGTTGTGAAAATTGATCTGGCCTCGATCTCGAAGGTTGAAAAGGCTCCTTATAGTACATTCTTTTTTAATAATCCTGTTTATAATCTACATACCAAAGGGAAGATTAAGTTTTTTGCGGGTGGAAAAAATGCTGTATATCTAACAGATAAAGATGGATTAACTTATGTGTTGGGAACACAACGGCATGAAGAGCTATACCGCACGATCATGGAGACAAAAGGGAAATTGGGAAAGTCTTAAAATTTGTTAATATTTCTTATCTGACAATTTAAAGACAACAGTTTATCGAGTTATTGGTTAAATTTGAGAAAATAGCAACGAATTAACTATGGCATTTTTAAAATTTATACTTATTACAGTCGCTGTTTACTTTGTAGTAAGATTCTTATTCAAATTATTTTTACCGTTTGCGATGCGCAAAGCAGCTGAAAAGTTGATGAAAAAAGCGCAGGAACAGGGGGGAGCATATAGCGGACAGGGGCAAGGTGGTGCTTTCTATTACGAATTCACTGGTCAAGGACAACAAGAAAATAAAAGATCCCAACCAGAGGGTAAAATTCAGGTTGACTATATCCCACCGAAGGAAACTCCAGAGCGTAAGGGGACAGAAACAGCTGGTGAGTTTGTCGATTTTGAGGAAATAAAATAATTTTTAGCGGTCCAAATAGCGTATCTTTGTAGCTATGTGGCTCAAGCAACTTTCTGTTCTAAATTTCAAGAATTACTCGGAATCTTCATTGGAATTTCTCCCTGAAGTAAATGCTTTTACAGGGAATAATGGTGTTGGTAAAACCAATCTATTGGATGCGATCCACTACTTGTCACTTTGTAAAAGCTATTTTAATCCTATTGATTCGCAACATATCAAATCCGGTAATGATTGGTTTATGGTGCAAGGAGAATTTGATAAGGAATCGAATAGTGACGTTATTTCCTGTAGCCTAAAAAAGAATCAAAAAAAGCAGTTTAAAAAAAATAAAAAAGATTATCCTCGATTGGCTGATCATATTGGGCTTTTCCCTTTGGTCATGATATCTCCCAATGATAGCGTAATCGTCACAGACGGTAGCGAGGAACGCCGAAAGTTTGTGGATAACGTGATTTCACAAACTGACAATAAATACCTAGATACCTTAATCATCTACAACAAGTTTCTGATCCAACGAAATAGCGTGCTGAAGCAAGCTCGCCAAACCAATGTCTTGGATCTAGGTTTAATCGAAATTCTTAACTTTCAACTGGAGGAAGTAGGTAAAATTATCTTTGAAAAGAGAAGATCATTTATGGCGGAGTTCCAACCTGAATTTGATCGACATTATCAATTTCTGACCGAAGATGCTGAATCTGTCCAATTGCAGTATGAATCTCCGCTAATGTTAGATTCATTCTTGAATATCCTAGAGAAAAACCTGGAGCGTGATCGTATTCTGGAACGCACCAGTCAGGGAATTCATAAGGATGATCTGATATTTACCATTCATGGTGGAATGCCGTTAAAAAAGTTTGGTTCGCAGGGCCAACAAAAATCATTTCTCATTGCGTTGAAACTTGCTCAATATTCTTATCTACAACAGAAAAAGGGATTCAAACCTTTGTTGCTCTTGGATGATATTTTTGATAAGCTCGACGATCGCCGTACCCATAAATTAATGCAGATGGTCTCTGAGGATGATTTTGGGCAAATTTTTCTAACGGATACAGATTCGAAAAGAATTCAACGAATCTTTGACGAAATCAACCGCCCTGTTCGTATATTTGGTATCGAAGGAGGACAAGTGAATGTATAAGAAGCAACCAACGAAAAAGAGCCTAGAATTTATTCGGTCAAGCGATGATATGACCATTAAGCAGGGGGTAGAACGTCTCCTTGAAGCTTACAAGCTACGTCGAAAATTTGATGAGACCTCAATCGCTTCAGTATGGCCTCAATTGATTGGTAAAGCAATTGCCAATCGTACGCAACAGCTTTATGTACGAGACAAAAAGTTGTTTGTGCGTGTGGAGTCTGCCGTTATTAAAAACGAATTGGCTTTAATGCGTCGGCAAATCCTTGGAAGGGTAAACGAGTATGTAGGACACGTCATCATCGAAGAAGTCGTGATCTTGTAGTTTGCTTTCGTAGGTATGTTTAATCAATTGTTTGAAAACCTATTTCCTCTTCCAGAAGCCACTCAGGAGAAATTGTTCGCAAGTTTCGAACAAATTGAACTCAAAAGAGGAGATTATCTGATCAAAGAAGGGGACTATTCTTCCAATTTATTTGTTATCGAATCCGGACTGATTCGCCAATTCGCATGGAGTAAAAAAGGAGAATTTACACAGTGGATCGGTACAGCTAATCATTTCGTTACAGATCTCTCTTCTTTTATTTTTGATACCCCTTCCAAATGGAATTTTCAATGCATCAGTGACTGTCATTTGTACCGTTTACC
The DNA here is from genome assembly GCF_039536865.1 of Sphingobacterium ginsenosidimutans. Taxonomy (NCBI): domain Bacteria; kingdom Pseudomonadati; phylum Bacteroidota; class Sphingobacteriia; order Sphingobacteriales; family Sphingobacteriaceae; genus Sphingobacterium; species Sphingobacterium ginsenosidimutans. The sequence continues at coordinate 227,106 of NZ_BAAAZK010000005.1, forward strand.
AAAATCAGATTACCAGAAGATGGAATCTGAGGTTATTGAATGGAATAAATTTGAAAAGGCATTTTTAGCAAAATGTTTCGGAGCGATGGAGCAACGAATTTCGGATTTTATTTGTTTGACAGCAGAAGAACGTTATCAACAATATTTTGAACAACATAAATCCCTATTCCATCAAGTACCACTTCAATATATAGCCTCAGTCTTGGGTATGAGCCCCGAAACACTCAGTCGTATCCGCGCAAAAATGAGTTCTTGATAAAAGTCAAGAGCTGTCTCCATTTCTTATCCTAGTTTTGTTTTATCTCCAATAGTAAATGAGGAGCCGATGGGCTTTGAATTGGCCTAAGGCTTCTGTGTAATAAGGTATTCAATTTGAAACACTTTGTACACACTTGTTTTCTGGAGTATCGTCAATTCAATGAATCCATCATGATGTATAGCAACCGATAAGGGGTATTGGGGTAAGCATGTGGGCTTCAATATGCAGGGATATAAATATTATTGAAAAAATGAAAAAGATTGAGACAAGTATCATAATTAAAGCGACAATTGAGCAAGTATGGCAAGTGTTGACAGATTTCAAGACTTATCCAGTGTGGAGCCCAACGATTAAAAGCTTTGGACAGGAGCCTGTATTGGGACAGCGCTGTTCAGTCATGCTAGAACAACCCGATGGTTTTAAAATAAAGATGAACCCACGCTTTTTACGTATTGATTCAAACCGCGAGCTACGTTGGAAAGGTAAACTATTTATCCCTGGAATTTTTGATGGCGAACATTATTTTATATTGGAGCCAATGGAGGAGGGACAGGTTCGACTCATTCAGGGTGAGCTGTTTTCTGGTATATTAATCCCCTTCTGCGGAAAGTTATTGTTGACAACGAGGCAGGGATTTGAACTTTTTAACACAGCGTTGAAGCAACGTGTGGAGTTGGGTTGTTAACTTTCAACATTGTTATGTGAATTTGGATCTGTTATACACATCATATTTCGATGCCGAAGAGTTTTTAAGCTTGTTATAAACATTTTTATGTTGATAACCCTTTAGTTTTGCACATTTATCGTTATTTTCTAGACTTGCTTATTTACCTTATTCACATTTGCTTGTTAATAAGTGCTGGGTTATACACATTTTAGATCAATGGTTATATGTGTATGTTCCACTTATTAACATTTCAACTGTTAATAAGTGGTTATTTTTGTGGAAAAGTGAGTATTTAAGTGTCGGAAAGTAGATCTTATGCACAAAATACCAACAATCTAATCTGAGGTGATCCTTGTTGGTGTGTTAAGATATTTGTTGAAATGTTAAATAGTCTTGCACTATTTGGAGAATACTAAATTCTATAAGTATTGTTCCAGATCACCTTTTCCTTCACGAACAACATCAAAGGTTCCCTCTGTCAGGTCTACTACTGTTGAAGCGACATTGTCCCCAAAGCCTCCGTCAATAACGGCATCCACGAGATCTTGATATTTCTCATAGATCAATTCGGGATCCGTAGAGTATTCGATAATTTCGTCTTCATCGTGGATGGAAGTCGTCACAATCGGATTGCCTAATTGTTTCACAATTTCCCGAACGATGTTATTGTCTGGTACACGAATACCTACGGTTTTCTTCTTCGAACTTAATAGTTTGGGAACTTTAGTGGTCGCGTTAAAGATAAATGTAAAAGGGCCGGGTAATGCCTTCTTAAGGACACGAAAGACAGCGGTGTCGAAAGATTTGGTGTATTGTGAAATATCGGTCAGGTCGTAACAGATAAAAGATAGGTTGGCCTTATCAGGCTTTAAGCCTCTAATCTCACAGACACGTTCAATTGCCTTTTGTTGTGTAATATCACAGCCTATACCGTAAACGGTATCTGTAGGGTAAATGATTACACCACCACGCCTAAGGATATCAACGGCTTGCGCGATGGCTTTTGGATTGGGATTGTCGTTATATATTTTGATAAGCATATCTAGTCTGGTAAAATTTATAATGGCGTAGGGTGATTTTAGTTTTTAATCTGGTCACTTTCGAGCAGGAAGCGGATGATGTCAAAGCTTCAAAACTATTCTTCCACTACGTATATATTTAAAAGAACAACAGCCAAAATATTTTGTTTTGGCTGTTGTTCTTTATATTAAAATTCTGCGTTTTTCGGTGTGCGGGGGAATGGTATTACGTCGCGGATATTTGTCATTCCGGTTGTGAATAATACCAGGCGCTCAAAGCCTACACCAAATCCTGAATGTGGCACTGAACCAAAGCGGCGTGTATCCAAGAACCATTCCATTTCTGCTGCTGGTATACCTACTTCGGCCATACGTGCTAATAGACGGTCAAGATTTTCCTCACGTTGCGAACCACCGACCATTTCACCGATACCTGGGAAAAGAATATCCATGGCACGAACAGTATTACGACCCTGAGCATCAGGCTCATTCTGTTTCATGTAGAAAGATTTGATTTCTCTTGGATAATCAGTTAGGATAACAGGTTTTTTGAAGTGTTTTTCCACTAAATAGCGTTCATGTTCAGATTGCAGGTCAGCTCCCCAGTCATCAATTAGATACTTGAATTGTTTCTTCTGGTTTGGCTTACTACGTTTTAGTATTTCAACAGCGTCAGTATAAGTTACACGTTCGAAATTGTTCTCTAAGACAAAGTTTAGTTTTTCAACCAAATTTAATTCAGAACGTTCTGCTGCTGGTTTTGATTTCTCTTCTTCTAACAAACGGCTTTTCAAAAACTCAATTTCCTCAGGACAAGTTTCCAAAGCGTATTTAATCACGTATTTCAGCAAAGCTTCTGCTAAATCCATATTGTCTTCCAATTCATAGAAAGCCATTTCAGGTTCTATCATCCAGAATTCAGCCAAGTGACGTGTTGTATTTGAGTTTTCAGCTCTAAAGGTTGGTCCAAAAGTATAGATGTTCCCAAAAGCCATTGCTCCGAGTTCACCTTCCAATTGACCAGATACGGTAAGATTTGTAGATTTCCCGAAGAAATCTTCCTTGAAATCAATTTCGCCATTTTCTTTACGTGGCGGGTTGTTCAAATTTAAGGTAGTCACCTGAAACATTTCACCAGCACCTTCTGCATCAGAACCTGTGATAATCGGTGTGTGCATGTACACAAAATCATTTTCTTGGAAAAATTTATGTACAGCGAAAGCTAAGGCGTTACGTACTTTGAATACTGCATTGAATGTGCCTGTACGAAAACGTAAGTGAGCAATTTCACGTAGAAATTCTAAGCTGTGTTTTTTCGGTTGTAAAGGGTATTTTTCAGGATCTGAATCACCTATAATGCTTACTTCAGTAGCTTTAACTTCTACTTTTTGTCCTTTACCTAGCGATTCTATCAATTGACCTTTTACACGAACTGCAGCTCCGGTAGTGATACGCTTTAGGATATCTTCAGGTGTATTTTCAAAATCGACTACTGCTTGAATATTATTGATTGACGAACCGTCATTAATTGCTATAAATTGATTGTTACGGAAAGTTCTTACCCAACCTTTAACAACGACCTCTTTGCCGAATTCTGTGGCATTCAATAGTTCCTTTATTCTTGTGTGTTCCATCTTAATTTTTGGAGAATGACTTGTAAAAGATGCTTTGTTAAAAAAGCAATACAAAAATAAGCTATTCTATTGGTTTATTGGGTATAAATGTTGATTTAATTCGCTGAATGAAGGCTCAATAAGCTTCTAAACTTAATTTTTCCCGGCCACTATTTGCGTCAAACTGAGTAAAAAATAGCTGCCTTGGGGGCAAAAAAAAGCGGAACAACTGAGTTGTTCCGCTTTTAAGCTTTATGATGATTGAAGGAATTAACCTTTCAACACTTTAGTTACTAATTCAGCAGCTTCTTTCAATAAGATTGCAGAATAAACTTGTAAGCCTGATTCATCGATTAATTTTTTCGCTTCTTCAGCATTAGTACCTTGAAGACGTACGATGATAGGAACAGGAATATTACCAATTTCACTGTAAGCATCAATAACACCTTGCGCTACACGGTCACAACGAACGATACCACCGAAGATATTGATCAAAATTGCTTTTACATTAGGGTCTTTCAAAATGATATTGAAACCAGCTTTTACAGTTTCAGCATTTGCAGTACCACCAACATCTAAGAAGTTTGCAGGTTCACCACCAGCTAATTTGATGATATCCATTGTTGCCATTGCAAGACCTGCACCGTTTACCATACAACCAACGTTACCGTCAAGTTTAACATAGTTAAGGTTTGATTCACCAGCTTCAACTTCCGTTGGATCTTCTTCTGTTACATCGCGCATAGCTGCGTAATCAGGGTGACGGTACAATGCGTTCTCGTCAAGATTTACTTTGGCATCAACTGCTAAGATTTTGTCATCAGAAGTTTTTAATACCGGATTGATCTCGAACATAGAAGAGTCAGTAGAATCGTATGCTTTGTAAAGTGCAGCAACGAATTTTACCATTTCCTTGTGTGCAGCACCAGAAAGACCTAGATTAAAAGCAATTTTACGTGCTTGGAATCCTTGTAAGCCTACTTTTGGATCGATTTCTTCTTTGAAAATCAAGTGCGGTGTTTTTTCTGCAACTTCTTCAATGTCCATACCACCTTCTGTAGAGTACATAACAATGTTACGTCCTGTAGCACGGTCTAATAATACAGACATGTAGAATTCTTTTGTTTCGCTTTCACCTGGATAGTAAACGTCTTGAGCAACCAAAACTTTGTTTACTTTTTTACCTTCAGGTCCAGTTTGAGGCGTTACTAATTGCATACCAATGATGTCAGTTGCTTTTTGTTTGACTTCATCTAAGTTCTTAGCTAACTTGACACCACCACCTTTACCACGGCCACCAGCGTGAATTTGAGCTTTGACAACAACCCAGTCGGAATTGTAGTCTTCTTTCATCTTTTTAGCCGCTTCCACAGCTTGCTCTGGAGTATCTGCTACGATACCTTCCTGTACGCGCACACCAAAGCTCTTTAGTATTTGTTTTCCTTGATATTCGTGAATGTTCATTTGCAAAAATATTTGGCGTAAAAATATGTTTTTTTGAGGGATAAGACAAGCGATAAATTGCTCTTTTATCTATTTTTTGACATTTGTGAAAAATAAAATGGCTGAAATAGAGAAATAACTGCTTATTTATTCAAAGGTGTGATATCGTAAATTTATTTATCTTTGCCCTATGATGTTACAAGCCAAAGGAATTCACAAAGCTTATGGGGCATTGCCCATCTTAAAAGGCGTCGACATAACCGTGGAAAAGGGTGAAATCGTGAGTATTGTCGGAGCGTCAGGGGCAGGTAAAAGTACACTTTTGCATATTATCGGAACGTTGGACAAACCTGACCAAGGTTCGATATTTATTGATGGCGTCGATATCCATAAACTGAGTGCCAAAAAGCTGAGTGCATTTCGCAATGAGCATATTGGTTTCGTTTTTCAGTTTCATCATTTATTGCCTGAATTTACCGCATTGGAAAATGTGTGTATTCCTGCATTTATCCGCGGCCAGGGGCGAGCTGAAGCCGAAACGAAAGCGAAAGAACTATTGGAGCTACTCGGTGTTTCTCATCGTATTGATCATAAGCCTGCTGAAATGTCTGGAGGTGAACAACAACGTGTGTCTGTCGCTAGGGCGTTGATGAATGATCCTTCAATCATTTTAGCTGACGAGCCTTCAGGGAACCTGGATTCCGAAAATGCAGCGGCCTTACATCAGCTGTTTTTTGATCTTAGAAACAAATTCCAACAAACATTTATCATCGTTACCCATAATGAAGAATTGGCCCGTATATCGGATCGAACAATTCATATGCGTGACGGATTGGTGGTGTAACCTATTTCATAGGAAAGCCATTGTGCTTATAGATCGAGGTGTAGGACGAAAAGAGCCAGCCTGATTTATTGGAAGAATCTTTGAGGGCTTAGTTGCCGATGAATAACATTTTATTTTGATGAAGAAAATATTGATAACTTTCGGAACCAGACCGCTGGCAATGCGTATCGCTAGAAAACTTTCAGGTAGTTTTGAGGTTTTGTATGCGAGTTCGGAAGAGATTCCGGAATTACTTTTAAAGTCTGGGAATTATGTAGCCATTCCAAAGGGCTTGCTACCAACTTTTGCGCATGAGGTGCTAAAATTGAGTTTAGATCAAAAGGTTGATTATGTGTTACCTTTAGGCGGTTTCGAACTGGAACCATTGGCCGAAGCCAAAGTTTTATTTGATGAATATCAGATTTCAGTTCTCGTGCCAGATAAGGACATCCTTGAAACATTTTCTATCATTGAAAACCCTCCGGCTGATCTTCCTTATGTTTTGCTTTCAAAAGGCAATAATTTGTTGGGTGAGGAGATCTATGAAAGTACATTGGATGGACTTATGGTCACTTCGGATTCGGCTGAAGAGTTCGCATTAGTCTGTGTGTCGAAGTAAAATAATCCTATTCTCAATTTGGTATCTGTTGGGCATAATCTGTTCAACTTTTTTAATTTTAAGGTCTATTAGTGATGATGTTTCCAGAAGAAAAAAAAGTGTACGTCTTTGAATTGGATGATGTTCTTTTTCCGAAAAAAGACTACTTACTCCAAGTTTATTATCTCTTTGCTAACTTTATAGAATTCACGGAGACCTTCCCCCCACAGGGTGATTTGGTCAACTTTATGAAAAACCATTTGGAAAATCAGGGCGAGGAATTCCTATTTGAACATGCGCAAGCGACTTTTGGATTTGATATGAAGTACAAGGAGCATTTTGAACGACTACATGTAAATGCTGTATTACCACTTAAGTTGCATCTTTTTGACCATATTACTGCACTATTTTCGCAATTGAATGCGGAAGGTAAGGAAATATGCGTTTTGACGAAAGGGAATCCACTGGAGCAATTGAATAAGGTGAAATTTGTAGACTGGGGTGAGTTTAGCAATCGAGTGAAAATTTATTTTCAAGATGAACTTGATTTCCGGCAAATAGACCCTACTCAATTTTTAGTACAGGAATTTGCAGTGGATATCACTGCGATTCAATTTGTGGACTAAGTTTTCATTGATTATCTTTGTATTATCTACCAACAATGTTTTGACTTTAAAATATACTGAATAAACATTGTTGAAAAAAAATTATGATTAGGGATATAAAAGCCCTATTTTTATATAAAGCCCTTGGATTTATGAATAAAGTGAACAAGCCTGCCACGATTAAGGAAATTGCCAAGAAGCTGAAAATCAGTCCTTCAACGGTGTCAAGAGCATTGAATGACCATCCAAGTATTGGATTGGTAACGACAATGCGTGTAAAAAAAATGGCCGAAGAATTGAACTACGAACCCAATCAAACAGCCATTTTTTTTAAACAGCGTAAAACGTTTACCATAGCTGTGATTTTACCCAGTCTTTCAGAGCCATTTTTTTCTTTTGCAATCAGCGAAATAGAAAATGTTGCTTCGGCACAACGGTACACTGTTTTAATGGGGCAGTCGTTGGATGATCCTGATCGGGAAGAACAGATTTTAAAAACATTTAAAAATCATAGGGTAGATGGTATTTTGATGTCTATTGGTAAGAAAACGATTAATTTGGAGTTTATCGAGAAATTAGAGTCATCTGGAATCCCGGTTGTCTTTTTTGATTGTGTTCCTAGTTTACCGAATATCAATAAAGTTCAAAGCGATCTATCCACAGGAATGAATGAGGCTGTTGATGCTTTTGTTGCCCGTGGGCATAAAGTCATTGCTTTGGTCAATGGGCCAAAGACTTTGCCTGCGAGTGAGGATAGAAAAGTAGCCTATTTATCTGCAATGAAGCGAAATGGGATGGATATCTTGGAAAAAAATATTATTGAAACAGACCTGAGCACCGAAGGAAATGAGAAAGCAATGGACAGTATATTTGCGATGTCCGAAAGACCTTCAGCGATTATTTCTTTCAATGACTTTGTTACACTGGATTTGATGAAGGCAGCGCGCAACAAAGGGTTGGTTTTAAATCAAGATATCTTCTTTATTAGCTATGCTAATTATCCTCTTTGGCAATACATGGAAAACCCACCAATGGGTCGTATCGAGCAGTTTCCAGGTATGCAAGCCCGTAAGGCAGCCGAAATTCTATTTGAACGAATCGAGAATTCAGATGTAGCAGACCAACAAATTGTATTTAAGTCGAGGTTGGTAATGTAATTTTCAACCAAAAAAGTAACATAAAAAAGAGGGGAAGATCGAATGTTCTTCCCCTCTTTTTTATGTTTATATGTGACTATAAATGGATCACTTCACCGTACGCATCGGCGCATGCTTCCATGATAGCTTCACTCATTGTTGGGTGCGGATGGATTGTTTTGATCATTTCATGTCCTGTTGTTTCCAATTTACGGGCTACAACAACCTCAGCGATCATTTCAGTAACATTAGCTCCGATAAGATGTGCACCTAGGAATTCACCATATTTTGCATCAAAGATAACTTTTACGAAACCGTCTTTTGCTCCAGCTGCCGAAGCTTTCCCTGAAGCAGAGAATGGGAATTTACCTACTTTAACTTCATATCCAGCTTCTTTAGCTGCTTTTTCAGTATAACCAACAGACGCTATCTCTGGAGAACAATAAGTACATCCAGGGATGTTGTTGTAATCAATAGGTTCTACATGAAGACCTTTGATTTTTTCAACACAAGTAATACCTTCTGCCGAAGCAACGTGCGCTAAAGCTTGACCCTTAACGATATCACCGATAGCGTATACACCTTCAATATTTGTTTTGTAGAAATCGTCTACGACAACACGGCCACGATCAGTTTTTACACCAACCTCTTCCAAGCCTATGTTTTCGATATTAGGAGCAATACCTACTGCAGATAATACAACTTCTGCTTCGATTACTTCAACACCTTTTTCAGTTTTAATAGAAACCTTGCTCAATTCTCCAGATGTGTCAACAGATTGAACTTCTGATTTAGTAAGGATATTAATACCTTGTTTCTTTAAGCTTTTTTCTAGTTGTTTTGAGATTTCTTCATCTTCAACTGGAACGATTCTATCCATAAACTCAACGATAGTCACTTTTGTTCCAATTGCATTATAGAAATAAGCAAATTCAACACCGATGGCACCAGAACCAACAACAACTAAAGATTTTGGTTGTTTAGGTAATGTCATTGCTTGGCGGTAACCAACAATCTTTTTGCCATCTTGTGGTAAGTTAGGCAACTCACGTGAACGTGCACCTGTCGCCAAGATGGTATGTTTTGCTGCATATTCTTTGGTAGAACCGTCTGCGCCTTTTACATCGATCTTACCACCTTTTTTAATTTTTGCAGTTCCATTGATGACATCAATTTTATTCTTTTTCATCAAGAACTGAATACCTTTACTCATTCCTTCAGCTACGCCGCGGCTTCTTTTGACGATAGCTTCGAAATCAGCCTCACCACCTTGAACATTGATGCCGTAATCTGCGGCATGGTTTAAATATTCAAATACTTGAGCACTTTTCAATAATGCTTTTGTAGGGATACAGCCCCAGTTTAGACAAATTCCGCCTAATGATTCGCGTTCAATAATCGCTGTTTTGAACCCTAACTGAGCGGCTCTAATGGCAGCAACATACCCGCCTGGACCACTACCGATTACAATGATGTCGTAATTCATATAAATAAATATTCTGTAGTTGAGTGTTATAGCTTCAAATACCAAGGTACCGAACCTTATATTCATTCAAAAGTACGTATTTTTTCTGATGAATATGAACTATTTATTGTAAAATTGGCGGTTTTTGATAAAACAATGTCAATGTATTCGGGATAATGTCACGACTCGGTAAAAGGGTAAAAAATAATGGGGCAACCGTATTTAGAGTCTTATTTTTGAAGTTCACAATACTCAGTTTATCATTATGTTAAGAATATTTAGACAGATTGCGTTGTGGGAGGCTATTTCCACGATTTGCTTGTTTTTTATTGCAATGCCCTTGAAATATTTCGCTGGAATACCAGAGGCTGTGAAGATTGCGGGATCCATTCATGGCTTTTTTGTCGTTATATTCGTTGTGATGCTCATCATGTCTACTGTCGAATATAAATGGCCTATTTTAAAAGCTATAAAGTACTTTTTGGCTTCTTTGGTTCCAATCCTGGGATTTTGGGTGGAGCTGGATCTAAAGAAGGAAATCGAGGGCAAAAGACAAAAATCGTAATAGTGAGATATTTGCATAGAGATTCCAAAAGTGTGAGCCCATGGCTTAGAAAGTTAAGCTTTCCGCATGGTGCTTGATAATTTGTGATCGCAAATTTCCAAACAGAGCTTTATAAAAAACACCTATTTAATATCAAAGGAACAGGGGAGATGTTTAGTCATCTCGCCCTGTTTTCTCGATGCCCATATAAGCATACGTTATACTATCTTTTCCATGTGGGGTGGGATTTCCGTCCTCGTCCAAATTGACAAACACTAATTTGTCGATGGATAGGATTGTTTTCTTTGAAATTTTATTTCTGACCTCACAACGCATCGTCAATGACGTTGTTCCGAAATTGATCGCTTCAATACCTAATTCTAAAATATCCCCCTGTTTGGCTGAATTTACAAAGTTTATTTCGGATATAAACTTTGTAACCACTTTAGGATTTCCCAATTGTACAATAGCGTAAATAACCGCTTCTTCATCTATCCAACGCAAAAGTGTTCCGCCGAACAATGTTCCATTGGGGTTAAGGTCTTCGGGTTTGACCCATTTTCTTGTATAAAAATTCATCTGATATAGGTATTTATGACAAAGGGGAAAAGTTTCCTTTTCCCCTTAGGTTTATTCTGTTTAACGCTTACGCGTGTATTGCTCTATTTGCAGTTGCGGCTAATGCCGCTTCTTTAATAGCTTCAGTATAGGTTGGGTGAGCATGACAGATACGTGCGATATCTTCTGCAGAAGCACGATATTCCATCGCTACTGTAGCCTCGCCGATCATGTCAGCTGCACGCGGACCAATCATATGTACGCCTAATACCTCGTCGGTTGTTGCGTCAGCTAGTACTTTTACAAAACCATCTGTATCACCAGATGCTTTTGCACGGCCAGAAGCTTTGAAAGAGAAAGATCCTGCTTTATATTTCACACCAGCCTCTTTAAGTTGCTCTTCAGTTTTTCCAACTGAAGCTACTTCAGGCCATGTGTACACAACGCCTGGAATCAAGTTGTAGTCGATGTGAGGTTTTTGTCCAGCAATATATTCCGCGACATATACCCCTTCATCTTCCGCTTTGTGCGCCAACATCGCTCCAGTAATGACATCTCCAATTGCGAATACACCTTGAACAGAAGTTTCTAAGTGTGCGTTTACAGGGATTTTCTTACCTCTTTCTTCTAATGTAATGCCAATGTTCTCCAAGCCTAAACCTTCAGAATAAGCTGTACGTCCAACAGCAACGATACAGTAATCACCATCCAATGTGATTTCTTGTCCCTTTGGATCCTCAGCAGTTACTTTTACCGTTTTACCTTTTGCGGTAGCACCTGTTACTTTATGTCCTAGGTAGAACTCCATGCCCAATGATTTTTTCAAAACACGTTGCAATTCTTTTCCTAAGCCACCATCCATTGTACCAATGATAGATTTCGCAAATTCAACTACAGAGACTTTTGAACCTAAACGAGCATATACCGAACCTAATTCCAGACCAATTACACCACCGCCGATGACGATAAGGTGTTTTGGGATCTCTTTTAAATTAAGGGCTTCAGTAGAAGTAATAATTCTTTTTTTGTCAACTGGCAAGAATGGTAACGAAGTCGGTTTTGATCCTGTTGCAATGATGACATTTTTGGCAGTGATCTGTTCTGTAGAACCATCTGCTTTTGTTATTTTAATGGTGTTTTTATCCACAAATGAACCTACACCTTGGAAACTGTCAATTTTGTTTTTCTTAAATAAGAAAGTGATACCGGCAGTATTTTGCGCAATGACATCGTCTTTACGAGCAATCATCTTTGCCATATCTACCTTAAGATCTTTTAAACTGATGCCGAATGCGTCAAAATTATGGGCAGCATTGTGGTAATGCTCCGATGAATCTAAAAGCGCTTTCGAAGGAATACATCCAACGTTAAGACAAGTACCGCCAAATGTGCTATATTTTTCAATAACAGCTGTTTTTAATCCTAATTGGGCACAACGGATAGCTCCTACATATCCGCCTGGACCACTTCCGATTACAATTACGTCGTATTGCATTGATTACGTTTTAATTTTTAGTAGTACAAATTTAATGATTATTAATGGGATAGGAAATCAAAACTTGCGATTTGTAACCGAATAGACTTACTTTACATTTTTTTGATAAAAGAAATGCGGCCTACCCCCTTTAAGATAATCTAAGGTCGATAATTTGTCTGGAAGAAAAATATATAGAGAGGTCAAGCTTCTAGAAGAAAAGTATATCGATGTAGACCTATTGAAAGAGGATTATGAAGAGCAACGGAATATAGGCAATAATGGATATTGAAAGTGTACTTGAGCGAATTCCTTTCTATCCCAGCGCAAAAAATTGGTTAACAAAAAGGATATTCAATTCTGGATATCCTTTTTGCTTTTATGTTGTTATTCTGCAACGATTTTGCCTTGCATTACACCATAGTGTCCAGGGAAACTACAGATGAAAGGATATACTCCTTTTTCAAGTGTAAATGTAATTTTATCAGTTTCACCAGGGCCCAATAATTTCGTATGGGATACGATAGAGGATAAAGCTGATTTTGGAACATACTCATCAGCCACCGCTGCTGCTGCCTCAGCGCCGAAAGTTGGAAGATCTACACCCGGTTTAAGGATGACAACATTATGTCCCATAGATTCTTTTGGCATGGTACCCGCATTTTTGAAAGATAATTCTACTGGCTCACCAGCTTTAACACGGAATAAGTCCTTGTCAAATTTCATCTGATCGTTACCTTCTAAAGATAAGCTGTTAGAAATAGCCACGTTTTCAATTCCAGGTACTGTTTCTGTCGCTTGGTTTTCTGTTGAAGTTGTCGATTCTGTACTAGCTGATTTGCCAGACTTCTCACTGTTTCCGCCACAAGATGCAATTGACAATGCAACTGCAACTGCTGGTATCATAAAAAGTTTTTTCATTATTACGTTTTGTTAATTCCTTAAAATTAATGATTTCATTGGTAAATAGAAACAATCATTTCAATTTTGACAATAAAGCATCAATTGTTTTATATAATTTGATAGGATCAAATGGTTTCCCAACAACTTCATTTGCCCCTGCATCCATGGCTTCTTGTTGTTCAGCCTTTAAAACTGAAGCAGAGATAGAGATGATGGGCATATTCGCAATTATTGGGTTGGTATGGCGACGTATTTCTTTAATAGCTTCAAAGCCGCTCATTAGGGGCATATGCGCGTCCATAAATACCAGATCTATTTTTTTTCTGTTTATTTCCTCCAACGCAAGCTGTCCATTTGTTGCCAGTGTAATTTCGCAGTTCCAACTTTTTAGGATATTTGCTAACATAAAGCTGTTTAATTCGTTGTCTTCGGCGATAAGGATCATCGGTGAATTAAACTTCGGTAACTCTGTATAAAGCACTTGTGTTTCTTTTTCTAGGGGTTTATCTTCTATTTTGTCGAAGGCACATTCAAAAGAAAATATGCTTCCTTTACCATATTCGCTCGATGCGAAGACTTTTCCATTGAGAAGGGCAGCGATGCGTTTGACAATTGCTAAGCCCAAGCCAGTGCCGCCAAATTTTTTGGTAATACTGTCTTCCCCTTGCTCAAAAGCAATGAATATTTTTTCCAAAGCTTCTTCGACTATGCCGATACCTGTGTCTATGACTTGAAACTGTAAACCAATTTGCTGATCACTTTCCGTTAGAAGTTGAATTTTTAAAATGACCGAACCTGCGGCGGTAAATTTGAAGCTATTGGAGATAAAGTTGGTTAGAATCTGTTTTAAACGAAGAGGATCAGTTAAAAAATAACTGTTTATCCGATCGTCCACATCTATATAAAAATTTAATCCCTTATAATTTGCCTTATCTATAAATAAGTTATTCAAATCATCCGTAATATCATGTACTGAAGTGGATTCCATGTTAAGTTTCATCATGCCAGAATCAACCTTGGACAGGTCTAATATGTCATTGATAATTGTTAGTAGGTTCTGAGATGCTGAATCGAGTTTATTGATCCAGTTTTCTTGTTCGATACTAAGCTGTGAGTTTTTTAACATTTGGGTAATCCCCATAATACCATTGATAGGGGTACGGATTTCATGGCTCATATTAGCTAAGAAAGTTTCTTTTGATTTTCTTGCTAATTCAGCTTCCTCTTTTGCTTTAAGAATCGCTTGCTTCGATTCTTCCAAAGCGATATTTTTCTCTTTAATTTCCTGTTGTATTAACAGCTGCTGAACAAAAGATTTGACTTTTGCTATTGTGGCTTCCGGATTAAGAGGTTTGTACAGGTAGTCTACAGCTCCACTGTTAAGTCCTTGAATAAGGTACTTATCCTCTTTCGAAATTGCGGTTACCATGATCGGAATAATGTGATTCGTTTTAGGGTTTTTCTTCAAAAAAGTAACAAATTCGAATCCATTGATTTCGGGCATCTGCACATCAACTAAGGCAAGATCTATTTCTTCTTTCCAACAGATTTTCAGGGCTTCGTTGGGATCCGTACTGCTAATTATATTTACATATTCGATATCCTCCAGCAAGGCTGTGAGACTGATAATATTTTCAACTTTATCATCGACGATCAATATATTAATCTTCTTCATTATATCAAATCTAAATACAACTTTAGGTTAATTGCATAATGTAATCTTTTATTTCGGCTATGGTTAAGATCTTATCTTGCGCATTTAATTCTATGGCCGCCTGGGGCATAATTGGAACCTCCGCATCCAGTGGGTCTTGCACAAAGGTACTGCCACCATATTTTTTAATCATCAATAACCCCTGCGCGCCGTCCTGATTAGCTCCGGAAAATAAAATAGCAGTACAGTTTTCTTTATAGACTTCGGCTGCAGATTCGAAGGTCACATCAATTGATGGCCTTGAATATTGGACTGGTTCAGAGATGTCCAATGAAAAGCTATAATCAGGCTCGATGAGCAAATGATAACCAGCTGGAGCAAAATAGATTGTTCCATCCGCGATGGTTTCTTTATCATCTGCTGTTTTTATCCGCTGCAATAGTGCTTTTGATAATGTATCTTCGATACTCGATGCATATTTAGGGTTTCTGTGCACAATAACGATGACCGGTATTCGAATAGGGCGTTCCAATGCTTTTAGGATATTTAGAATAACACTAAAGCCGCCTGCAGATCCCGCTAATAAAAGAATTTTCCGTTCCATCTTGATCTAAGCTATTTTTTGATAAATATTGTGCTTTTTGTTTATAACCTTAAATTTTGCTGCATTTTTGTAGTTGATCAGAGACTCTTTTGAACCCAAACATAAAAAACCTAGGTGACAGAGCGAATTATAAAATAAATCCAATACCTTTTCCTGGAGGTTTGTGTCGAAATAAATCAATACATTTCGGCATGTGACCAACTGAAATTCATTAAATACCCGATCGGAAACCAAACTGTGCTGGGAAAAAAGGACATTCTTCTTAAGGCTATTATTTATCGTGGCAGCATTGTACATCGCCGTATAATATTCGGATAAAGAACTTTTGGGATCTGTTTTAATAAAATTCTCAGAGTAGTCTTTCACTTTTGCTAAAGAATAAATGCCTCTTTTGGCTTTTTCCAATACTTTTGTGTTAATATCCGTTCCATAAATAAACGAACGCTGATAGAGCCCTGCCTCTTTTAGTAGAATTGCCAACGAATACACTTCTTCCCCTGTGGAACAACCTGCACTCCACAGTTTAATATGAGGATAGGTTTCCAGATAAGGAAATACATCATTTTTTAACGCTTTGTAAAATTCCGGATCTCTAAACATTTCAGTCACGTTGACTGTAATTTCCTGTAAAAGATAAGTACTGAAGCCTGGTTGGTTAATTAATTTAGATTTTAATTCGACCAGATCTAGCTTGTTGAGTTCCATAATTCTGGTGACACGCCGCTTTAAGGATGACCTTGTGTATCCAGACACATCATAGCCGTGGAGGTTTTTGACAACCTCAATAATTTCCTCCAACTCTTCAAAAGTAATCATTGCTGCTATTTTATTGCTTAACTCAACCATACACGCATTAAGGATATCAATTTATCTACATCAACTGGTTTGCTAATATAATCGTTTGCTCCTACAGCGATTGTCTTTTCCCGGTCACCTTTCATCGCCTTCGCTGTAACAGCGATAATGGGAAGGTTCGAAAACTTCTTGTTCTCCCTTATTTTTTCGATAGCTTCATAGCCGTCCATAACTGGCATCATAATGTCCATCAAAACAATATCGATATGCTCATTGCGTGCTAAGATATCCAATGCTTCCTGACCATTATTGGCGATCTCTATTTTCATGTCATAGCTTTCGAACGCGGTACTTAAAGCGAATATATTCCGCATATCATCGTCAGCCAGCAATACGGTCTTGGAAGTCAAATTGTTCTCCACAAGTACCGAAGAACTGTTGCTAAGCGAATGATATTCCGTTTTGCTGCTTCGGATTTTATTTAAAAATAAATTGACTTCGTCAATTAATCTATTGTTGGATTTGGCTGATTTTAACACCATGGCCTGACTATGGTGCAAAATTTCTGATGTTTGTTCAGGACTCAACTCCATTGCGGTGTTAATAATAATCGGCAGATCCTTAAATTCACTGTTCGATTTGATCTCATTGAGCAGTTCGATGCCAGATTTATCAGGGAGATTTAGATCCATAATGATACAGTCGAATATTTTTTCCTGAACCAATAGATCGAGCGCCTGACGCGCATCGAATGCCTGAAATATTTGAATATTTTGTTCTTCAAGGGATTGCTTGATAAAGTCACTTTGAATCTCTTGGTCCTCTACCAATAGAATTTTCTTAATAGGACGACTTGTTGAAGCTTTGATCTTCAGGAAAGTTTCGGCGAGAGATTCTTCAGAGACAGGTTTGGACATAAACCCAATAGCACCAGCGGATATTGGTTCATCATGGAGAAATGTTCCTGCGGACATCATATGTACTGGGATATCCTTCGTCGAATTCGCTTTTTTGAGATTACGTAACACTTCCCAACCATCCATTTTCGGTAACATAATGTCTAATATGATTGCTGCAGGAATTAAGTTTCGCGCTTTGTTGAGCCCATCCTGTCCATCGTAGCTGATATAGACATCGTAACCATTTTGAACTGCATAATCTTTTAGGATATCTGCAAAGATGAAATCGTCTTCGATGATTAACAGTTTATTATTTTTACTACTATTGTCAATTGGGTGCTCTTCTCCGATCGTTATATCTTCTAATGGAGGATATGCAATTGGTGTATTTGTTTCAATGACGGGTAATTCTGATATTTTCTCGCCTTGAGCTTCCGCTTCTAAGGGTAAACTAAAAATAAACACGCTACCCTCGCCAACTTTGCTGTTTAATGTGATTCTTCCCTTTAATAGACTCGCTATCTCACGACATATAGACAGACCAAGTCCTGTACCGCCATATTTGCGGCTTGTGGAACCATCTTCCTGCTTGAAGGCGTCGAAGATGAGTTCTTGTTTTTCGGGAGCGATCCCTATCCCATTATCTTGGACTGTAAAATATATGGCTCCATCCTCAACATTTATCTTGAGCGTTACAATACCATTTTCACCAGTAAATTTAAATGCATTCGACAATAAATTCTTTAGAACCTGTTGTATGCGATGTTCGTCACCAATAAATTCCTGCGGTGTATCTCCATCGATTTCGATATTAAATTTGATGATCTTTGATTCAGCGGTATCATGAAAAAAGTCTTTAATGTAATTGACTAGATAATTCGTGTTAATATGCTCTTTTTGAACTTCGACTTTCCCAGATTCTATTTTTGCTAAATCCAACAACTCGTTAATCAAATGAAGTAGGTCCGAACCTGCACTATGGATGACGGAAGCATATTTTATCTGATCGTCATTCAGATTTTCCTTTTTGTTGTCCTGTAATAATTTGGCAAGTATAAGAATACTGTTAAGTGGAGTCCTTAGTTCGTGACTCATATTTGCCATGAACTCAGATTTATACTTGCTTGATAATTCAACTTCTTCTATTTTCTGGGCTATTGCCTGTCTTGCTTTCTCTAGATCTTCATTTTGAGCGAAGAGTAATTTTGCCTTCTCATCCAATTCATTGTTAGTCTGGATGAGCTCTTCCTGTTGTACCCGTAGCTCTTCTTCTGAGGCTTCCAGCAAATGGGTTTTGTGGATTAATTCTTCGTTGGTCGTCCTTAATTCTTCTTGTTGTGCCTCCAGTTCCTCGGTTTGCTGCTGAAGTTCTTCATAAAGATCGGCGAGTTTGCCGTGCGTCTGCGCAACTTTAAGAATGATAGCGATGTTACCCTTTACTTTATCCAAGAAATTGAATCTTAACTGCTCTTCTTTTTCATTTACCAGCGGGCAGCAGATTTCCATCAACCCTACGCAATGATTTTCATAGGCAAAAGGAATAATGTAAATTTCAGTCTCGATCCTATTGGATAAAGAAGTTTCTAAAACGAGATGAGCGTGATCAATATCCTTGATTTTCACAACGACATGTTTGTTGGCCACTTCGCCTAAAATACCATCATTTTCCCTAAAGCTCTTTTTTAACTGCTGTGTGGAAGCAATTCCAATTTTATGACATAATTGATACTCCTGATAAGTATCATCAAAAACATAAACTGTGCCTCCCAATGCTTTCGTCATAGCAGTAATGGCATTTAGGCTGATCTCTGCTATTTTTTTATCGCTATAATCACCACGTAGCTGTTCATCAATATGGTTGATCGCATTTAAAATCCAGTTATCATTATTGGTCTGATCTTGCAAGAGTTGAAGTCGATTGTTTGATTCTTGTTGACTTCTAACCGTTGACCTTAACACTTTTGAAATCGAGAAAATTTTAGCCAGAATATAGAAAAATCCACTTAAACCGATCGCAATGAAGAGGTAAGTAATGTTTTGTGCGAGCTGTAGATCGTTTCTAGACTTTTCCAGTCGATTTGCCCTTTGATCGAGCAGATCTCGGGATAATATATCGATCTGATTTAAAATGGCTGTTTTCTGCTCATGAATGTATGGTGCTGAAGTGTCATTGTTAGTTTGTGCATAGGCGATATCTTTATCAAAATCATAGAAAAGTACAATTTCATTGCGCAAAGTTTCGATCACATGTGGTGAAACTGCATAGAGTTCGTCCTCTTTACTAATAGTTCTCAATAACTCATCTGTTTGTTTTCGTTCGAGTTGATAAGGGATGAACAGGGCAGGATCTCTTTTTGCGAAATAATGGTGTTTAATGTCATTGACATCATCTATGTTTGATCTAATTTCATTAATTATATTAAATCTATTTTCGGCTATTCGAACGATATTACGCTCGTTATCCAGAATATGATGCAAGGAGATGAAAAAGTATAGGGCGGAAATAAAAATAAGCGAAAAAGAAATTATCACTCCTATGGTAATTTGCTTTCTATAATTTTTTTGATCCATGTGAGAATGAGTTTAATGAATTTTTGGTCGCCCAATTATCGTTCATTTTTCTGTAGGTAGTTTTCCTGATATTACCTGGGGAAAAAAAGATATATGTAAAATAACAAAAAAACTTGCTATTCCTAAAATAGTCGCAAATACGAATAGATACAATATTGTAAATAAGGGAAGAAAAGTCCTAATAAAACAAAACCCTGATGATGGGCACCAGGGTTTGTTACTAACCAATTATAAACCTAAATTATGAAAAGACTTTTTAAGGGCGACCAAACTAAATTAGTTGCCGTGTTTTTTGCTCTGAAAAACTAAGTTGATTGTTTTTTTAATCTTATGCAGCTTTTGACAGAATTACCTGTTTCAATAGCGCTGTTAGTGTTTTCATAGCGAGATAACCTTTAATTATCTTCTACAAAGATACGGTAAATATCAGGTTCCGACCAAATGTTTTTTATAATAAGTTGCTAATACAACTATGTTGTGACAAATAAATGATATTTTGGCATATTTGAATAATTTACTGGCAGAAATTCAGTAAATAAGACGATGTCGAGTAATCGTATATTTAACTGAAATGCCTTATTTTTACAAAAATATATTTTGATGGTACTGACTAAATTTAAAACAATAAAAGGATTTGTATTGGATGTGGATGGGGTATTGACAGATGGAACTGTGCAAGTCAATGAAAGGGGAGAACAGCTGCGAACTTTTAATATCAAAGATGGATATGCGATGCAATTGGCTATAAAAAAAGGCTATCCAATCTTTGTTATTACTGGTGGAGCTTCAAAAGGGGTGGAACTGCGTCTACAAGGGTTGGGGCTTAAAGAAATTCACTCCCGTGTCTCAGATAAACTTTCACTATTGAAAATATTGGCTAAAGCTTATAATCTTGGACTTGATCAATTGATGTATATCGGGGATGATATTCCTGATTTTAGTTGCATGCGATCTGTCGGTTTGGCTGTATCGCCGGCAGATGCTGTGGAGGAAATCAAGAAGATCTCGCATTACATTTCTGGTTTTAATGGTGGAAAGGGGGTCGTACGGGAACTGATCGAAAAAGTACTTAAAGTACAGGGGAATTGGTACGAGGATGAAACGATAAAAAGCATTTAATGATGTTAGAAAATTTAAAGAATAAAACAGTTATCTTGGGTTCTCAATCGCCTAGACGGAAACAGTTATTATCAGGATTAGGAATCGAGTTTGAGGTAGAAGTTCGGGAGACTGATGAATATGTTGATCCGAATCTTTCTGCCATTGAGGCAGTCCGTCAGATCGCATTGCAAAAAGTGAAAGCTTTTGCGGATAAATCGGACTGTTTGGTTATCTGTGCCGATACCGTTGTTGTTTCGACAACTGGAGAGATTTTGGGAAAACCAAAGACTGCGGCTGAAGCCATGCAGACTTTGGAAAATTTATCCGGAAAGAAGCATTTGGTCATCACTGCTGTCGCTACACAGTGGAAAGGTGTAGTACATTCCTTTGTGGAAACAACAACAGTCTATTTCCATGTCTTGGATCGGGATGAGATAGATTATTATGTTACTAATTTTTCACCACTTGATAAAGCTGGCTCCTATGGTATTCAGGAATGGATCGGTTTAATTGGCATTGAGAAGATCGAAGGTGAGTATAATAATGTGGTGGGGCTACCAACAGCACGGTTATACCAGGAACTGAAAAAGTTAATATAAAAAAGCGGCCTAGCCGCTTTTTTATATTAAATCAGTATTATTTTATGAAATAACGTACCCCTGTATAAAACATCCGTCCTGTTAAAGGGCCCCATAACATGGAGGTATCAAAGTAATTTCCGAAGGGTTGATCCGCTGCAAGGATCGGTGTTTTCTGGAAATAGTTTGTAAGATTTTCTCCTCCTAAATAAACGGTGAAATTTTTGTCCTTTCCAAATGTTTTACTGATCTGTGCGTTCATCGTAGCATACGTTTTTGATTCGGTTGGCATCTGGTATTCAACCGGGTTGTCCATGGTTGAAGGTATACGTTTTGGTCCAACAACGTTTAACGTATAATCTAGGCTCCATCCGGAATGATGATTATAGGCTAAATTGACAAAACCACGGTGTTTAGCTAACAAGGGTTTGGTTTTTCTTCCACTCTGAAAGTCGGTTTGTACATCCAATAGACGGTAAGCTAATCTTGTTTCAAAATGTGGGGCAGGCATAAATCTAAATTCTGTCTGTAAACTGTTTGAAAATGATTTTCCTGTTAAGTTGTAAAAACTGATTTCTCTTGGATTCTCGTAGTCGACCACGACCTGGTTGGAAAAGCTATTATGGAAAAATTCAACCGAGGCAGAAGCTTCTCTTCCAAATATGCGCATGTTTTGATCCACCGCAATTCCAGTATTCCAGGAAACTTCTGGTTGTAAGCCATAGGCTTTATTATAAATGTCCTGGGACTGAATGATCAGTCTTCTACTACTGGCCAAAACGGCTGTATTTTCCGCAAAGATATTTGCTGTACGCTGACCTCTTCCTGAGCTTGCACGGAATGTTGTTCCAGCAATAGGAGCATAGCGTAAATTTAACCGTGGTGTTGTAAACCATCCATACAAAGAGTTGTAATCTTGACGTAGACCCACTACGGCATCAAATTTTTCGGATGGACTGAAGGTATATTCTGCAAATGCACCTGAAACGACTTCTTTACGTTTGAAATTTTGATCTGTTAAATACCATTCATCGTAGTTATCGTAATTGATAGAGGCACCAACACGATATTTATGGGCTACAGTACCTATGATATCCTGGAACAATAGGTTTGCGTAACCATTCTGTTGTTCAGAATTATAGTTTTTTAGTCCAAAATAACTTTTTTGATTGTAGTTGGAGCCGGCTAATTGCAAGCCAATACTGCGGTGTTTGTTTTCCGGAAATACATAGCCGATTTTAGCAAAACCTTCAACACGTTCGATGTCAAAACCAAGACCATAACGATTCGTAGTGCCCTTATCTGTTTTTTTGTTAAAATCTATTTGCCCACCAGTACGGTCATCATTTAAATACTTCACGCCAAATTGTACCATTAGACCTTTACCATTCTCATACAACCAACGGTTTACTCCAGAGAAAAGATTACCAACTGGGACGTCCCTAAATCCATTGTGGCTAAAATTCATGGATTTATTGTACATAAAGTTGTCGTGCAATAATACTGATGTCGACCAATGTTGACCTAATTTTTGTGAAAGATTCAAATTCACATCGGTTCGTCCCATGTTATTGGCGTAAGCATTAAAAAACAGCCTTTCGGAGTTTTGAGGTTTTTTCAGTTCAACGTTGATCTGACCGGCCATACTTTCATATCCATTAGCTACAGAACCAACTCCTTTGGCAATTTGAATAGATTCGATCCAAGTACCAGCAATGGAATTTAGTCCTAGCGGTGACGCCAAACCACGCGGTCCCGGTAAGTTTTCTACAGTCAATTGGGTATAGATACCACTTAAGCCAAGCATCTGAATCTGTTTACTACCCGTTACAGCATCAGCACTGATCACATCCACTGAAGCGTTGGTCTCAAAGCTTTCACTTAAATCACAGCAGGCCGCTTTAAATAATTCTTTCCCTGTCAGTACCTCCAGTCTTGCAGGTGTCATACGATCAATATAAGTGGATTTACGTGTTCCTTTAACTTCGACCTCCATCAGTACATTACCTTTGGCTGTAATCATGACGACCTCGTGTAAGTCTTTAATTGTAATCGTATCGGATTTCATCCCAACGTAACTAACAACAAGCTTGTTAAAACCTTCTTTGTGTTCTAACTTAAATACACCATTCTCATTACTGCGGGTGTTTCTACTTGGCAAATTCGCCCAATGTAAATTAGCTCCAACAATAGGTTTTAGATCACCTTTTTCATTCTCTTCGACAACAACACCTGTCACGGTATGTGGATGATCATGATGTCCAGCTTCGGTAGGTACTGCCTTTTTTTCGGGAACTTGTCCGTTTTCTAATCTGGGATACATACAACATTCATGAAGCTGTGCATAGGATTCGTCACTTGCAATCAGATTGTCTACATCGTGTCCGACTTGGGCAATATTCTTTTTTATTGTTTCCAGTTCAACTTTTTGTGCATTGTATTTAAGATGTAACAAATTATCACTCGCGTTCCACACAGCACTTTCGACACCTTGTAA
This sequence comes from Sphingobacterium ginsenosidimutans, assembly GCF_039536865.1. NCBI lineage: Bacteria > Pseudomonadati > Bacteroidota > Sphingobacteriia > Sphingobacteriales > Sphingobacteriaceae > Sphingobacterium > Sphingobacterium ginsenosidimutans. The sequence goes on from NZ_BAAAZK010000005.1 coordinate 250,912, forward strand.
TTTTGCAGCAGTCTCGATCCTTTTTTTACACATTGCACAGTTACCCGCTACAGTAAGCGTTCTTGTGCTGTCGCTTTGTGCTTGTACAATTGCGAAGGAAAATAACAATAAAAAGGTTGTTGTATATAGTTGTTTTAAAATTTGATTCATAGTTTTTTGATAATGTACGGCCTAAAAAAAACGTGCATAGCATGTAAGGTCGAAGGTAATATCTTCGACGTTTATTTTGATTAAAAATCAAAAAATTAGGAAATCAAATTCTGAAACTCTGATTTAGAATAAATACAGAAGGACTGTATCTCTTTAGGAAGGTGTTCTGATTTGTACTTAATTTGGATGAACTATCCTCATCTGACGAAAATTGATAGTAATTGTGTATCCAGTGAAGGGTAATAATTGCCGGAGAAAAACTATTGAAATTGAGTGTCTGAGATAATCTGTTGAAATCATCTACTTTTTGGGCAGCGATAGTTACGTCCTTGCAACTACCTTCCTGATGGCAGTGGTTTTGATGTTTTTTTTGCGACTTGGCACACATCGGACAATGAGCCGTTTGGTTTTGGCTTAATGACACACTTTGTGCTTCTCCTTGACAGAAATGGAAATGTAGGGTTGCACCACTTGCTGCGAGCAAATAAAAAAATAAGCCGATAAACAATGCAATTTTCCTCATCCCGACAAAAGTAGAGAAAATTTGTATTTTTTTTTTGTAATATTTTGGATAAATGTTATAACTTGTACATAAGAAATGAAAAACCAAAAATTACCGTTATGATGTGTCTATTATTTATTAACTCCATCAGTTTATATTTATTAGCTGTTTTTTTGATCGTTGGTGCAGTTTTACTGTATAAAGGATTCTACCATGTTATTCGTCGCATACAGGAATAATATCGAAAGGTATGGTTTGTCGTATGATGATTTCTGAAAATAAGAGATTTCAGACGTATTGACTATTTGTTGCAAGAATCACAGATAGACGGGGCTATCTCCTTTCGAAAATAACCCCGTTTCAATTTTTTGTTATCGGCTTAATAGTGGATCACTTTTTCCGCTTTTCCCAGCTTCTATACGGCCTGCATACTGCTCTTGGAATGTATTGCAATCTTTGCAGCTGATACGGAAATCATACCAAAAACTTTGTTTGGAAAGATCAAACTGAATTGTTGTTGACTCACCACTTTTGAGGTGGACTTCTTTTTTGCCCTGTCCATAGCTTATGTCTTCAAGTAGGAGACGATGGCCTTTACTATCCTGATTTATACAAGTGAACAACAGACCTCCCGTAAATGATTTTTCATCTCTGCTTTTTTCATAAGTGCAACGGATTTTGATATTTGGATGGTTAGTGTCGCCTTTAAACATACGATAAAATCCATTTGGTCCATGTACATCAAGTTGAAATAGCTCGTTGTCAAAGGCATTGATAGCCCAATTGTCTGACAAACTGCCTCCGGGGGATACGGCGTAGTTACGGGAAGTTCCAATCTCACCCTTATAAGGAGTACTATGATATACTGTAAACGGGGAACCCGCAGCGCGGTCTCCAAATACCTTGTTTGAAGCTTCAAATGTCAGTTGATACCTTCCATCAGATAGATATTCTCCATGTGCATAAAGTTCATAGGGGAGAGTGCAGGAGTCACGAAGCCCTTCTTCCTGTTTTGGAAAATAAGGTGAACGGGCGGGATCCTGATCCATCTGCTTGATCTCATCTGCAGTTAATGCTTTGAATCCCATTGGAAGACCTTTAAATTTTGCCTGGTGGATCTCTTTGATAAATGGCTGACGTTCTAATACCAATGGCTTTTTGATTACCTCTCCATGATAAGGCCTAAAAGCAGAAGTGAGGTCTCCGCAGACCGTACGTCGCCAGTTACTCACATTGGTTTCCTTTGCTTCTTTTTTTACTTTGTGGCTAATGAATTTTTCTAAAAACTGCAAGCTTGAGGTATGGTCAAATACCTGTGAGTTTACCCAACCACCCCGTGTCCAGGGGGAAGCAATGATCAAAGGGACACGATAGCCCAAGCCGATGTTACTTTCTCTTCCGCTTTCGGGGTAGTATTGTTCGTCGCGACGTACAAATTCCAATTTTGGGTCAATATCTGGGGACACTTTGCCACTATCTGCTTCATAAGGATTAGGAGCTGTAAAAGGAGCGAAGTGATCAAAATAACCGTCATTCTCATCATAAGTAAGGATAAAGATTGTCTTTTTCCAGACTTCCGGATTTTGTGTTAGGATATCCATGATCTCACTCACATACCAGGCACCAAACCAAGGAGAGTCTGGATGATCTGAGAAAAGTTGGGGTGGAGCAAGCCAGGAAACTGTTGGTAGTTTACCTGCTTCGACATCTTTTCTAAATTGGTATAACACATCACCTTTTGGGATTTGCAGTTCCCGTTGATGCTCGCCTTCCTGATAATGCATTGTTTCGAGCTCCATGTAATCGGGCTGTGCACTGTTATTCACAAACGCACGACGATGAATATCTTTCGTTCGTTCGTCAAGTTTTTCAAAGTTTTCCGCTGTGTATTGTTGTAGCTCTTCCAGCACATGTTGATGTTCCTTACTCAACTTTTCAAGCGTATCTTTCGTCGTTGTTGTGGCTATTTTCTGTTCCAGTTCTTCTTTTTTCCGAGCGAGCAGCTCTCTATAGCGCGGACTATATTTGACTTGATACTGTGGGAAATATTCCATTGGGTTACATCCAAAATTTGCTAACCAGCCATTGGCTTCTCCACTGTATCCGGCACTACTTGAAGAAATCTCATTTTGATATATTTTCCAGTCTACACCAAGTGCTGAAAGACGTTCTGGAAAGGTCTTCCAGTTTGCTTTACCACTAAACTCTGAATCCCCATTCCATACCAATGCCTTTCCATTTAAGTTTTCCCGAATATTAGCTGTCCAAAAATAGAGTCTATTGGGATTTGTACCTGTAATACTTGAACAGAAATGCTGATCACAGATCGTAAAAGAATCTGCCAACGAATAGTAGAATGGGATATCTTCGCGTGTATAATGTCCCATCGTCAGGGGAAGGTCTGCAAATTCTTTAAATCCAGAATGTTTGACATCTAACCATTTGTCCATCTTTCCTTTATTTCGGGCATCGGTTTGATCGGTCCAATTATGAGGCAAACATCCCATCCATGTAATTTTTGAATCTTTAATATCCAATCGGAAAGGAGCGTATGTTTCACCTGTTTTTTGCGTCTGTAACCACACTTTGTTTCTGTTTGGCTGGCGGATCGCCCTTGGATCATTGAAACCTCGCACTCCCCGTAGTGTACCAAAAGCATGATCAAAAGATCTATTTTCCTGCATCAGTAGAACCACATGTTCAGCATCATAAAAGGTGCTCCCCAAAGCGGGGTTGATGGCCATTGCTTTTGCAATAGCAGAAGGAATAACCTGTGAAAGTGAGGCTCCTCCGGCAAGCATTGCTGCTTTTTTTAGAAAATCTCTTCTTGTGTCCATGTTTTTTATTTTATTAACCACATTGTGGCATTTACGTTATCTCCTTCGGTAAACTGTCGCTTTACAGCTGCATCCAGGTTGGATTCATTATATTGCGACTCAGAAAGCGGATATTGCCAACGTTTTGGTACTTTACCTCCATTTAATGTTCCGGGGCCAACTCTCAACATAGGGACACCAGTGCGTCGCTGTTCAAAGAAAGGTTCCCAGCTAGAATTCATATAGAAAGCAATATATTTTTGTGTCAAGATCTTTGTTAGCGGATCGCCTGTTTCTAATTTGACAAGATCCTTATTCAGGTAATCAGAAACGATCGTTCCGGTTATTTTATAGAAAGCCATTGATGCAGTTATTCCTTTTTGATAATGATCATTCATATCTCCGGAGATCCAGCCCCGTTGAATTGCTTCTGCTATTAGAAATTCCTGTTCGGCATAACTTAAAAAGATCATAGGTTCATTCACTGGACTACGAAGATCGACAAATCTTCTCGCAATTAGCGAAGATTGAGCGGCACTAGCTTGTTGATCGGCAGGAGAGAGTCCTGCATCTACGCCTTTATAGTTTGAGAAAACTCCCGCAGTTTTACCAGCGATAGCGTCCCCAAATGAGAATAAACGAGGGTCCTCCCTTTTCTGAAGCATTTCTACAAAAGATTGTTCGAGTGATACTAAGGTTGAAACGCTTAGATGTCCTGCGGTAGGGTAGTAGTTTGAGGGATCAGAGGTATTGAATACGAGTTGTGCATTGTCACTAATATTCCCCATGAGTGGATATTTGACTGGATTACTGATTATAGATTGAAATTGTTGCTTAATGGCTATTTTGGTTTGGCCTTCTTTCTTTGAAAGATGAATGAGCAGACGTAATCGATAAGCGTTTATTAGTTTTTTCCATTTATTGGCATCGCCGCCGTATATAATATCTCCGTCTATTTTTCCATTTCCTGTATCCATGAGAGAGTTTGCTTGCTCCAGTTCTTGCAGTAGTCCATCATAGATATCTTCTTGTTTGTCATAGATTGGCGTGCGACCGTCTTGTTCGGCGCGAAGGGCATCTGTATAGGGAATATCACCGAACGTTTCTGTCATTTGCGCAAAGTAGATTACACGAAACAAATGAGCAAGTCCTTGGAAATTTTTGTTGTCCGTAACAAGAGGTTCTAATTTGAGCACTTGACGTAAACCTCCATAATTATCATAATTGCCGCGATTCCAATTGTAGTTGATGGATTCGTTAGGTCGTTCATAATAAGTGAGGTGTCTTGAGGCATAAGCGGCACTGATGGGATTGTTGTTAAAGATATTCTGACAGATATAGGTCATTAATAATGCCGGCGTAGCTTTGGTCGGTTTATTGGGATTGTCTTGATAATAATCAAATTTTTTGCAGCTAGTCACCATGGTGAATAAGCAAACGAGCCAAGGAATATATGTTTTTTTCATAATAAGTTCTCCAATTAAAATTTAAGATTGACATTGAAACCGATGTTACGAACGGTCGGTTCAGCGAGCTGTAAGTCACTATATCCGTCAGGATCCATATAAGGGACCTTCGACCAGAGTAATAAATTGCGTCCTACCAATGAAAAACTCGCTGTCTTAAATGGTGTTTTGGTTAAAAGGTTGCTGGGGATTTGATAGCTTAGTGTCAACTCTCGTAGTTTAACAAAAGTTCGATCGTAGAGAGTTGACTCATCAATTCCGTTTGTGTAAGTTGCAAAAACCCAATCCACATAGTTTACCTTGGTGGTATTAGGAACGAAAGTGCGGGAATCACCGGTTATATTGCCTTGGGCATCATAGGTAACATCTCCTCCGGTTTGTGTTACGCCACCGGCAAGATAGGTCTTTTCTCCACGGTAAGCATCGTCACGGTAACTATTTGCGGTATTGGGATGCATACCACCTTCATACATTTTTGCTTCTATAGCATTATTTGTTTTCCCTCCAATACGACCGTCGAAAGCAAAGGAAATTCCGAAATTTTTATATTGAAAGTTATTCAGAAATCCAAATTCCCAGTTCGGTAGCATATAGCCAAGATTGACCTGCTGATTAATGTATTGCGGAATTCCATTTTCATGGACAATCTGTCCATCTGGAGACTTTTGCCATGCCCAGCCGCGATAGATATCCATTCGTTGCCCCACTTTTACACCACCGCGAATTTCTTCACCACCTTGATATTCAAGCACTGTATTACGTAATCGGGAGTAATTTAATGTTGTACTCCATTTAAAATTCTCCGTCTGTACAGGTGTTCCTGATACGACAACTTCGATACCTCTCCGTCGGTAACGGTCACCATTTACTTGAAGTTTTGCAAACCCTGAAGCTTCCGATAGGGGGACTTCTACAACATTGTTAGTCCGGTCGTAGTTGAAATAGGTGAAATCAACGCCGATCCGATTGCGAAATAGCCGTAACTCAGCACCGTATTCCTGAGAGATTGTTTTGTTGGGTTTTAATCCTGGAGGACGTAAAGCATCAGGAAGATACAAAGAAGGGTTTCCGTTCCATCTGCTACCGATTTCGTAGGTTAATAGCGCACTATAGGCATTGATATCGGTCGTGGCATCTGTTACAGCACCGCGTAGTTTAAAGTAAGAGATTACTGTAGGTAAATGGAACATTTCGGATACGATCAGGCTCAAGGAAGCTGAAGGATAGAAATATGAATTGTAAGGGGATTGTAGAGCAGAGGTCCAATCGTTTCTTCCTGTTAAACTTAAAGTTGCCATATTACGATAGTCCAGATCAACATAGCCATACATTCCATATACTTGTTTTTCTACGCGTTCATTGGTAGAGCGGACAGGGTCTCTGGAATTATCCAGGTTGTACCATGCTGGAACAGAGAGCCCACCTGTTGTCCTAGATTCCAGTTTATTGTACTGGTCTAATCTGGTACTCGCCCCGACACTGGCACTAATCGTAAAATCTTGGGATAGTTTTTTATCATAGGTCAATAGTGCATCACTGACAAAACGCATGCGATTATCACGATTGACGCTATAATTACCATATGGTGCTGCGGAAGTACCATAATTGATATAACTATATGGAACGCGGCTTTCACTGTTAGCAAAGTTTGTGGTAATGCCACCGCGAACGAGTAATTTTAGGTCGTTGTTAAACTTATATTTGATATTTCCTTGTGATACAATGACATCATTGGTATAGGCTCTTTCCTTCTCGTATGCTAAGAACCAAGGGTTATTATACCAGCTATAATTATAGGTTAATTGTTCCGAGCCTTCCCGCCCTGGTTTCCAATAATTCCGCATATCCCGAATGTCGACATCAGGTCCCATCCATAATATGATGTTGTAAAGATAATTATCAGGAGAATAATCACTATTTGGATAATTAGGCGAGTATTGTCTATTATAGGATAGTGTTGCCTCGGCATCGAGTTTACTGTTTAGTTTGAGCTTCCCTGCTAGGCTTAATGTGGTAGAATTTAACGTGGTGTTGGGCACTTGGCCTTTCTGATACAAGTGAGATAATGAGATGCGATAATCTGACTTGTCCGTTGATCCGGCCACACTCAAATTATGGGTCGTAATTAAGCCATTAGTGAGAAAATTATTTAAATTTTCTTTCCCTCTACTGATCCATGGAAGGGGTTTCAATTTATTTGTCGCTGGATCCAATGGACTATTGTATTGTGGTATTTCGACAAAACCGCTACTGGTGCTCGGATCAGGTTGATTCAATTTTGGTCCCCAGACGTAACCATAGGCATCATTGATACCACCGCCTTTTCCGTCGACAAAAGCGTATTTTCCATTAAATCCCATACCATAGTCCTGCTGTGTTTTGGGAATACGTAAGAATCCGGCTTGAAATTCCGTACTAGAGTTATAGGTGAGTTCAATTCCTGCAGTTCCGCCTTTGCCCTTTTTGGTGGTGATCATAATAGCACCGTTTTGTGCTACTGAACCATATAAAGCTGATGAAGCAGTTCCTTTCAATACAGTAATATTTTCTATATCATCTGCATTTATGCTCCACATATTAAAGCCATCTGGGGCAGGAACCCCATCAATGACGATTGTAGCATTGCCCCCTCTCAGTGTAATTTCGGGATTTTCAAATAGGGTAGATTTAGTTTTGATTTGGAGACCAGCAACTTTACCAACCAAGCTGGACGCAACATTAGGCTCACGGGCTACGGACAGACTTTCTCCCTTAACTTCCTGTGCAGCATAAGCCACCTTCCGCTTCTCTTTATTAATACCTAAGGCAGTGACGACCACTTCTGCCATCGCATTGCTGATTGGGTTCATCACTACCTGAAGATCTTTGTCTTTCACTGTAATTTCCTTTCTCTCGTATCCCAAAAAACTAAAGACTAGTGTTGAGTTAACGGATACCTTTAATGCAAATTTTCCTTCTGAATCCGTGCGGGTTCCAATTTTATTGTCAGTTTTTGTATAGATGTTAACGCCAGCAAGTGGTCCCTTTTCATCCCTTACAGTCCCTGAAATCTCGATTTGTTGTAACCTAAGAGCTGCCGTAATTGTGATTGTTCGCGACATCTTTTGGTAGCTCAGCCCTCTCGGAGCGAGGATTTTTTCCAATGTTTCATCTAAAGACGCCTGTTCTACTGTAAGATTAACTGGTTCTGCTTTATTTACCAGGTCGCTTGAATAAAAAAACTTATAATCAGTCTGTTGTGTTATTTTTTTTAGCACATTATCCAAGCGCATGTGCTTGACTGATAGGTTGATTTGTTGTCCGTTTGTTTTGGCATTGAGCCCAATTGAGAACAAGATGAAGATGATTGTCAATTTCATTCTTCTAATGATTAAATAATGTTCCGTAAAAAAACGACATAGTTGTATCGTTTCTTTACGATCACAGAAATATTCCATAATTTTGAATTAAGGTTGTTTAACGATTTTTTTGAACAGCTTTTTTGAATAGACTGCGGAGATGTTACCACCATCTCCGCTTTTTTTTGTGTTAACTTCGTATCATAGGCAGCGTTTTTATTTGTTTTTTTGTTTAACAGTAAGATGATTGCCATTAAGGATAAAATCCAGGTTACCTACATTTGCAAGCATTTTCAGCACGCCATTTAATTTACTGTTACGATCCATACTACCACTATATAGACCCTTGGGTAAATTTCCAACTATGCTGACTTTCAAATCATACCAATTACTAATATCTTGTAATATCTTACCTAATGTTTCATCTTTAAAATAGAAATATCCTTCTTTCCATGCAGTAGCACCCTCAATATCTATAGCTTGTGTTTTTAACTTGTTTTTTTCATCTATAAAAGCTCTTTCCCCAGGTGTCATGACGATGTGCTGATCATGATAGGTCAATTGGACCGATCCTTCGACCAATGTAGTTGATATATGTTTGGGATGATAGGCTCTTACATTGAAAGCCGTACCTAATACAGAAATATTGACATCTCCAGTTTGGACTTTAAAAGGACGTTTTTTATCTTTTTGTATTTTAAAGAATGCTTCTCCTTCGACTTTGACAAAGCGCTCATCTGTAGGAAATCGATTTGGAAAATAGAGCTTGGAATTAGCATTTATCCAAACAGTTGATCCATCTGGTAACTGTATTTCAAAAGTTCCAGCTTTTGGAACTTCGAGCACGTTCCATTGAATAGTTTCTTCAGCAGAACTTCCGCCATAAACTAATCGACCTTTTTCGTAGTTCAGATTTGCTATGCTGTTCTTCTCATTAATTGTGTGTTGCTTGTTAAACTCAAGCTTTTCGCCATTGTAAAGTGTCAGACGTGCTTGGTTTTTCCCCGGAAGTATTTCTGCTGGATGTTTTTCGACAAACTCTTGCGGTAGATTTTCAGATCTATTCGGTTTGTAGTGCCAAAGTATGGTTAACATGCCTAGGATTAGTACTGCTGCTGCCGAAGCAAATGTCCATAGTTTTTGTACTTTTCTTTGTTTTTTTTCTCTCTCCTGAAGCGTTGCTAGTGTTTGTGCCATTTTTTTGTCAACAGCACCAATGATCGATTCAACGACTTGAGGAGGAGGTTCGCATTGCTGCGTAGAAATCTGTTCTTCTATTAGCTCACGAAGATTCTCTATGGATGCAGTAGAACCAAAATGTTGCATCAGTTGTTCAATGTCTTCAGCTGAGCAACGGTTGACAATAAAATCCTGAAACAGCTTATTCAAATTTTTCTTTTCCAAGGCACTTCTTTTATATCTATTACGCCTTGCTAATGAAAAGTCACTACACGAAATTGAAATTATTTTTTATTTTTTTTGAAAGAGCTATTTAGTCCACAGAAGAAGAAGGAAATAAGGGAGATTTACTGGGTTCTGTAGAAACAGTAATATTTTTTTATTGGCACGATTTAAATGGTTACTAATCGTATTGGGAGATATTTGTAAAAGATCTGAAACTTCCTCATAGCTGCGGCCCTCTATTTTGCACAATTGAAATACCGTTCTACATTTAGGGGGAAGTTCTGTCAATGCTTTATCTATCAATTCTCTTCGGTATTTATTTTCCAAAAGCTCATCTATATGTTGGTAGACAGTTTCTTGGATATTGACAAGATATTGCTGATAATTTCGATCTTTACTGATTTTTCGATAAAAGTCAGCTACCATATTGGCTGCTATGCGATAAAGGTAACCTTCAAAGGAACGTTCAGGGTCAATCTTTGTCCTATTTTCCCAAACTTTAACGAAAACATCGTGAAGAATATCTTCTGCAATATCGGACGCTTTTACGAGTTTAAGCAGGTTGCTTGCCAGTTGATGCTTGTACGTATTGTACAACCATTCAAAAGCTATCATTTCACCTGCATTTAAGCGAATGATCCAGGCAGTATAGTTCAGATCTTCAGCCTTGCTCTTCATTTTGCGAAACTATTGGTTATACATGAATTGGTTGTTAACTGAATGTAATCAGATTGTGTATATTATTCTAAGACTAAACAAGCGGTCTTAAAAGATATATCATCAGCTAAAGCGTATTTACGCTACAATATTAGTAAATTATGAATGAAGTTTGCAAATATCTTTTAAAGGAGTGGAACTTTAGGTATTCTACAATAGGGCAATAATGCTTCTTTTTGAAATGGTGAACAAGGTACTAACGTGAATCCGTTGTTTTCTGTTGGATTCACATTAGCACTTTGTTGTTGTACTATCCTTTTATTGATTTTATAAAATCAGGGATCTGATTCATATAATCTTGCTCCGTCAATCTTTTTACAAACGCGCTACCGATAATCGCACCAGCGGTATATTGACTTGCTTTTTGAAATGTTTCTCTGTTTGAAATTCCGAACCCAACGATTAAAGGGTTTTTCAGTTGAAGATCATGTATCCGCTTGAAATAAGCATTGGTATCCTCGCCTACATCCAGTGTTTTTCCAGTTGTGGCATTGGAGGACAATAAATAGATAAAACTATTGGATAGACTATCTATTTTTCGGATTCTTTCAGTTGAAGTCTGTGGCGTTACGATAAAGATATTCGCAATGCCGTTTTTCTCAAAAGTTTCCCTATAGAGATCCTCGTATTCATACATCGGTAGATCGGGAATAATGACACCATTCACACCGACATTTTTGCATTCTTCACAAAATTTCTCCACACCGAACTGGATTACAGGATTGACGTAACCCATTAGGAAGACTGGGATCTGCACATGTTGGCGTAGTTCACGTAACTGTTCAAATAATTTTTTGACAGTCATTCCGTTGGCCAGAGCAACTTCTGAACTGTGTTGGATAACAGGTCCATCTGCAACAGGATCGGAGTAGGGAAAACCTATTTCTAAAAAGTCTGCACCCGCTTCTTCCAATTTCTTGGCTATGCGAATGGTACTGTCCAGTTCGGGATATCCTGCTGTAAAATATATCGATAGAAGGGGATTGCCTTCTTTTTTTTCAATCGTATTCATGCGTTAAAAATCAAAGTATTTCATATAGTTATCGAGATCCTTATCGCCGCGTCCTGATAAACAAACGACAACGGTTTCATCACCCTTGAAAGGGATTTTTCCTAAATAAGCGAGTGCATGTGAGCTTTCGATTGCGGGGATAATACCCTCCAGTCGAGTGAGTTCCAGTCCCGCGCGCATCGCCTCATCATCTGTGATACTAACATATTTTCCTCTTCCGGATTTAAACAGCCAAGCATGCTGCGGTCCGATGCCAGGGTAATCAAGTCCGGCAGAGATAGAATAAGGTTCTATTACCTGACCATCTTCGGTTTGCATTAATATGGATCGACTACCATGCAGTACACCTTCTTTTCCTAAAGCTGTTGTAGCTGCTGATTCACCTGAATCAACACCATGTCCCGCTGCTTCTACAGCATACAACTGTACAGATTCATCATCCAGAAAATGATAGAACATCCCTGCAGCATTGGATCCACCACCCACACAAGCTAATACGATATCTGGATTCTCTTTACCTGTTTTTGTTAATAACTGCTTTTTGGTCTCTTCGGAGATAATGGATTGGAAGCGGGCAACCATGTCAGGGTATGGATGTGGGCCTACAACAGAGCCAATAATGTAATGTGTATCGACCGGATTATTGATCCAATCACGCAAAGCTTCATTGGTCGCATCTTTGAGCGTTTTTGAACCAGATGTTGCAGGAATAACTTCCGCACCCATCATTTTCATTCGCGCAACATTGGGTGCCTGTCTTTGGATATCAATTTCACCCATATAGACGGCACATTGTATCCCTTTTAATGCACACACGGTAGCCGTAGCTACACCATGTTGTCCAGCACCTGTTTCTGCGATGATCCTTTTTTTTCCTAAACGTTCAGCTAATAGAATCTGTCCGATGGTGTTATTGATTTTATGTGCGCCAGTATGGTTAAGATCCTCGCGTTTGAGGTAGATCGTTGTACCATATTTCTCAGACAGTCGTTTCGCATGATACAAAGGGGAGGGACGCCCTACGTAGTCACTGAGTAGTTGATTGAATTCCTCCTGAAAACTTTTCTCTTCGATTATCTTGAGGTATTCTTCACGTAGCTCTTTTACATTGGGATAGAGCATTTCGGGGATATAGGCGCCACCAAATGGACCGTAGTACCCTTTTTCATTGACTTGGTATATACTCATTGTTTAATACTATTTATGCTATGGGCCAAAAGATCAATATCTTTTAACCCCGGTTCTACTTCAAATTTTGAATTGAGATCTAAGGCATATAACCTGGGATCATTCGCTTGCAAAGCGTCTTTGACATTATCCGCATCTAATCCGCCGCTAAGGAAATAAGGGTACTCTAGTTTGTACTGATGCAATAAAGACCAGTCAAATCGCATACCTGTACCTCCGTAAGAGTTACTTTTGGTGTCAAATAAAAAATAGTCAATTGCTCCGGCATAGGCATTCAATACTGTCCAGTCAAAATGTTGGTCTATACCGAAAGCTTTGATCACGGTTACAGCAGTATGTTGTTTAAGTTCCTCACAAAATTGAGGGCTTTCATCGCCATGTAATTGAACTGCATTTAAATTGAATTCGTCTATTTTATGATAAATTTCCGTTAGGCTTGCGTTCACAAAGACACCAACTTTTATAATATCCTTGAGCCCCTTTATATATTCCCGGTTGGCATCGCCAACAAATCGTTTGGATTTTTCATAAAATATAAAACCGATGTAATCAATAGCAAGACCAGAAACCGCAATGATATTGTCGGGGTATTTCATGCCACAAACTTTTATCTTGACTGCCATTTTATTGGTTTGTTATTTTTTTGAAACTTTTGAGCGCTTTTCCTCCCATAAGTGATTCCTCGGCTTCATAGAAACAGTCACCAAAGGATTTTTCAGGATGAAATGTTTTTATGGCAAATGCTGCATTTGTCAAAACTACATTATTCTGTACATCTGTACCCTCATTATTTAAGATGGATAAAAAAGTCTTTGCTGCTTCAGCGATGCTGTCTCCGCCAGCGAGTTCCTCGGGAAGAATAGGGCTAAAACCTAATTCCTCCATACTATAATAATTTTCACCCTGATTGTTGATGACCTTGAAATCTCCGGTCATCGATATTTCATCATAGCCATCCAATGCATGGATAATGGAGTACTGTTTGTCTGTATTTTGGTATAGATAACCATATAGGCGTGCAAGCTCTAAGCTGAATACCCCTACAGATTGAAATTTCGGGTTGGCCGGATTTGTTAATGGCCCCAACATGTTAAAGAATGTTTTTACACCTAGGGCACGACGTATCGGCGCAACTGTTTTCATAGCTGGGTGAAACAATGGTGCGTGTAGGAAGCATATATTGGCTTCGTCAAGCTGACGCTGTAATTCAGCTTTGTCATTCGTAAATTGATAACCCAAATACTCCATTACATTCGAAGATCCGCAGCTCGATGATACACCTATATTGCCATGTTTGGCAACTTGATAGCCCGCACCGGCTGTAACGAAAGAAGCAATTGTAGAAATATTGAACGTATTTTTGCCATCACCACCCGTACCACATAGGTCGATCAGATCGTAGCCATCAAAATCCAATTGGAGACATAGGTCGTACATGGCATCTCTAAACCCACCAAGTTCTTCCACCCGAATACTACGCATGCCATAAGCTGTCATAAAAGCAGCGATTTGATAACTGTCATATTTACCTTTGGCAATGTTAGTCAAGATCTCATAAGCTTCTTGTCGCGAAAAAGACTTGTATTCAAATAAATGGGCTAAAATTTCTTTCATAATATTTTTTAAATAAAAAAGGGCTTACCTTATTCAGGCAAGCCCATCATATCTTGATGTATATATCAAATAATGCAATAGGAGTTTGCCACAACGTTATTCGTTGTGCCACCACCAAGCTTTATTTAATACAGTTATTATCATTTCTGTTTTTTGTTATTACAAATATGGTTGATAGAATTTTAAAATGCAAGTGTTTTTATTGAAAAATTTTTAAGAAAGCTTGTTACGCTTAAAATTGCTTTCAAACAGCATGTCATAGAAAACGGGAACAAGGTGAAAGCATCTTACCTATTATTCCGAGAATACGAAAATTGTCCCACTAGATTTGCTCGCATGCCATAGAAGGAATTTCTACTAGTACCGACAAACAATACAGCCAGTAAAAGACTAATAGAATACGAAATGTGCTTTATTGTTCCCTTTAGAAACCAAGGTAAAGGAGGCTATTTTTTTGTCCCGAATAACAGTAGCAAAAACAAAACGATTGAGATGCCTAACGAAATAAACCTGTTTCGGATCTATTCCTTCAAGGTCAATATCGAAAGTTTCTTTCCGACCGGCCTGTATAAAGTTGATATATTCCAATTTGTTGATATCCTTGCTCTGTACATTGATTCGCATCTCATCTATGCTGGCTAGAAGATATTCCTGTTGGTCTTCATCTAGATTTTTCGCTGTTAATATATCCTGGCTTAAAATGATGTCCGTAGCGAGATTGGTATCATTGAGACGATGTACAAATTGCTTTAATACAGTAACATTTTCGGAAGTAACCGGCTTTTCCTGTGCGAATACCGAAATATAGAGTATACAGCTTACAAACGTTAACAACAATACCTTTACTTTTATCTTCATAAGCTTAAGACTGAACTTCATAGCAATGGATTAATTTACTGAAATAAAAAACGCCTTTAACTAAAGGCGTTTTTATTTTCTAGTATTCATCTTCATTGAAGAAGAAATCATCTTTTGTTGGATAATCGGGCCAAATTTCTTCAATATTTTCATATGGCTCACCGTCATCCTCAAGAGATTGTAAGTTTTCAATCACCTCAACTGGTGCACCCGAACGAATAGCGTAATCGATTAATTCATCTTTTGTTGCTGGCCATGGTGCATCTTCTAGATGCGAAGCTAATTCTAATGTCCAATACATATAAAAACAATTTAAGTTCTCTATTTTCGCAAAACTATCATTTAATTTAACTTAAACAAGTAAATCAACTGTTATTTTTGTGTCAATAATATAAGTGTTTGATTTATAATGAAATAATATTTTTAAATATTCTCAAAGTCGCTCCCCTTTTCATTCAGCGCACTTAGTCGTGGTGATACAGATTTGATATCAGCATTGGGATAATCGTTTTCAATTAGTCCATCGCGCATGCGTACAATACGATGGGCATGTAGTGCAATATCCTCTTCATGTGTGACCAAGATAATGGTGTTTCCCCTGGAGTGGATCTCTTCGAGCAGACCCATGATTTCAATGGATGTCTTTGTGTCAAGATTCCCCGTAGGCTCATCTGCTAATATAATGGAAGGATCATTGATCAGCGCTCTCGCAACAGCCACCCGCTGACGTTGTCCACCGGATAGCTCATTGGGTCTGTGATCCATACGATGTCCAAGTCCAACGCTTTCCAATGCACCAGTAGCTTTCTCTTCACGTGTGGCCTTATTGTATCCAGCATAGATCAAAGGAAGTGCAACATTCTCCAGTGCGGTGCTTTTAGGAAGTAGATTGAACGTTTGAAAAACAAACCCTATCTCCTTATTTCTTACTTCAGCGAGTTCATCTTCGGACATGTCACTTACATTAATGCCATTGAGGATGTATTCACCTCTACTAGGGGTGTCCAAGCAACCCAGGATATTCATCAATGTGGATTTCCCTGATCCTGAAGGCCCCATAAGTGCTACAAATTCTCCTTTATGGATATTGAGGGTAACCGAACTGAGCGCATGAATTGTTTCTGAGCCTATTTGATATTCCCGCGCAATATCTTTGATTTCGATTAATATCTTTCCTGACATATTTTTTGGACGTTCTCTGGTTGATGAAAATACGATTTATTCTTCATAATCCAATAGGAATGCATTTTGTCATATACAATTTTCTCCAAGTCGGACGCATTGTTGTCGTCAAAATCTTTTGTCTCGATAGGTGAAAAAACATGTACCTTAACAATTCCCGGATGAGATCCTCTTTTTGCACCGTCATCAAAGAAAATGTCCCATGCATTTTCAATAATAATAGGCACTACAGGCACATCATTTTGAACGGCAATACGAAAAGCACCAGACTTAAATGCATGTATTTGAGGCGGAAATCCGTCATCGATCTTTCCTTCCGGAAAAATAACGACACTTCGACCATTTTGGACAAGCTCGTTAGCCCGTTGAAATGCTTTAAATGAAGATACTTTGCTCCTTCGCGTGACAGGAATATCTATGGTTTTGAAAAATATACGGGTAACGGGGTTTTTAAGAAGAGAAGCCTTGCCAATAAATGAAAACGGGACCGGGCATAGATAGGTGAGTGCTGTGATATCAAGTACTGAAGTATGATTGGGGCATAATATCATCGGCCTGTTCCAGTCTATTTTTGATTCGTAAGTTACTTTAAAAAATACACCCGCCAATGCGGATCCCCCAATTGATACCCAACGCCTCATACGTGCTATCCGGGCATAATTCTTTTCAGGATTTTGGGCCAAAAAATAGATATAGGGGAATAATACGATGAAAACAAGTAAGACGCTAATAAAATACCAGTAACGATGGAGTTTTTTGAGCAATAGAACCATACAATTTAACTAATTTTGACCTAAAGTAAAAAAAGAAAATGGATAATTAATTATCCATTTTCTTTTTTAGTCTATTGTAAAGCCATATTTTTTGTAAATCTGTTTGGCCGTGGGGGAGTCCATAAATTTGAGGAAATCATCTGCTGCCTGTGCATGGGGTGCATTTTTTAGTTTTGCCGCCACATAGGTTGCCGTGGTATTTTGACTGTCCGGAATTTTGATACCTTCCACCGGATGACCAATAAGTTTTTGATAAACAACCTCAGATGTCCAGACCGGAGCGACATCTGCTTGACTATAAAGGATACGCATCGGGCTTTCGCGATGATGTATTTTTGTTAAATACGTGCTTCCATCCTTTACTTTATCTTCCATAATCTTCTTGACAAGTTGTTCACCCCCTGCTTTTTTATATGATGCTTTGATTTGTTCTCCTATGCCTTCCCATTGTGGATTGGGCATGCTAATACGCACATTGGAGTTCCCCAGATCGTTTAATGTTTTGATATTTGCAGGGTTTCCCTTTGGGATCATCAAACATATATTGTTGTAACAATAGGTCTGGGTATGACTGAAATAATCGGCCATGTCATTAATCGCACGTTTGCTTGCCGTGTAAATATCAGGTTTGTGCGTAATGCGTAGGTTACCGACGGTGATGGAGCCCCCTTTTATCTGCTTTGCCAGAATTCCGGGAGGCAATGTTTCTACAAAAATACGTTCGTACTGAGGATATTCCTTTTTGAAAGATGTTAATAGATCGTCAACGACCATAAACTGATTGCCGGCAAAGAAAACTGTTAGCTGTGGATTCTCAATATCGCCATATAGATCGGGGATATTATCGATCCCGGGAACCGTAAAATTAAGTGCTGATTCTGGGGGATTATTCCATGGAGGATCAAAGCGATGTTCTTGCGCATTAGTTTTTGTCGATACGAACAAGGCCATAGCGAGGGTGAAGGGGACTAGCTTTTTCATCATATTATGGTTTAACAATGACCCAACCTTCATTTGCCCTCAAGATCAATTCACCATTTCCACTAGGGACATAGCCAATGAAATCAAATAATTCTTCCTTGGCGATATGCTTTTCTTCCAACGTATTTAAACACTGGGCGACAATAACTCCTTTTTCTATGAGATCCTGCAGCGGTTTTTCATACTGACTGTTCTTTTTTAAATAAGCTTCTGTTCCGCCTGAAAAAGCAACCAGTTCAATTTGAAGATGCCCCTTTAATCGAGGATCTTTCAAAACGTTGTTGATATTTCGGATGGCCTTCTCAATTGTTTTTGGATCATTACTATCCAATTGATAGATTGCTTTATACATTTTTTTCTTAGCAACAGCACCCGTATATTGATGGTTGTTGAGTAATAATTTATTGCTTTGTGCTTTAGCTTGAATCGTTGTCATCGCTAAGAGGATGCAAGCGATTGTCAGTTGTTTTTTCATCATATTAAAAATTATAAGGTCCGTGTTTATGTTGTTCTAAACTAATATTATCTGCGTATGGGGGATAGGGACTATCCTTTGGTTTTTTTGCCAAATTTGGATAATCAAGCTCCTTGTTTGCTTTTTTAGGTCGGTCAAAAGAATTGATATAGGCAGCGACATCATAAGCTTCATCGTCGCTGAGCTGAGGTGCGTCGTAACTTGCTCCTAAGGGCATATTTGCTTTTATAAAGCGTGTTGCGGTAAGCAATCGGGCCATACCAGCTCCATCGTTATAGCTGTCTTTCCCCCAAAGTGGCGGGTATAGATATCCCTTGCCGGTAGGCTGTGCCATGCCTTGTCCTTCTTTTCCATGACAGCTCGTGCATTTGCCTTCAAATACCAACTGACCATGTTTTAAATCTGCGGCGCGGTTTGGGATCTCCATTTTGACAAAACCCTGTCCGGCTAATCTTCCTTTATTGACTGTATTGATACTGATGTTTTTTATATAGGTAACAATAGCGCGCATTTCTTTGCTGTTTTCTGGAATAGCACGACCGTTCATACTTCTTTCAAAACAGCCATTAATGCGTTCCTCCAGAGATTCTACTTTGTTTTCCCGTCCAATGTAAACTGGGAAAACATTTGTGAGTCCAACATAGGGAGCTGCGAATGCCTTTGTCCCGCCGTTTAGGTGGCAACTGCTGCAAGCCAATTTATTTCCGATTTTTATGTCACCATCGTAAAAGTAGTCGTACGTGTTTTTGATTAGCTTTTCGCCATAACTAGCCATTTCTCCTTCCGGATTGTCTTTGAAAGAAACAGCTTTGAATTGTGCTACATGTGTGATCAATGAATCATTAGCGAGAGCAAGTGAATCCATTGACCTGTCATTGTTTGCATGTTTAAGTGGAAACACACACAGCGTTGTACAGGTAATAAACAGTGCGACAATAATCCAACTGAGCGCTTTTAGGTAATTTGTTAGTTTTTTGTGTTCCATGCCTCTAATTCGTTTGTACAAATCTACCAGCCTATCGACATGGATTAAAACGATGTTTCTTTATGAGACATAACCAAATGTTATATCTTGAAATTTTGTCTCAGACAGAACTGCAGGAATTGGTTTGGAGTACCGGCAAGGCCACCATATAGATGTGTGAAATAGAAATAACGTTCGATAGCCAAATGAGGAATATCGACGATGGTCAATTGGTTATTCAGGACCTCCCGCTGAACAGTATGAATAGAAAGAAAGGCAAAACTATGGCGGCGGGCCAGATACCCTTTGATACTTTCTGTTGATGGAAGTATCATTTCGATCTGGATTTCGGCAAGACTGATCCGTTGTTCTTTTAATGCATTCTCAATAATCGTGCGGGTACCTGAACCCTGTTCGCGAAGGACCAGAGGTAATCGTGTTATATCTGAGAGAATGGGATTTTTTAATTGTTTTAATAATGGGTTTTCGCTATTGGTAACCAATACGAGCTCATCTTTCATGAAAGGGATATACTTTAAAGCCCTATTGTCTGTTGATCCCTCCGTGATACCAAGATCCAATGTTTTGTCAATAAGCTGTTCTTCAATGCTTCGACTATTGGATTGAAAAGATTGGATACGGTTGTTTGGATATTGGGAGAGAAAATCCGCCAGTAATGTGGGAAGTACATATTGGGAGATCGTTGTACTGGCTCCTAATACAAGATTCCCTTTACGTCCAGTTTGTAGTTCTTGTATCTCCTGTCCTGCCTGATTGTAGAGATTAATAATCTGTTGGGCGTATTTATAGAGAATCTGCCCCGATTCAGTAAGGTCGAGATTATTCCCCTTCCTCTCAAAAAGAGGAACACCGAGTTTTTTTTCTAGCTCCTGGATGTTTTTGCTTACCGCAGGTTGTGAGATGAAGAGTGCCGAAGCTGTCTTGGTGAAATTAAGATGCTGAGCTGCAGTATAAAAAACGATGAGACGAAAATCAAAATCCATAAAACGATAAAGGGTTATTTCTAAAATTTAAAAATAACCCTTTATCTAATGAAAAACTAAATTATTTACTTAGTTCTGCGTAATATTTATGAAATAAAGGAATTGTTGAGATACCCATTAGGTAATTCTCAATTCCATATTTCTCGTTTGGAGAATGTAAGTTGTCACTGTCAAGTCCAAATCCCAGAAGTACCGTTTTGAGTCCCAGGACGTCTTCAAATAAAGCAACAATTGGAATAGATCCACCACCACGGGTAGGAATTGGTTTTACGCCAAATGTTTCATGCAAAGCTTTTTCAGCAGCTTTATAGGCAACACTATCTGTAGGAGTGACCACTGGTTCACCACCGTGATGCGGTTTTACCTCAACTTTAACATAATCTGGTGCAATACCTTCAAAATGTTTTTTGAATAGTTCGGTAATCCGTTCAGAATTTTGGTTTGGAACAAGACGCATCGAGATTTTAGCATTTGCTTTGGAAGGTAAAACAGTTTTGGCACCTTCACCGATATATCCACCCCAGATACCATTGACCTCCAAAGTAGGTCGGATTCCTGTACGTTCTAAAGTTGTGTATCCCTTTTCTCCCCAAATATTCTGAATACCCAAATCTGATTTGTATTCTTCGATATCAAATGGAGCTTCGTTCAATGCTTTGCGTTCTTCGGCCGTTAATTCAACAACATCGTCATAAAATCCAGGGATTGCAATATGGTTGTTTTCATCGTGCAAAGAAGCTATAAGTTTTGCAAGAATAGTAGCTGGGTTCGCAACAGCACCACCATATACGCCAGAGTGTAAATCACGATTAGGTCCAGTGACTTCAACTTCGACATAAGAAAGTCCACGGAGACCTGTCTCCAAAGACGGTTGCGCCATGCTGATCATAGATGTATCCGAAATCACGATCACATCTGCCTTAAGTCTTTCGGTGTTTTCTTTGACAAAAGTTCCTAAGTTAACAGAACCAACTTCTTCTTCACCTTCGATCATAAATTTGATGTTACATGCCAAAGCATTGTTTTGCATCATATATTCGAAAGCTTTTACGTGCATGTAAAATTGTCCTTTGTCATCTGCCGAACCGCGGGCATATATTTTACCATCGCGGATAGTCGGTTCAAAAGGAGGGGTGTCCCACAACTCATATGGATCAGCTGGCTGTACATCATAGTGGCCGTAGGTCAGTACAGTTGGCAATGAAGGGTCAATAATTTTTTCGCCATAAACGATTGGATTACCAGCAGTGGCACAAACTTCGACGTTGTCGGCCCCTGCATCACGCAATTTCTGAGCAACAAATTCAGCAGTCTTCTGTACGTCACCCTTAAATTTGGGATCAGCACTGACCGAAGGTAAACGCAATAAATCAAACAACTCATCTAAAAAACGTTGCTTGTTTGCTTCTACATATTCTTTAATGTTTTGCATATTGTTTGTATTTGAAACAAATTTACACAAATCGGCACATTTAACTCAATTTGTTGTAACCTTTTCAGAGTCGGTAGTGACTAATGTAAAAATTAAATCAAATCATTATGGAAAAACAGACAATGGCAGCGGTTATGGCTGTGGGATTATTTACCTGTATCACACTTTGTGTTTATTTTGTCATGCGTTATCGCAGTACTGCAATCAATCTCCCTGGGGAGGAAAGAAGAAGGCAGCCCGCTGATTGGCAAAAACCGGGGATTCTGGTGTTAGGCATAGGTATAGGCTTGTTGATTGTGGGCATAATACAAAACTATGTGAGTGCTGGCTTGCCTGACTCACTCGCTGTTGCCATTCTGATTATATCCGCTGGTATAGCTATGATTGTCGCAAATAGACTGGATAAAAAACACGATATTTAGCCATTCAATGGACGAAATCTATATTCGAAAAGTATTGTCCGGGGATGTAGAGTCATACCGGTATTTTATAAAAACGTATCAGGATATGGCTTTTTCTGTTGCGCTTTCCATTGTCAAGCAAGAACATTTGGCTGAAGATGTTGTTCAAGATGCTTTTATTAAATGCTATCAGTCCTTAACCTCTTTTAAAGGCAAATCAAAATTTAGCACCTGGTTTTATCGTATCGTTGTCCATATTGCTTTTAATAGTATCCGGTATAAGAAGTTAACACTGATCGATTTTGACCTAACAGATCATGACCAAGCATATGATGTGTCTATTCTAGACGAAATTATTGACAATGAGCGAAAAGAAATGATTAATGATGCCCTTGCTATTTTATCTCCCAAGGAATCTGTCGCCCTACGCCTATTTTATCTGGAGGAACAATCCATGGAGGAAATTCAGGAAATCATGGGCTGGACACTCGCTAATACGAAAGTCATTCTACATCGGGCACGCAAAAATATGCAACTGGTATTGAGTCAACTGATAAAAAAATCCGAATATCATGGATAACGAACACAAGAAAATGAAACAGATCATGCAAATGAGCAAAGTAAGGATGCCATTTGATGACTTTGAGCAACGTATTATGGGGCAGATTACAGATTTGGAAAATGCAAAATCCAAAGCTCATTCGGATAAAAAATATGCCATTATATTTTTTCTATTGGGGTCAATTTGTGGTATTCTACTCAATAACTATTGGATGAATAAACTTGAGAGGATAGAAATAATGGTCGCATACCGCAATTATATAGCGATAATCTCCCAGATTATTTTTGTGGTATTGATTTGCTCGTTCTGTCATCAATTATGGAAATTGATCAAGATACAACGCGATAAAAGCTATCAATAATTCCGAACCTCTTGTGGAATTTATCCGATTGATACCTCTTAATTATAACCACTATATTTTGTCTCAATTAGCTGTGGAACGCTTCAGAATGCTTTTTGAGAAATAAAATTAAATTTACTGTAACAAAACATTGGTTTTATTTACTAATGTAATATTGATATACTATCCAACGATTTTATGAAAAGAGTTTTGCAAATTCTCTTGTTTTTCGTTTTCGGTGTTCATGGAATAGTGCTAGCACAGTCCAAAATTGCCGGAAAAATAAGTGATGTAAAAGATCAGGTCAAACTATCTGATGCAACAGTTATGTTGTTAACCGCTAAAGATTCCATATTGACAGGTTTTACCCGATCGGATGAAAATGGACTTTTTTCTCTATCCAAGCCAGATACGGGATCCTATCTGTTGATCGTCAGTTATCCCAAATACGGTGATTATTATACATCGATTTCTAAAGACAAAGATTATTCTAAGTTAACTGTGGGATTGACCAAAACGGCCACTTTATTGGAGGAAGTTATTGTTACGGGTCGAATTCCCATTACAATAAAAGGAGACACCACTGAGTATGATGCCGGTAGCTTTAAGGTGGAAAAAAATGCGAAGGTGGAAGACCTGTTAAAAGTCTTGCCGGGGATCACAGTCGACGCGTCCGGAAAAATTACTGCACAGGGTAAAACTGTCAAAAAGGTACTCGTGGATGGCGAGGAGTTTTTCGGTGATGATCCGACATTGGTGACCCGTAATATCCGATCAGATATGGTTGATAAGGTACAGGTGTATGAAAAGAAATCCGAGCAGGCGGAACGAACAGGAGTAGATGATGGACAGCGGGAACAGACGATCAATGTCAAACTAAAAGAGGGTGCCAAAAATGGCATGTTCGGAAAAGCCTTACTCGGAGGCGGTACCAGTGATTATTACATGGGGCAGTTGATGTTAAACAAATTCAAAGGATCTCAAAAGATTTCCGTTTATGGTCTTTTTGGAAATAACGGGACAACAAGTATGAACTGGCAAGACGCACAGAAATATGGTGGTGACTCGGGTGTTTCATACGGGGATGACGGATCCATGTCCTGGACTAATTTTACGGATCCTTTTTCAGGGCAAGGTGTTATCGGTATACCCCGAGCGATTAATTCCGGGGTTAATTTTTCGGATAAATTCAATAAGGATAAACATAATATTAATATCAACTATAAATACGGAAGATTAAGCAGTGATGGAGACGATGAGACCATCAGTACAGGCTTGATCAATAATAAATCGAATAAATCTGTAGATACAGAGAATGATCAGCATCGCGCCAATTTAAAATATGATCTAAATTTTGACTCATTAAATACCTTGACCATCCGGGGTGGAGCTTCCCGCAAAAATCTCTGGTCGGACAACAGACGTGAAGCCTATCAGTTTACGCAGAATATGGATACGACTGTAGCTGAAAAAACTCATGAGACCATTAAGAACACGATCAACGAGTTGAATTTTAGTACTTATTTTACCCATAAATTTAAGAAAAAGGGGCGCTCATTTACATTAGATGGTCAAGTCAGACGAACTGAAATGATAGGAGATGGTTATCTATTCTCAGAGGTTAAAAATAGTTTGGCTAAGAAGGATACCGCAGGTTATACGCCAATAGACTCTACAGATCAACGTAAGGAACGCAATAATAAAAATGAGGTGCTAGGCGCTTCGGTATCGTATACAGAGCCGTTGTCAAAAGTTTGGAATCTCGTTGTCGGAACTGGAATAGAAAGTAGTAATAATTCCTCCCGTGTTGAATCATTCAATAAAGGTGTTGACGGGAAATATAATAACCTGGACAGTCGTTTCAGTAACAATTACGATTTCGATAGACGGAGCAGCAGATATAAATTAGCCATAGTGCATACGACGGATAAGTTTAGGTTTACCGTTGCAAATAATTTTAATAATGACAGACTGAAACAATATAATTACTATAGCCAAGAGGGGCTTTCCAGAAGTTATTTTACGTATAATCCCAATGTGAGTGCCGGATATTCTTTCACAAAAACCAAAGGGTTATGGTTGAATTACACAGGAAAGAATCAATTGCCTTCCATGACTCAGATTCAACCTATTTTGGATAATTCGGATCAGATTAACCGTTATTTGGGAAATGAGAATTTAAAACCTTCTTTTATAAACTCCTTAAATATAAACTATAACTCATTTCGGATTCTGACCGGAAGTTATGTCTATGTGGGCGGAAATATCTCTTTGGATAAAAATCCCATCACACAAAATATTGATACTGTACAGGGATTCAATATCTATACATGGAATAATGTAAGTGGTAAAACAAATACATCTGTTAACATCTGGTCTGGGTACCATTTCAAATTGAGCAAAAAACTGGGTTTGTCCAATTCGCCACAGTTCTCTCTGAATATGAGTGACAATTATAATCTATTCAATCAGCAATTGAACAAAGTCAATACAACGAATTTCAATTTTACATATAACTTTAAAAGAGATACAAAGACAGGATTGAATTTCGATTTAAACTTCAGTCCGCAATATCGGTTAATGAAATCCAGCTTGGAGCGCAACACAAATAGTAATGGTTTTGTATTTGGATCGAACGGTAGTGTAGAATATTTTATTGGCAAAACCTTTAAAGTATATACAAACTATAGCTATACCTACGAAGCAGGAACGAAGGCTTTTGATCAAAAATTTGAACAATTTTTGTTGCACCCCGGAGTAAGTAAAAAATTCCTGAAGAATGAATCGCTCATGTTGGATTTTATGATCAATGATGTGCTTGACCAAAATAAGGGTTTCAGTCGTTCAGCATCGACATCAATTTTTACACAGCGTCGTTATGATACGATCCGTAGATATTATATGCTCAAGCTATCCTGGGACTTCACCAAAATGTTTTAATAAAATTTAAGATAAATACCATGCTAAAATATATCGTTTTTCTCTTTTTATGCTTCACTATGCTAAGCCTCAAGGCACAGTACACCCTATTCGGGAGGTCTGGGAGCATTGCCTACGATAAGACCATGTACATAAAGAATATTGTGGGTAAGAAATTCTTAGCAAAAGCTGATGATAAATCAAAAATGTTTTTTGAACAGGTGCTGCCCAAACTGCCAGAAAATGCAGTATTGAAAAAGACCTTAAAATTCAATGCCAATGAAACCTTGTTTGAACCGGTCAAAGATGATCATCTGGATCAGGTGGTCAAGCAATATATCATGATGCTCGCTTTGGATTTTGAAGGAATTACCTTGTCCAATATGACGACTCGATCTTTCCAAAGGTATAATGATATCGTTGGCGAAAAGATTATTGTGGAAGACACGATGAAACGTATCAAATGGAAAGTTACCGACGAGTATCGCGAAATTGCTGGATACAGCTGCCGGAGAGCTAATGGTCTTACCGCTGATTCGATTTATGTGATCGGGTATTATTGTAACGAAATTCCGATTAGTGGTGGACCTGAGTCTATTAACGGGCTTCCGGGGATGATCCTTGGATTGGTGGTACCAAGTCAGCACGTTTCTTATTTTGCCACTAAAGTCGAATTGAGCAATGATGTAGTCATGGATAAGAAGAGATTCGAAAAAAGCAAAATGAAACGGATGAGCAGAAAGACAATGACCGATCAGATTTCGGCTGTATTGTCGCAGCACATGAATAAAGAAACAGTTCAATTTATCATGGAGCTAGGCAATTTGTAGGAAGGTCAGCTTATTCAATGATCAATGCGATTGGAGGTAGGAGCTGTTTCGATCAACAAAGGGTTATCTATGGATAGCCCTTTGTTGATCGTGGCAAAATAAAATCAATGTTTATATTGATGATCTTACATGAAACGTTGTTGATTTCGTTTGACTTAGATTGAATCTTCTAGTGATTTTTTCATTACATAGTTATTTTTTTTTATGACGAAGTAAAAAATATCCAGTAAAATAGTAGTTTTGCCTGCTATTATAATTTGTCATTAAATACCATTTAATAAATTTTATGAAAAGAGTGTGGTTATCACTTTTACTTTTTCTACTTTGCTTATGCGGAACAGTTCATGCGCAATCCAAAATCGAGGGAAAAATTAAAGACGCAAAAGATAAGCTTAAACTTCATAATGCGACAATTATGTTGTTAACTGCCAAAGATTCGATTCTGACGGACTTCACCCGATCCGATGAAGAAGGGAGGTTCTCTCTATTACAGCCAGATACTGGCCAATATGTGCTTATCGTAACCTATCCAAAATATGGCGAATATTATGCCGACATCTTACCAAAGAGAGATTATTCAAACTTGTCGATTGGGCTTACAAATAGTGCTACTTTATTGCAGGAGGTAATCGTAACGGGCCGGATTCCAATAACAATAAAGGGAGACACAACAGAATACGATGCCCGGAGTTTCAAGGTAGAAAAGAATGCAAAGGTTGAGGATCTTTTGAAAGTTTTGCCCGGAATTACTGTAGATGCTTCTGGAAAGATTACCGCACAAGGGAAAACCGTTGAAAAGATGCTTGTTGATGGGGAGGAATTTTTTGGTGACGATCCAAAATTGGTGAGCCGAAATATCCGTTCGGATATGGTGGATAAGATTCAGGTCTATGAGAAAAAATCTGATAAAGCAGAGAAAACTGGTATTGATGATGGTGTACGTACACAGACCATCAATGTTAAGCTAAAAGAGGAAGCCAAGCGCGGTGTTTTTGGAAAAGTCGATGCTGGAGGAGGAAACAATAAATTTTATCTTGGTCAAGGTTTTTTGAATTATTTCAACCAATCTTTTCGGGTTTCAACTTATTTGATCGCAAGTAATACAGGCAAAACAGGATTGAATGGTCAGGAAGCTTCAAGTATAGGCGGTGATGGGGACGGTTCCGGAAACTTTGAGGGCGAAGGAATTCCAAAGTCTCTCAATACAGGGTTCTTATACTCGGATAAAACCGCAAATAAGAAACATTCCTGGCGGATTGACTATAAATATAGCCAGTCAAATGTAGATCTGGATAGAAGTATATTTACCAGAAATGCGGCGAGAGATACCATTCTGATTAGCAATAACATTACCGCTGCTTCCAGTGATAATAAAAGACATAATGTGGGACTGAAATATGAATTTAAAATAGATTCTTTATCCGATTTGACAGTATGGGCAGGCGCTAATAGGAAACGCGATATCAGTTCTTCAAGGACTATTTCAAACACGGTCAACCAATTTGATCAGCTGGTTAATGGAAATATCCGAGATCTTAACAATGATACCAAGTCAGAGGAGTATAATGCTTCAGCACTTTATGTGAAACGATTTAAGAAAATGGGTCGTTCATTAACAATCAATTATTTCACCTCAGGAAGTAAGCAGGATGGTGAGCAAAAGCTATATTCAAGTTTAGTTTATTATAGAAATGGAGATTCTGTGGGAAATACAACCTTGGATCAGAAAAAGGTCATTGATAACAATACATTTACAACTGGTGGTGAGCTGTCTTATTCTGAACCTTTATCAAAAAAGGTCATACTAGCTTTTGAATACGGTATTAATTTTAACCGTAATAGTAATTCGGTAGAATCCCTGAACAAAAATCTGAACACAGGAAAGTATCACGATAAGGATGATGTGTATAGCAATGACTTTTTGTACAAAACAACGAAGAACACCTATAATCTTTCGATCAACTATAAGCCGATGGAAAAATTTGTTGTTAACATTGCCAACAGGTTTGAAAATAGTGATTTGTCACAATTGAACAGGGCGGACGACGCACACTTGTCCAGATCTTTTTTTGTCTATAATCCCGTTTTGGATTTAAATTATGAGATTAAAAAAAATAGATCGATTTCCGTGATCTATAGAGGAACAAATGGATTACCTTCACTCAATCAGATTCAGCCACTACGCTCAAATCTTGATCCATTGAACGAATATTTAGGAAATGAAAATTTAAAGCCATCTTATACGAATGAATTGAATTTAAATTTTAGATCTTTCTCCATTCTTACAGGTGAGTTTTACGGTATTTACATCAATGCTTCCCGAACGAAGAATGCTTTGGTGCAAAATACCACAATCGACTCTGTCGGTAAAACGACCTTTATTTGGGATAACTTGAACAATAATGCCAATAATCAAATTAGCATAAGACCAATGTATTATGGGATTTTATGGAAAAAGTACCAATTGAGACACGGTGGAGGGCCAGCTATTTCTATCGGTAATAATTATAATTACGTGAATAATGTTTTAGCCAATGCAAAGTTTCAGACCTATTCTTTGAGTTATGGACTTCAAAAGTCTTCAACAAAAGGTTTGGATTTTGGAATTGAGGTTTCACCGGGATATGTCATCCAGGATAATTCGATTGGCATGATGGAAGATAGTAAAGGGTTTACATTCTCATCTAATGGAGAATTTAAATACTTCCTGCCAGCCAAATTTGTATTACGGACAGAATTTAACTACATATATCAGGCACCAACGGCGGTTTATAGTAAGAAATTCGAGCGTTTTGTGCTGAGTCCCGGACTATCAAAAAAGTTTATGAAAGACGAGAAGCTCGAACTGACATTTATGATCAATGACGTATTGAACCAAAATATTGGCTTTGAACGAAATCAAAATGGAACACTTCTGACTGAGCGCCGATTTAATACCATCGGTAGATATTATATGGTGAAACTGAGCTGGGAAATCAATAAGATGTTAGTCAAATCAAAATAAAATGAGAACGATCAGAAATATAATAACCCTATTTTTAATACTATGTTTGGGAAAGGTAGCGGAGGGGCAATATGCTTATTTTCCAGATCAGGGAACAATTACTTTTGAGAAAACCGTATTTCTTAAAAATTTGATCAAGCGTTATGGAGCTTATGCTAAGGACGAAGAGAGCCGAAATGCATTTAAGGGAATGGCGGAACATGCGCCAGAAAATCAAGTCCTCAAAAAGACGTTGAAGTTTTCTACAAATGAGGTGCTTTATGAACATGTTCCTGAGGATTACCCTGAGGCCGCTGAGCAGCTGATGCGGATGGGGATTTTCGAATCGGGAATCAGCAGTTATCAACATTTGAAAACAAAGGAATTCAAATCTACATTTGAATTGGGAGGAGAACGGATTGTAATAGCCGATTCTACGCTGAAGATTAAATGGAAAATTACAAACGAGTACAGAGAGATCGCAGGATATCAATGCCGCAGAGCTAATGGGCTTGTACTTGACTCAATCTATGCTGTCGCATTTTATACAGATCAGATTCCCGTATCTGGCGGGCCGTCTGCATTCAATGGTCTACCTGGGATGATTTTGGGTTTGGCTGTCCCGGAGCTCCATTATAATATGTTTGCCACTAAAGTAGAGCTGAGTCCTGTAACTATTTCTTCTAACGAGCTTCTTAAGAAAAAAGACAAACCTTTGAATAGAAAGCAAGTTTACGACAAACTAAATGCAGTTGTGGGTGGTTATCTTGGTGTGAAGGTGTATAACCTTGTGATGGGCTGTTACTACTTGTAACAAGCTTTAGGTCGCATTAGTGCGTAAAAAAGGCCCTTCATTTGAAAGGCCTTTTTTATGTAAACTCAAGAAAGATTATTTTCCGTTGTTTTTCTTAGCAGTAACTTCGTTACGAATTTCTTGTGCTAAGGTTTTGATGTCTTGTAATCCTTTACGTACACGTGTACCAGCAGCAGAATTACCATTGTTGAAGAACTTGTCTGCATCAGCTTCGATAGAAGCTACTAACTCTTTTAATTTTACGTAGTTTTCCATTTTTTTATAATTATAATTTTAGTTTTTATGGTTTTTTCCTAAACACTCCCTAAATATACAAAAACGAATCAAATTGAAAATAAATTTCGTTTTTTTTTATCGAAAAAGCTTAAAAAAAACTATTCAACAATCTTAAGTTCCTCAATAATATTCGTTGCCCCAGCAAATTTATCGATGATAAATAATACATAACGGATGTCAACTGAAATTGTACGTTGTAGCTTATGGTCGAAGATCACATCACCAGCCATCGCCTCAATATTACCATCAAAAGCTAGGCCAATTAATTCGCCATTGCCATTTATTACCGGAGAACCGGAGTTTCCACCAGTTATATCGTTGTTACTTAGGAAGTTTACTGGTAAATATCCTTTTTTGTCAGCGTAACGGCCATAGTCCTTATTTTTGTACAAATCCATCAAACGTTGTGGCAAATCGAACTCTTCGTCACCTTTTTTGTATTTCGCAACAGTACCTTTTAAGGTTGTATAGAAGTTCTTGTCAGCATCGTTACGAGGGTCTTTTGGTAAGCCTTTGATAGTGCCATAAGAAAGACGCAATGTACTGTTTGCATCCGGATAGAATTTACCTTTTGGATTGGAGGCCAATACACCTGCAACATATTTGCGGTAAGCTGCGTCAAACTTGTCATGCTCAGCTTTCGCGCTAGGATCTTCCTCACGGTATTTGTTGATCAATGCCGAAGATAACTTATACAATGGATCATTTGCTAAAATTTCAGCATTTGGTTTTTCCAAGTAATTGTTTAAACGCTCAGCAGAAGCAAAAATGCTGTTTTTTACCGATTCTTTGATATAGGCTGTGAAATCGTTGTTATTTTTAGCAGCTAATTCAGCAACATATGGAGCGATATTCCCAGCTTTTTTTGCATATAGATTCAATTCATCGATTAATACCTGCTCTTCTAAAGGCATATACATTTTTTCGTAGCCTGCATCGATTGCTGATTTTAAACGTGGAAGAATATCTTTTCTGCGCGCTTCATCACCCGCAGCATAAACTTCTAAACCAGAACCGATCGAATAAGGTAGCGTAGCGATTGCACTGGAACGGATCATACCCATCAGGTAATTATCGTGTTTCGCTTTCTCATTTGTTGCACTATAAAATGCATTGATTGTTTTGATTACATCACCGTATTCCGCTTTATTGGCGGCTTGATTTGCCCATTTGTCAAATTTAACCTCATCTTTAGCTTTAGATGCCGCTGTTTTATGTAAGGTCAATGCATCAATCATACCCTGACGATTTTTCCAGTAATTGGCTACCTGAGAGTATTTCGAAGCATAGTTTAGTTTGACAGCTTGATCCTGATCCATGAATTTCTTCATAGCATCCATACCTGTTTTAGATGCTTCAACCCAAGCTGGGTACGCAAATTTCACGTTTTGATTGATGCCACCTGAAGGCATCCAACGGTTGGTACGCCCCGGGTAACCAAGGATCATAGCAAAATCGCCTTCTTGAACACCTTTTAAGCTAACAGGTAAGAAATGTTTTGGTTTCAATGGAACATTGTCCTGTGCATATTCTGCTGGGTTTCCGTTTTTGTCTGCATACACGCGAAAAATTGAAAAGTCACCTGTATGACGGGGCCATTCCCAGTTGTCGGTGTCGCCACCGAATTTACCAATACTATTTGGAGGAGTTCCCACTAGACGCACGTCATTATAATCTTGGTATACAAAATAATAATATTCATTCCCTTGGTAGAAAGATTTTACCTCAACAACATATTTGCCATTTTCGCTGTTTTCCTTTTGGATTTTTGCGATCTCAGCTGCTATGATTTTGTTACGCTCATCTTCAGTCATTTTATTGTTGACCAAACCTAAGATACGTTTCGAAACATCATCCATGCGTACAAAAAAGCGTACAGATAATGATTTAGGCTTCAATTCCTCGCTTTTTGTTTTTGCCCAGAAACCATTTGTTAAATGGTCATTTTCGGGTGTAGACAATTCGGCAATAGCGCCATAGCCACAGTGGTGATTGGTGAATACCAAGCCTTGGTCAGACACAATCTCTGCTGTACAGCCACCGTTGAATTGCACGATAGCATCTTTTAAGCTCGAGTTGTTAATGCTGTAGATTTCTTCGGCACTTAAACGAAGGCCTTTCTTTTGCATATCGGCCTCATTTAGACGCTTCAGATACATTAAAAACCACATTCCCTCATCGGCAAATGCAGCAAAGCTTGTTGTTATCAACAACAAACACATCCATAATTTTTTCATATCAACCTGATAAAAAGTTTGTTTATACCCTACAAAAATGCTTTAATTCTATTAAAAACCAAAATAATAGACTTTATATTGTGCTTTTTTCCAATTTTTATGTCAATTAAAAGTAAATGTGTACCGTATTGGTTATCAAAGAAAGTCAAATGGACTCTTTTCCTTATCTTTGTCGGATGCAGCAATCATTTGAAAATTTTAAATTCAATAAACAGATCTTAAATGCGGTCACAGAAGCGGGGTATGAACAACCGACTGAGATCCAAGAAAAGGCAATTACACCGATATTGGCGGGGCAGGATGTGATGGGAATAGCTCAGACCGGAACCGGAAAGACAGCTGCATTTGTATTGCCCATGTTGATGAAATTGAAGTATGCACAAGGAACTGATGCACGCGCCCTGATCTTAACACCAACCCGCGAGCTGGCGATGCAGATCGAGGAGAACATCAAATTATTTTCTACTTACCTTGATTTACGTTCTGTTGTATTATATGGCGGATTAGGACCAAAAACTCAAATAGAAACACTTGAAAAAGGAGTTGATATTATCGTTGCTACACCGGGGCGATTCCTTGATTTATATTTAGAAGGACATATCGTCGTTAAATCACTCAAATTTTTAGTTTTGGACGAAGCGGACAAGATGATGGATATGGGATTTATCAGCAAAATCCACCGCGTATTGGAAATCGTTCCTCGCAAACGCCAAAATCTATTGTTTTCAGCAACAATGAGTGAGCTTGTTCGTAAGATCGCTGGAGATTTTCTTGCTTTTCCTACCGTTATCGAGGTGTCTGAACAAGCGACTCCCGCAAAAACGGTTAGCCAGGCTTTGTATTTTGTCCCTAATCAAAAAACAAAACTGAATTTACTGCAGCATCTATTGAAAGATGATGAAGCTTTTAGTAGACTGATTGTTTTTTGTAAAACAAAGCAGGTTGCAGATAACGTTTTTCATTTTCTGGAGCGTAAATATGGCAAAGATGAAGTTCGTGTCATTCATGCGAATAAGGGACAGAATACCCGTATAAACTCGATCAACGCATTTAAGGAGGGAAATATCCGTATCCTAGTTGCAACGGACGTCGCAGCACGGGGACTTGATGTGTCCAATGTGAGCCACGTAATCAACTTCGAAGTTCCTATTGTTATCGAAGACTATGTGCATCGTATCGGACGTACCGGTAGAGCCTTCAATGAAGGGGATGCAATCACTTTTTGTAATGAGGCCGAGAAATATTATGTCCGAAAAATTGAGAAATTGATTAAGCAGAGTATTCCGGTACATCCAATTCCGGAAGAGGTATTTATTGAGAAAACACCTTTTCAGGAGAAACAGGATATCGCACGTGATATTGATAATCAAAAGAAAAAAGACAATCCAGATTATCAGGGAGCCTTCCATGAAAAGAAATATGTGATCAAACAAAAGGAAGTACGTGAAGCACAACGTGCCTCGGGCTTTAAGCCGAAAGCCAAGAGCAAAGGGAAGTCTGGTGGTGGTAAGGCAACAGGATCAAATCGTAATTTCAAGAAGCGATAGGTGAAGAATGCGGTTTACTCCATTAAATATCGCTAGTGCATGCTTGGTAGCTTGGTTTGTTATGGAAAATCCCAATGACGAAAAGGCACTATTTACATGGGGGGCATTTATAGCTTTGATGGTACTACTGACAATCGTTGATATTTTGTTTAGAGTACTCATTAAAGAGAATAAAAAAATGTGGATGCTACAGTTGGCGTTTTTGCTGGTCGTCTGTGTTGCTAGCCTGATCGTTAAAGTGACATTTGCGTAGTGGAAAATAAAAAAATAAGAAGAGATACGATGTATGCCATGGGCTTACAAAACTGAAATCTCAATACTAAATACTCATATCTCAATACTCAATACTAAAATGAAAAAAGCGGAAATAAAATTACAAGTAGAGCTGGACGAAAACAATGTTCCTGAAAACATCATGTGGTCGTCCACAGATGGGAATAATGCAGAAGAATTACCTGCTAAAGCAATGTTTTTAGCCCTATGGGATTCTCATTATAAAAATTCAATGCGCATTGACCTTTGGACCAAAGACATGCCTTATGATGAAATGAAGCGTTTTTTTTATGAAACCTTACAAACCTTGGGCGATTCCTTTATCCGTTCCTCAGGTGGAGATCCCATGGCTGAGAAGGTGATCGGTGACTTGCGTGACTACTGTGCGCATTTTGCGGATAAAATGGAAGTATTAATGCCGCAACAATAGTTTTTAACGCTTAACAAATATTTGACTATGCAATATTTCTTAGTAAAATCTGAACCATTTAAATATAGTTGGGAACAATTCAATAAAGATGGACGGACGTTTTGGGATGGTGTACGCAATTACCAGGCTAGGAATAATATGAAAGCGATGAAAGAAGGGGACTTGGTTCTGTTCTATCATAGCAACGAAGGAAAGGATGTGGTTGGTGTCGCAAAAGTGGTGAAAGAATTTTATCAGGACCCAACGACAGATGATGAACGTTGGGTTGTCGTGGATCTGGCTCCTGTTGAAACATTGAAGAAATCTGTCACCCTGGAGACGATCAAAGCAGATGAACAGTTACAGGATATCGCTTTGGTAAGACAGGGCCGCCTATCGGTGATGCCACTTAAACCGGAGGAATTTGATCGAATCTTAGCCTTAGGTAACGAGGACTAGTTGATTTAGAAGAATGCTAGACTAACATACTGCTCCTGTTTGGACAGGATTATAAATAAAAAGAGAGAACTTGTATATATGTTCTCTCTTTTTATTTACTGCAATTATAGCATAAGGTATCAATTCTTTTGGCTAAATAAACTGACCAATGCTTTTAGTTTTTTTGCATTTTCGGGTTTTAATTTTCCTGCCAGAATAAGGCGAAGTTCTCGTCGTTGTAGCGCATCCTCGTAAGCTTTGTGTTCTGGCTCTGTCTCCGGGATCAACACAGGGACGGCTTTGGGGTTGTTGTCGGCGTCTACAGCAACAAAGGTATAATAAGCCTCATTGGTTTTTACACGTGTGCCCTCGGGCAGATTTGATGCGAAAATTTCCATGCGTACCTCTAGGGAGCTGTTAAATGCACGTGTCACTTGCGCTTGTATGGTGACCACTTCACCCAATTTGATCGATCGTTTAAAAGATACATTATCCACAGATACTGTAACGACCACATTGCTACAATGTTTTTGTGCGGCAATAGCTGAACAGATATCCATCCAGTATAATAAACGGCCGCCCATTAGATTTCCAAATGTGTTGGTATCGTTAGGTAGGACCAATTCGTTCATCTCCGTGTATGACTCTCTAGCAAATTTCTCTATCATATCATTTTTTGTCATTATCGTCCAAATTCTTTGAATTGGCTATCAATTATTTCCAAAGATTTCAAAAATGTTGTTGGTACATAGCCCAGTTCTTTTTCGGATTTACTGAGATCAAAACCTGTCTGGCGCGGCCTGTTATCCGCTTGTCCAATACTCGCCGCGCTGATTTCTGAAATCAATGTTTTGTCCAGTTTCCAATAATCTGCGATTTTATAAACCGCCTCATTGATGGACATCAACTCCGCTCCAGAGATATGAAATATTCCCTGAGCTTGTCGTTCAATAGCCAATTGACAAGCATGCGCTAAATCATCTACAAAGGTAGGCATTCTCCATTGGTCATTAACCACTTTTATAGCTTCTTTTTGGGAGAGCTTTGCCTTCGCCCAAAGGACTAGATTGGAACGATTCGGATCTCCGTTGATACCGTAGACCAAAATTGTACGTAAGATCGCATAAGGACAGGAAGACTGTGCCAGTACTTGTTCAGAGGCATATTTGCTTTTCCCATACTCACTTTGTGGGTGGGGGGCATCCAGTTCATTATAGGCAGTGCCTTTTTTGCCATCAAATACAAAATCGGTAGAGAGATGGATCAACTGTGTCTTATTTTTTTCGCAGTAACTTGCTAGTGTTTGTACCAGATCTACATTGATCAGCTGGCAGGCAGCTTTATCGGCCTCACATGCTTCCACACTGGTCATAGCAGCGGTGTGTATAATCGCATCAAAAATATGGTTGGATAAAAAATCCGCTAATAGGATCTGATCCAACAAGT
This sequence comes from Sphingobacterium ginsenosidimutans, assembly GCF_039536865.1. NCBI lineage: Bacteria > Pseudomonadati > Bacteroidota > Sphingobacteriia > Sphingobacteriales > Sphingobacteriaceae > Sphingobacterium > Sphingobacterium ginsenosidimutans. The sequence goes on from NZ_BAAAZK010000005.1 coordinate 288,263, forward strand.
CAACTTGATAGAAAATATATCCTGCTTGATTCGGGTTTCTATTCGGGCCTTTTGAAATGGCTGTAACCTCATAAAGATTATTTCCAGCAAATAGGTCAACGACCTTCTGACCCAAAAAGCCATTGGATCCTGTGACAAGAATTTTTTTCATCCGTATACTTATTTTTTTATCTGTGTTTTAATCTCGCGGGTATCTAAAGTACCTTAATAAATCCGCTCTCGTTTGCCCTCGAGCCTAGGCTATATTTTAAAAGGTCATCAACGGATTATTTTATCCGTTTTAGTTGGTCCAGATAAAGTCCATTTTACTTGATTGTTTCATGATATTCTCGATTACCGATTTCTCTAGATCCAGAATAGATTTTAATGAATTGTAATCGATTTTGTCTGCATCATCCGTTGGCATATGATAGTCGGGATGTCCGCCAGTATGGAAGAATAATACGGGAATATTCTTTTTGTAGAATGAAGTCTGATCCGACCCGCCGTTACCGTCTTTGCTTAAGTTGAACTTGATAGGCGCTTGGATATCTTTGAAAATAGTCGGCCATTGACTGCTTGTTCCGTATCCGATGACGGCAAGACCGTTGTCGGGATTGTAGCGGCCGATCATATCCATATTAAGCATTGCCGTGATTTTTTCCAACGGTAGGGTAGGGTGTTCGGTAAAATATTTGGAACCCACCAGACCCAGCTCCTCGGCACCAAAAGCGATAAATAATAAATTATAAGGCTCTTTTTCCTTATTGCTGCTAAAATAACGGGCGAGTTCCAATAAACCAGCAGTACCCGAAGCATTGTCATCAGCACCATTGTGGATTTTACCAACACCTAGCGAGTCTTTTGAGCTACCTTGGCGACCTGTTCCCAAGTGATCGTAATGCGCACCTATCACAACTGTCAGCGGGGCTCCATTATCGATAAAACCTATAATATTGTCAGCATTACGAATACTGTCAGCTACCTTTACCTTCCACACCTTTGCTTTAAAAGATTGGCGATAGCCTTTTTCACCCTTGGGTTGTAATTTATATTTTTTAAACTCCTTTTCGATATAGTCCGCTACTTTGAACACTTCTTTACTACCTGTCCCGCGACCTTGCATTTTGTCATCCGCCAGGTAGTAGATATGTTTTTTTAGATTCGGGATTTCAATTTGTTGTGCTTGTGCCACTTTTGTCACAAAAAGTGCGCAGACGATAAGGAATAAGTTAATGTTTTTCATTTTTTGGTATTTAGTATGGAGACCGTCATAACCTATATGACCAGATTGCTTGATAATCAGAATACGATCCCCGTTTTTAACGTTTTAAAAGAAAAGCCTTGCGATTAACAAGGCTTTTGTAAGATATTTCGTTAATCTTCAACGATTTCGCTATGGATACTCGATTTCTCTTCTTTTTCTGTTTTGAAATAACGTTTTTGGAATAATAGTATCAGTACGACCCCCACTGAAATAGCTGAGTCTGCAATGTTGAATACCGGCCGGAAGAATAGAAACTCTTCACCACTCCAAAAAGGTACCCAAGTAGGGAAAGTACCTTCAATTAAAGGAAAATAAAGCATGTCAACTACTTTTCCATGCAGGAAGGATGAATATCCTCCACCCGCCGGAAATAAAGATGCCTTGTCGTAAAAAGTACTGTCACTGAAGATCACACCATAGAATGCTGAATCAATGATATTTCCCAAAGCACCAGCAAGAATCAGGGCGACATTTAATATAAAGCCACGGTTGTATTTATTCTTGATCATGTAATGTAGACCATACCCAATACCAGCTACGGCCAGTATCCGAAACACGGTCAGGAACAATTTCCCGTAATCACCACCAAATTCCATTCCGTAGGCCATCCCATTGTTTTCAATAAAATGGATTTGGAAGAATTTACCTAATATGTGATGACTTTGTCCAATTGTCATAGAGAGCTTAACCCATATTTTTGACAATTGGTCTATTAAAAGAATCGCGACAATCAGTGCGACTGGTTTCGTATACCCCTTCATTGTGCTATAAAAATGGTCTTTGCCTACGCAAAGACCATATATTTTTACCTAAAATTAATATTGTTTGTTTTTCGCCTCGATGCTCAAGGTTGTATGCGGAACAGCTTTCAAACGTTCTTTTTGGATCAGTTTTCCTGTTTCTCTACAGATACCATACGTTTTGTTCTCGATGCGCACCAACGCTGCTTCCAGATTGTCGATAAACTTCTTTTGACGTGCAGCCAATTGGTTGGTTTGTTCCTTTTCCAAAGTTGCAGAGCCGTCTTCTAAGGTCTTGTATGTGCCCGCAGTATCGTCTGTACCATTCGCATTGCTGTTATTGAGCGTTGCTGTCAACGAGGAAAGCTCTTCTTTTGCTATTCTAAGCTTGTCCAAGATAATATCTTTGAATTCTTGTAATTCTGAATCGCTATAGCGTGTTTTCTCGTTGTTGTTTGCCATAATTTAATTTTTTTGGATTAATGCCTTAAGTTCTTTGCCATCGATCTCGATGGTCTCTCCTTCAGTTAGTGAATCTTCAAATACCAATGAATCGGCTAGAATTTCGGTGCAAATATAAGATAAATTTTCTTTCGCTGCATTGACTACTTCTGAGGCTGCTGTTAACTTTACGTTAATTCTATCAGTCACCTCAAGTCCTTTTTCCTTCCGTAAATTTTGTAGACGGTTGATCAACTCTCTTGATAAACCTTCTTTCTTCAATTCTTCGGTGATATGAACATCCAATGCTACGGTCAATTTACCCAGATTAGCAACTTGCCATCCCTCCACATCCTCTGCTATAATTTCTACATCGCTTAATAGAATAGTATATGGCGTACCTGTTAGGGCCAATTCACCGGCTGATTCCAATGTGCTGATTTGATCTATAGTCAACGATTGGATAGCTGAAGAAACTAACTTCATATCCTTACCAACTTTCGCGCCAAGAGCTTTGAAGTTTGGTTTTATTTTTTTCTTGATTATACCAGTTGTATCCGTAATGAACTCAATATCTTTGATATTGGTTTCCGAAAGTATCAAATCTTTTACTTTTTCCACCTTCTCCTGGAAAGCACTATCCAGTACTGGGACGAGGATTTTGTTTAATGGCTGACGCACATTGATCGACGTTTTCTTACGTAGTGAAAGTGTCAAAGACGAAATATCCTGCGCCAGGGCCATACGTTCTTCCAGATCTTTATCCACTAGTTTTTCATCGTATACCGGGAAGTTGGCTAAGTGAACTGACTCAACTTGTTCCTTATTGGTTGCAGTATTCAAATCCAGGAATAGTCTATCCGAGAAGAATGGCGATATTGGTGACATTAATTTCGCAATGGTATCCAGACAAGTGTATAATGTCTGATATGCAGAAATTTTATCTTCGGTATATTCTCCTTTCCAGAAACGACGACGGCACAAACGAACGTACCAGTTACTCAAGTGTTCATCCACAAAGTTTTGGATTGCACGTGCGGCTTTCGTCGGTTCGTAATCCGCTAGATATTCATCTACTTCTTTCGTTAGTGAATTTAGTAACGAGACAATCCAGCGGTCGATTTCAGGACGGTTTTCTAATGTAATATCTGGTTCTGCATAGGAGAACTTATCAATGTTGGCATAAAGCGCAAAAAATGCATAGGTATTGTATAGCGTACCGAAGAACTTACGGCGTACCTCATCCAATCCCTCCATGTTGAATTTTAAATTGTCCCAAGGAGCAGCATTGCTGATCATATACCAACGGGTAGCATCAGCACTATATTGATCGATCGTTGAGAAAGGATCAACACCATTGCCTAAGCGTTTGGACATCTTATTTCCGTTTTTATCCAATACCAATCCATTGGAAACAACGTTTTTGAAAGAGACCGATTTATACATCATTGTAGAGATCGCATGTAGCGTAAAGAACCATCCACGAGTCTGATCCACACCTTCGGCGATGAAGTCTGCAGGGTATGCATGATTGAATCCATCTTTAAATGGAAACTCTTCACCTTTTGCCAGCTTCTCATGATCCAATCCCCATTGTGCATAAGGCATTGCTCCCGAATCGAACCATACGTCAATTAAGTCAGGCTCACGGAATAATTTTTGACCAGCATCAGAAACAAGAACGATGTCGTCAACATATGGACGGTGTAAATCTAGCTTTTCTGTGTCAAATTTATCTAGATAGGCTTGGTTTTTCGCTTTCTCATCTGCCGATAGCACATCCGAAGTCAGGGAGGCCTCTAACAAAGACTTTAATTCAGGTAACGAACCGATACAGACCTCTTCATTCTCATCTTCTGAACGCCAGATTGGAAGTGGTGTACCCCAGTAACGAGAGCGGGAAAGGTTCCAATCGACCAGGTTTTCCAACCAGTTTCCAAAGCGTCCTGTTCCAGTTGCTTCGGGTTTCCAGTTGATCGTTTTATTTAAAGCGACCAGATCCTCTTTTACCGCAGTAGTACGGATAAACCAGCTATCCAATGGATAGTATAAAACCGGCTTGTCTGTACGCCAACAGTGTGGGTAGGTGTGCTCGTATTTTTTAACATCAAATGCTTTGTTATCCTCTTTTAGTTTGATCGAGATCAAGACGTCAGTAGGTTTGAAATCTTCTTTCGCACGCTCTTCTGCACTGTAGTATTCCTCTTTTACAAATCGTCCTGCAAAATCGGTGATTTCATTCACGAAACGACCTGTACGGTCTACCGTAGGAACATCTTTCCCATTTTCGTCTTTGACCAAAATACCCGGTACACCGTGTTCTTTTGCTACACGAAAGTCATCTGCACCATAGGTCGGCGCAGCATGCACGATACCTGTACCATCTTCAGTGGTCACAAAGTCACCAGGGATGACGCGGAATGCATTTTCTTGTAAATCTTCATTGGTGATATAAGGCAACAATTGTTCATAGCGCAAGCCAACAAGCTCTTCCCCTACAAATTCTGTTGCAAGTTCCCAAGGGATAACTTTATCACCCAATTTGTAGTCTTGGAAAGAGGCATCTTGCCCCTCTGCTTTAAAATGCTTGCTGACCAGATCTTTTGCCAATACAACAGATACTGGTGCACCTGTATATTTATTGAAAGTTCTGATTTTGACATAGTTTATTTTCTTGCCAACAACCAAAGCTGTATTGGACGGTAAGGTCCAAGGCGTAGTCGTCCAAGCGATAAATGCAATATCTTCGGCTTCATCATCCACTAACTTTTCAATCGCTGGATGGAGCTGGCTTTTGATCAATCTGAATTCAGCAACAATTGTTGTATCCTTCACATCTTTATACGTACCCGGTTGATTAAGCTCATGGGAACTCAATCCTGTACCTGCAGCAGGTGAATAAGGTTGAATGGTGTAACCTTTATACAATAAGCCTTTTTTATAGAGCTCTTTTAACAAATACCATAAGGTTTCGATGTATTCGTTTTTATACGTGATGTAAGGATGTTCAAGATCGACCCAATAACCCATTTTGTTGGTTAGGTCATTCCATACATCGGTATATTTCATCACTTCCTTGCGGCAAGCGTCATTATATTCTTCTACGGTAATCTTTTTGCCGATATCCTCCTTAGTAATACCAAGAGCTTTCTCGACGGCAAGTTCAATTGGAAGGCCGTGGGTATCCCAGCCTCCTTTTCGTTTTACCTGGTAGCCTTTCAATGTCTTGTAGCGACAGAAAATATCCTTAATCGTACGAGCCATCACGTGATGGATTCCAGGCATTCCATTTGCAGAAGGTGGCCCTTCAAAAAATGTATATGACTTGCTCTCAGGGCGATTATTGATACTTTTTTCGAATATTTTTTCCTGTTCCCAACGGGTCAAAATCTCTTTACCAATCTCAGGTAAATTTAACTGCTTATATTCTTTGTACATCAGACTGTTGTATGCTTCTTTTCTAAAGGTCGCTAATTTAGTGAATTATGATGGAAAAAGAAAGAGGGCTTTGTTGCTGTAGTATCATTATATGATGAGCAAAATATTTTTGAAAATCCCCGATACGGTCAATGATCAACGATTACACAATCATGGTGGCTGATGAAGTCGAACTGAAAGCTAGGAGATAGGGCGATCGTAGCAGGAATACGTGGAATAAGGGGCGGTTGAATTTTCCGAAACAGTCGATCAGGTTTGCTGTTACGGAGGGCTAATATGAAAAAGGGATTGCTATCCGCAATCCCTTTTTCATTGGAATATGTGCAAATTTCAACTTATGCTGAAAAACTACTTCCACAACCACAAGTGCTACTTGCATTTGGGTTATTGAAAGTAAAACCTCTTGCGTCAAGTCCTGATTTGAAGTCAATTTCCATGCCTGCAAGGTATAAGCCATGTGCTTTGTTCATAAAAATACGGATTCCTTCAATTTCGTACTCGTTGTCTCCATCTTTTTTCTGGTCAAAACCAAGGATATAACTCATACCCGAACAACCGCCTCCTTCTACACCGACACGTAAACCAAAATCATCAGAAATTTCTTGCTGATCTTTTAATTTATTGAGTTCCTTGATTGCCCCTTGCGTTAAGGTAACAGGAGCAATTGCTGTATGTTCTGTGCTCATTTTGATAATGTTTTAGCCAATTCTTTAACAAAAATACATATTTTTAATCGCAAATCGCCCGCCTTGGATTTTTTGACATTTACAAAACATTCAATTTTTATTGGATTGTGTGAATCCAGATAGGAGTTAAACGGATACCTTGGTTAATTAGCTAATTCGCATAAATAAGCTCATTTTTCTAGGAACATTTAATAAAATATGGCTTTTTGTCGATATTCTTTATGGAATATGCTATCTTTGAGGCATTAAAATAAAAACAAAATTTACTTTACAACATTTAAAAACAATGGAAAGAGATCAAGCCATTTTTAATTTAATAGCTGATGAGCTGAAACGCCAAGAAGAAGGTATTGAATTAATTGCTTCGGAAAACTTTGTTTCAAAACAAGTGATGGAAGCTGCTGGTTCAGTGTTGACAAATAAATATGCAGAAGGCCTCCCAGGAAAACGTTACTATGGAGGTTGTGAAGTTGTGGATGAAATTGAAACCATCGCAATTGATCGTGCAAAGCAATTATTTGGCGCAGAATGGGTAAATGTTCAACCTCACTCTGGAGCACAGGCAAATGCGGCTGTTTTTTTGGCGACAATCAAACCTGGAGACAAAATTTTAGGTCTTGATTTATCTCATGGTGGACACTTGACTCACGGATCACCAGCAAACCTTTCTGGTAAGATCTATCAACCATTATTTTACGGTGTAAAAGAAGAAACAGGTCTAATTGATTACGAACAGTTGGAAGAAACCGCGCTTCGTGAAAAACCAAAAATGATCATCTGTGGTGCTTCAGCTTACTCCCGTGACTGGGACTATGCACGCATCCGTAAAGTTGCTGATGAAATCGGTGCGATTGTTTTGGCTGATATCTCCCATCCAGCAGGTTTGATCGCGCGTGGTCTATTGAATGATCCACTTCCTCATTGTCATATTGTTACAACTACGACACACAAGACACTACGTGGTCCTCGTGGTGGTATGATTATGGTTGGTAAGGATTTTGAAAACCCTTGGGGTATCAAAACACCCAAAGGTGAAATCCGTACGATAACGCAATTGTTGGATTTAGCTGTTTTCCCTGGTACGCAAGGTGGTCCTTTGGAGCATACAATTGCTGCAAAAGCAATTGCTTACGGTGAGGCCTTGTCAGACGAGTATATGGAATACATTGTTCAGGTGAAGAAAAATGCTGCTGCATTGGCAAAGTTCTTCGTTGATCGAGATTATAAGATTATCTCTGGTGGTACAGATAACCATTTGATGTTGGTTGATCTACGTAACAAAGATATTTCTGGTAAAGAAGCTGAAGCCGTATTGGGTAAAGCAGGTATCACAACCAATAAAAATATGGTTCCTTTTGATACACGTTCTCCTTTTGTAACTTCAGGTGTGCGTTTCGGTACAGCCGCAATCACTACTCGTGGTATCAAAGAAAATGATATTATTCAAATCGGAGAGTTAATTGATGAGGCATTGAAAAATGCATCCAATGATGCTGAATTGGATAAGATCCATGGTAAAGTGAAAGCCATGATGGCAGAATTCCCATTGTATAAATAAGACGCTGTCTTTATCATATAGAAAAGCGGAATCATCTCAGGGTGATTCCGCTTTTTTCGTTTTTGATCTTATACGATACCCACCGCGTACTTGCTCTGCCACATGCGAGTCATTCATGCATTTGTTTTTTAAGTTTTATGCGCCGTATCTGCTATGAAGTACGACCGTACTATCTTACGGGCAACTGTGCATCAACCTTCTAATTAACAGGAATTTTATCCTAATATAATAGGGGATTGATAGGTACTTTATTCGCTTTCATCCGAATAAGGTCCGAATAAGGTCCGGACAAGGTCCGAATGAGGTCCCTATAAAGTCCCTGTTAGTTGAGAGTTTGTCTCAAGGTTAGTCACTGGATAAATTGAATCAGACATAAGCCTTTTTATTAAATGCCTTTTTGCGAAGGAAAGGGAGTTTTAACATTTTAAATGTTAAAAAACCTTAAATTGAAATGTAATAATTTGATTACTCAATAATTTTACGGTACTTTGAAATACTATTAATTGATTGTTTTACAATAAGAAAGGAACACTATACGCTAAACATTTACATTTTACAACAGAACTGATAATTTATTTGCGAACTGCTAAAAAGTAAGTGACGTATGAGACTTTTGAAAAGTAAGAGTGATCAAGAATTGATCCAAATGTATGTCGGGGGCCAAGAGTCCGGCCTAGAGGCATTGTTGAATCGATATAAATCGAAAATTTACACCTCTATATATATGAAAGTAAAAGACGAATATCTTGCTGAAGATATTTTCCAGGAGACTTTCATTAAAATCATCAACACATTAAAATCGGGCAAGTACAATGAAGAGGGGAAATTTTTGCCTTGGGCTATCCGTATTGCCCACAATATGATCGTTGACTTTTTTAGAAAAGCCAAGCGGGCCCCAAATATCGTTAATGCGGATGGTTTCGACATTTTTGAAGTATTGGAATTCAGCGATGAAAGTGCTGAATCAAAAATGCTGAGACAACAGGTCGATGTCGACTTAAAGAAAATGATCCAGAAACTACCAGATGATCAGAAAGAGGTTTTAATTATGCGACACTTCTGTGATATGAGTTTTAAAGATATTGCTGAGATAACGGAGGTGAGTATCAATACCGCCTTAGGAAGAATGCGCTATGCATTGAGTAATTTACGTAAAATGATAGAGGGTTCTGATTTAGTCTTTCAGATGGGATAATGAAATAAGCACTATAATTTAGAAAATAACAAACAAAGGGAGTGAGTTTTTCACTCCCTTTTTTATGCTACAATGTCATGTCTGCATCAGAAGAAATTGTTCTTTTTGTCAGTTATACGCTTTTTATTATCTTAGAAGTTCATGCCTTTATCAATTTATAGGAATTGGAATGAGGTTTGATGATCATATTGAAACTATTAAAAAGAGAATAACGATAAAAATATAAAAAAGCTATGTACTTGATTTTATTTATTGGAATAATGGTGGTAAGCCTAATTGTCCAGACAAGATTTAAAAACAAATTTAAGAAGTATTCAGAGATGCCATTGGGGAATGGAATGTCTGGAGCTGAGATTGCGCAGAAAATGCTCAATGATAACGGTATATATGATGTGAAGGTATTGTCAATTCCTGATCGCCTGGGCGATCATTATAATCCATCGGATAAAACGGTCAACTTGAGTCCTGAGGTATATAGTGGTCGCAGTGTAGCGGCAGCAGCGGTAGCGGCTCATGAATGTGGTCACGCTGTCCAGCACGCGAAAGCATATAAATGGTTGGGTTTCCGTTCAGCGATGGTACCAATGGTCAATGCGGCTTCCAAACTGACTTCATGGGTATTAATGCTCGGCGTGATGTTATTTGCATTTTCCAAAGGCGGTAATCCATGGTTGTTAGCGGTAGGTGTGGGAGCATTGGCGATTACAACAATATTTTCGTTTATCACACTTCCTGTAGAATTTGATGCGTCAAACCGCGCTTTGGAATGGTTGAACCATGCTGGTGTTACGTATAATGGTGAGGAACATGATGGTGCTAAAGATGCATTAAAATGGGCTGCTATGACTTATGTCGTTGCTGCTTTGAGTGCCTTGGTAACACTTTTATATTATGCTTCCATCTTATTTGGTGGGCGTAGGAGTGACTAATGAGTGGTTAGGTAACTCGAGTATACAAAGAAATGCGATTATTTTTAATAGTCGCATTTTTTATGGGGTGTTAATGAGGTTACTACAGACAATTTTTTTAACTTTGCTGTTTATATAGAATAAGATTCAGATTTTATGTTTTCAAATCTTCAAGATAAGCTAGATAGGGCCTTTAAAGTATTAAAAGGACAAGGCAGTATTACCGAAATCAACGTTGCTGAAACGATGAAAGAAATTCGCAAAGCATTGTTGGATGCCGATGTGAATTACAAAACTGCTAAAACTTTTACAGATGATGTTAGACAAAAAGCTTTAGGGCAGAATGTATTGACAAGTATTTCTCCGGGTCAATTGTTGACTAAAATCATGAATGATGAGTTGACAGAATTGATGGGTGGGTCTGTCACAGAGTTAGAGATTGGTAAAAATCCTACTGTTATTTTGATTGCAGGTCTGAATGGTGCCGGTAAAACAACTTTTTCTGGTAAGCTGGCATTATTCCTGAAAGATAAAAAGAATAAAAAACCATTGTTGGTCGCAGGTGACGTTTATCGTCCAGCAGCGATTGATCAATTGGAAGTCTTGGCTGAACAAGTTGGTGTTCCTGTTTATGTTGATAGAGCATCAACAGACCCGATTGCTATTGCCAAAGCAGGTGTTGAAGAGGCAAAACGTAATGGTCATAATGTTGTTATCATCGATACTGCTGGTCGTTTGGCCATAGATGAGCCTTTGATGGTGGAGATCACTGCTGTTAAGGAAGCGACAAAACCGGATGAGATCTTATTTGTTGTTGACTCGATGACTGGTCAGGATGCTGTCAACACAGCGAAGACATTCAACGATCGTCTTGATTTTACAGGTGTTGTATTGACCAAATTAGATGGTGATACGCGCGGTGGTGCTGCATTATCCATAAAATCTGTTGTCAATAAACCAATTAAGTTTATTGGTACCGGAGAGAAAATGGATGCACTGGATGTTTTCTACCCAGATCGTATGGCCTCCCGTATTTTGGGTATGGGTGACGTTGTATCGTTGGTAGAGCGTGCACAACAACAGTTTGACGAAAAGCAAGCTGCGGAGCTTCAAAAGAAAATCCGTAAGAATAAATTTGATTTCAATGATTTCAAATCTCAGATCCAACAGATCAAAAAAATGGGTAACATGAAAGATTTGATGGGTATGATTCCTGGCGTAGGAAAAGCAATGAAGGATATTGAAGTCGATGACAATGCATTCAAACCTATCGAAGCCATCATTGATTCGATGACACCTTTTGAACGTGAAAATCCAGATGTAATAGACCAAAAACGTCGTTTGCGTATTGCCAAAGGTTCGGGAACAGACGTTAATGAAGTAAACAAATTGTTGAAGCAATTTGGTGACATGCGTAAAGTGATGAAACAAATGTCTAATCCTGCAATGGCTGCGAAGTTGATGCGTAATATGCCTAAAATGCCTGGAAAAATGTAATTTTAATGTATAGTTATATACGATGGGGCATTGTACGCATACAATGCCCTATTTTTTTAATAAATAATTTGTAATTTCAAGTTCCTCGCTAGAGTAAACGAAATAATTGTTAAATTTGTAAACATTATGGATGACCCCGCGCAATTATCGGAATACGGCAAAATCCTTATCATTCTGCTGATAGGGGCATTGTTAGTCTGTGCGACCATTTTTCTAGCACGTTTAATCTCTCCCAAAAAGAATAATCCCATTAAATCTGGTACTTACGAATGTGGCGAAGATCCTATCGGTTCCTCTTGGATACAATTCAATCCTCGATTTTACGTCATTGCTTTAGTGTTCCTGCTTTTTGATGTTGAGCTCATCTTTATTTTTCCTTGGGCTACCGTATTTGGACAATCGGAATACATTGCCGCGGACGGCAGATGGGGATGGTTTACGATGATTGAAATGGCGATGTTTATCGGTATTTTAATCTTGGGATTGGTTTTTGTCTGGAAAAAAGGAGATCTGGAATGGGTGAAACCCAATGTATCTCTACCTAAGGTTCCTGTAAATATTCCTCAAAGTGCTTATTCAACATTGAACAACAGCAGCTATCAAGTGCGGGAATACAGAGAGCCGGCGGTTGCGGTCGTAGAGGATACTGTTGCGCAAGAAGTGACAGCTGCGCCGAAGATCGCTTTTAAACCTCGATTTAAAAAACCTGAGTAAGCATGAGTTTAGATAGTCAATTGCAAAATAATGGTGTCGTTGTTGCCAAATTGGATGATCTGCTAAACTGGGCAAGACTTTCTTCGATGTGGCCGATGAGTTTTGGGATTGCCTGTTGTGCGATCGAAATGATGGGAGCCATGGCTTCAACTTATGACCTGGATCGGATGGGTGTTTTTCCTAGACCCTCACCGAGACAGTCAGATGTTATTATTATTGCTGGTACAGTCACATTTAAAATGGCTGACCGTATAAAAAAACTATACGAGCAGATGCCCGATCCGAAATATGTGATCTCAATGGGATCCTGTTCCAATTGTGGTGGCCCTTATTGGCAGCATGGTTATCATGTTGTGAAGGGAGTGGATCGGATTATCCCAGTGGATGTGTATGTTCAGGGATGCCCACCTCGTCCAGAAGCACTGATAGGTGCTTTTATTGAACTGCAAAAAAAGATAGATAAAGAAAGCTTATTAGGTGAACAGCTGTTCAGGGAAAAGGCTTAAAAGATAAATTTTATAAGATTTTAGAATCAATTATGGCAAAAGATTTTTATGGCGAACTGCAATTAGGCATTCTTGGTGGTGGTCAACTCGGAAGAATGTTAATCCAGGAAGCCATTAATTACAATGTAAACGTTCATGTACTGGATCCCGATAAGAATGCTCCTTGTCGTAAACTGTGCAATAAATTTGAATGTGGTTCATTGAGCGATTTCGAGACAGTATATAATTTTGGTAAAGACCTGGATTTGATTACTATCGAGATCGAAAAAGTGAATGTGGATGCCTTGGAGAAATTGGAAGAGGAGGGGGTGATCGTTTACCCGCAGTCGCGTATTATTCGCCTGATCCAGGATAAGGGATTACAGAAACAGTTTTTTAAACAAAATGATATCCCGACTTCTGGGTTTCAATTGATATCGACTAAAGATAACTTAACAAATGCTTCGTTGAGTTTACCCTACATTCAAAAACTACGTAGAGATGGGTATGATGGAAAAGGCGTAAAGAAGATCGTTACTGAAGCGGATATCCAGGATGCCTTTGAAGAGCCAAGTTTGATTGAAGAGTGGGTAGATTTTGAAAAAGAAATTGCTGTTATTGTTGCACGTAACGATAGAGGTGATGTCTCCACTTTTCCAATGGTAGAAATGGAATTCAATCCACAAGCCAATTTAGTGGAATTTCTTATCGCGCCATCATTATATGGTGTAGAGATTCAGCAACGTGCGGAAGCAATTGCGAAGAAAATTGCGGATGATTTACAAATCGTCGGTTTGCTTGCAGTGGAAATGTTCCTCACGAAAAACGGTGATATTCTGGTGAATGAAATTGCACCACGTCCGCATAATAGTGGTCATCAAACGATCGAAGGGAATTATGTTTCTCAATTTGCACAACATTTGAGAGCAATATTCAATTTACCATTGGGTGATACAAGATGCCGGACAAACGCTGTCATGATCAATCTACTGGGCGAGGATGGTTATGAGGGCTTAGCAAAATATGATGGAGTAGAAGAGGTGTTGGCGATGGAAGGAGTCTATTTACATCTGTATGGCAAGAAGTATACAAAACCATTCCGCAAGATGGGGCATATCTGTATCATCAATGATGACCGGGATAAAGCCATCTCCAACGCAAGAAAAGTACAAGAAATATTAAAAGTTAAAGCTTAATAATACTATGTCAGTCAATAATAAGGCCCAGGTAGGCATTATCATGGGAAGTAAATCCGATCTTCCTGTTATGCAGGATGCCATCGATGTCCTGAAAGTCCTTGGAGTAGAATTTGAGGTCACAATTGTTTCGGCACACCGTACACCGCAACGTATGTTTGATTATGCAAAAAATGCCGCATTCCGTGGTTTGAAAGTAATTATCGCGGGAGCCGGTGGTGCTGCGCATCTACCGGGAATGGTGGCTTCAATCACACATTTGCCTGTAATCGGAGTACCTGTAAAATCATCTAACTCTATTGATGGGTGGGATTCGGTACTATCCATCTTACAGATGCCTAATGGTATTCCTGTAGCAACAGTTGCGCTAAACGCTGCAAAAAATGCGGGTATATTGGCTGCTCAGATCCTTGGTACACATGATGAGACAATAAGCAAAAATATTATTGATTTTAAAGAAGAATTAGCCCGTAAAGTGATTGAAACTGCGGTCGAAGTAGAGGATACACAATTCTAATAAAATCTTATCAAATAAAAAAGGGAAGCATTGCTTCCCTTTTTTATTTGATAAGATTTGCCTGAACGTAATCGTAGCTTTTTTTAAGACTTTCCATCTTGTTTGGCATATAGATATCATCTTGCTCTACGAAAGCGTATTTTAAGCCAGCTTTGGTCTTTTCTTTGACAATTTCCGGAAAAGAGATGCTTCCAGTACCAACTTCGGTATATCTGATATCCTTAAAGATTTGTTCCACAGGTAACTTACCATCCTTAGGCCATTCGATCGGATTAGATTTTGTACGGTCCATATCCTTCACATGCCATAGTTTAAATCTATTGGGGAATTTTTCAAATATGGAGATGGGGTTTTTCCCGGCTTTCTCGGCCCAGAAAAGATCAAGCTCAAAATCGACAAGATCAGGTTCCGTAAAAGCCAGCATGACATCTTCCCCTGTGGTATTGTTCCCTAAATCCCTAAATTCCCAAAAATGGTTGTGGTAAGCAACCTTTAGCCCCATCTTTTTGGCTTGTTCACCAGCCTTATTGAGCTGTTCGGCAGCATAGAGATAGTCATCTTTTTTAAGCGCATTAATGTCGAACATCGGTGTCACTGGCGCAATCACATATTCCTGTCCGAGCTCTTTTGCCGCATCAAAGTAAACGGATAAATCTTCTTTATCAGTATGTGATTTACTGAGGTATTTAGACATATCATAATGGCCTGAGTGCGTTTTTAGGCCATTGTCATCCAGAATCTTTTTAAGCTCTTTATAGGGTAATTTCCAAAATTGTTTGGCAGTAGAATCTATGCCATAAAGCTCAACATGTTTGTAGCCAATTTTTGCGACCTGCTCCAAAGATCCTTTCGGATCTTTATCCATCAAATCACGTATGGAGTACAGCTGTACGCCTATATTCTGCAAAGGATTGTCACTGACAGCACCCGTTTTGTTTTGACAAGATATCAAGTTGGGCATCAGATAAGCTGCCGAAAGACCTATTCCAGCTTGCTTTAAAAATTGACGGCGAGAATTGTTCATCATATAACTGATTATGTGTTAGTGTACAATGTACAATTATTTTGTTCAAAAATCAATAGCACATACCGGAATATTTTTGCGAAGAGATAACATTCAACTATCAGGGAAATAAGAAAGACATGCGTAAAAAGTGAAAGCAAACCCGCTGAAAATTGCACATTTGCTAAGTGGAGAAGGGAGGATACAAAAGCAGCAATAAAAAAACGAGGATGTCCAATCTTTTGAACATCCTCGTTTTGTGTGTTATTTAAGAATAAGAACTTAAACAGTCATGATATCTTTTTCTTTCAGTTCAGCCAAAGTATCAACTTTTACAATGTATGCATCAGTCAATTTTTGTACTTCCCCTTCGGCGGTTTTGATTTCGTCTTCTGAGGCACCATCATTTTTTAATTTTTTGATGGACTCATTGGTGTCTTTGCGGATGTTACGGATACCAATACGGCCTCTTTCAGTCTCCTCTTTTACTTTTTTCACCAAGTCACGTCTTCTTTCTTCTGTCAAAGGCGGGATATTCAAGCGGATCACAATACCATCATTCTGTGGGTTGACACCAAGATTAGCATCCGTAATTGCTTTTTCAATTGCGTTGATGAGCGATTTTTCCCAAGGTTGGATGACAATAGTCCGAGCATCAGTTGTATTGATGTTAGCTACTTGTGAAAGTGGAGTAGCGCTACCATAATAATCGACTGAAATACCATCTAACATAGATGGAGAAGCTTTACCGGCACGAATTTTTGTTAATTCTGACTCCGTGTGAGCAACTGCTTTGGACATCTTGTCTTTACAATCGTCCAATTCAATTGAAATTAGTTCGTTCATATAAGATTACGTTTTTTACAGATATTAATTATTTTACCACAGTTCCAACATGTTCACCATTGGCAAGTTTCAATAAATTGCCAGGCTTGTTCATGTCAAATACGATGATTGGTAATTTGTTTTCTTGACAAAGGGTAAAGGCAGTCATATCCATTACATTTAATCCTTTCTCGTATACCTCCGTGAATGAGATTTCTTCGAATTTTGTTGCACTAGGATCTTTCTCCGGATCAGCAGTATAGATACCATCTACACGTGTTCCTTTTAGTACAGCATCGGCATTGATTTCAATCGCGCGCAAAGAAGCTGCTGTATCCGTCGTGAAATAGGGGTTTCCTGTACCAGCTCCGAAAATAACAATACGACCTTTTTCCAAGTGGCGTACAGCTCTTCTGCGAATAAATGGTTCACAGATCTGCTCCATCTTGATAGCTGTTAGCAAACGTGTCTTTTTCCCTACTTTTTCAAGAGCATCTTGAAGTGCCATACTGTTGATTACAGTGGCAAGCATTCCCATATAGTCTGCTTGAACACGGTCCATCCCTGATTTTTCAGCACTTAAACCGCGGTAAATGTTACCACCACCGATAACAATTGCAATTTCTAAACCTTGATCGTGAATTTCTTTGATATCATTAGCGTATTGTGATACACGGTTAATATCGATACCATAGCTTTGGTCACCCATTAAGGATTCACCGCTAAGTTTTAATAAGATACGTTTGTATTTCATAATTGTTTTTTTGGAAATTTTCCAAAGGTCAAAGATAAAATTTTTTTTTCAACCCTTAAGGCCAAAAATGATATTTATTGCGCTTTTGTTGTTTGATCAATCACTTCGCGGTAATATTGTTCGTACAAAGGCATGATATTGGACAATTGGAATTTTTTTGCATGATTTAATGCTGCTTCTTTAAATTTCTCCAACCTGTCAGCATCTTCTAAAATATAGATCGCATTCTTGGCCATATCGTCCACATCGCCTACATTGCTCAGGAATCCCGTTACACCGTTTTCATTCAGTTCAGGCAATCCACCTGTATTGGATGAAACAACCGGAACGCGGCAAGCCATTGCCTCTAAGGCCGCCAAACCAAAGCTCTCGGAGCTCGAAGGCATCAAGAAAAGGTCGGAAACGGACAAGATCTCTTCGACAGCATCCTGTTTACCCAAAAAACGAACATCCATACATACATCCAATTCTCTGGATAGTTCCTCCGCATTGCGACGTTCAGGACCATCACCAACCATTAATAGTTTGGAGGGGATGACGTCATGTACTTTCTTAAATATACGGATGACATCTTCCGTATTTTTTACTTTTCTGAAATTGGAGGTATGGACCAAGATCCGCTCATTGCCCGGAGCAATCGCTTTTTTGAAATGGGAGCGGTCCCTATTGCTGAATCTATCAAGATCGATAAAGTTGGTAATGACTTTAATATCTCTGCTGATATCAAAATACCGGAGTGTCTCATCTTTTAGATTTTGTGAAACGGCGGTAACACCGTCTGACTGATTGATCGAGAAGGTGACGACAGGACTAAAGCTTTTATCTTTTCCAACAAGTGTAATATCTGTACCATGAAGTGTGGTTACTACAGGGATATTAATACCATAGGTCGTCAGCAAGATTTGTTTTGCCATGAATGCCGCCGAAGCATGGGGAATGGCATAATGTACATGGATCAGATCCAGCTTTTCAAAACGTACGACATCAACCAATTTGCTGGCCAACGCAGATTCGTAAGGTAAAAAGTCAAAAAGCGGATATTGGGATACTGCAACTTCGTGGTAATAGAGGTTTTCCGAAAAGAAATCTAGGCGTGCAGGTTGTCGGTAGGTAATAAAATGGATCTCATGTCCATTGGCTGCCAAAGCCTTTCCTAATTCCGTTGCCACAACACCACTGCCACCAAACGTGGGATAACAAACAATGCCTATTTTCATCTTTATGAATTGATTTTTAAAGCAGATGACGTATTCAGATTTAATCAGCCTTTATCGGATGGAATAAATCATGATGGTTTCATCTCTAATTTTTGTGTTGCAAATTTCGACTATTTATGCCTAAAATAACAAAAACCAATTGCCATAGTTTTGTGAATTTTTTGATTACTTAAAAAGCATTATCTTTAAGTAGACATTTAAGCGGTATATGGACAATTTTACCAGTGACATCTCGGGGCAACAATTCCCTTTGGAACAACGTATTTTGGGGGCTTCTATTCGACAGCCCATTTTTAAATTAATCCGGAAGGAATATCCGAATTTTGGGAAAGATAAATATATTGCCGCGACAGAACTGACTCGGTTTAAGGAAGCTTATATTACCGAATTTTTGAAAGACGAGTCGGGACAGCTCAGTCAACTGGATCAACAGGTTATACAGAGCTTTAAGGACAACAAGGTCATTAGTGCAAGCATGGATAATGATGGAGCAACAACAGCCTCAGTAGGTGAACGTGTCGCAGACAAAGTCGCTGAATTTGGGGGAAGCTGGACGTTCATTATTTCTTTCGTTGTATTTTTGCTGATCTGGATCGCGGTCAACATGTATTGGTTAAATAATAAAGGTTTTGACCCTTATCCATTTATTTTGCTTAATCTGATCTTGTCCTGTGTGGCTGCGCTGCAGGCCCCGGTGATTATGATGAGCCAAAATAGGCAAGAAGCCAAGGATCGCGAGCGGGCGCGGAATGATTATTTGGTTAATCTGAAGGCCGAGCTTGAAATCCGGGAACTACATGAGAAAATCGACCACCTCATTATTAGAAAAGAACAGGAACTCGTTGATGTGCAGCGTGACCAGGTAGAAAAATTGGGTTTCCTGTTGCAGAAAATGGAAAAAATAGAAGAAGCGTTTAAAAACAAATGAATATAACAGGATTAATAGGAGAGCTGACTTTTAAATTTTCAAGGTCGGGAGGAGCAGGGGGACAACATGTCAACAAGGTATCCTCCAAAGTTACCCTGCAATGGAGTGTGGAGCAGTCCGCAATTTTCTCAGCTGAAGAAAAGGCTCTGGTGACTGAGAAGCTTTCGAATCGTATCAATAAAGAGGGAATATTACAATTGGAATCAGATACGGACCGCTCACAGGTGCGAAACAAAGAAATAGCCATTGATCGTTTCCTTAATCTACTGAAGGAAGCCCTCGTACCTACTAAACCGAGAAAGAAAACCAAAATTCCTTATTCCAGCGTGCTGAAAAGATTAGATCGGAAGAAACAACAATCCCAATTGAAAGCTTCACGTAGACGAAGTTTTGAGGATTAATTTGTTATAAAAAAGTATTCGGTTGAATTTTATTGTTTTAATAATCAGTGCCTTGTGTATATAACTAAAGAAATAGTTGTAAAACTATTTCTTTAGTTATATACTTGTATTGTAATCGATTACAACAGTACTGTTAATAATAAGGAGTTATGGAAGATTTTAAAGAATTGACTAAAGCAGAAGAACAGATCATGCAGGAGCTTTGGGAAATGGGACGTGGTTTTGTCAAAGATATCATTGACCGACTGCCTGAACCGAAGCCTGCTTATAATACAGTTTCAACGATAGTGCGTATTCTCGAAACCAAGGGTTTTGTGTCGCATGAGTCTTTTGGTAAAAGCCATCAGTATTTACCGAAGATCTCAAAAGAGGAATATAAAAAAGGAATCACTGGTAAGTTGTTGAATAATTATTTTGATAATTCTCCCAAAAGTATGCTTTCTTATTTTCTGGAAGAGAATAAATTGGATGTTAAAGAATTAAACGATATTCTTTCGATCATCCAACGGAATAAATAACAACAACTACCTCTTATAAACTTTTGATTATGATTTACTTATTGATTGTCAATGTTTCATTGATTATCAGCTTTGCGCTCTATAGGCTGATTTTTCGAAAACTTACCTTCTTTCAATGGAATCGCGTCTATTTGATCGGGATGATATTTTTCTCGCTCTTGGCACCAATAGGGATTTTTATTGAATTACCGAAAACCGAGTTAATAGCGTATTCCATACCTATGGTGGATTTGAGTGGCTATATGGAGATCGCCATCAATAGCCCCAAAGAGCAACCAATTTACTTGATAGACATCCTGACTTATGTGTATTGGGCGGGTGTTGCAGTTGCTTGCATGTCGTTGCTATTTAGGTTGATAAAGCTGGTTCGTGCATTACGGGATGAACATGATTATTTAAGTTTCTCATTTTTCAATAAAATCATCATTGGGGAGTCCATTAAAGACAGTGGTAGTATCGAATCACATGAGCGTGTTCATGTCGATCAGGGGCATTCCTACGATTTGCTTTTGATGGAGCTGTTGAAAATTTTCAACTGGTTTAATCCGATTTTATATTTCTTTCAAAAGGAGTTAAAGTTCCAGCATGAATGTATTGCCGACGAAATCTGTTCCACGGATAAGGTGGCCTACGCCGAAATGCTGGTCGCTCATGCCCTGCAGGTGGATCATCTGCCACTGACGCATGAGTTTTCTAATCATTCGTTTTTAAAGAAAAGAATTATGATGTTATTTAAGAATAAGTCAGCGCGCAAAAAGCGTTTGTTATATGCCGCAGTATTACCGATGCTACTGGTTGTAGCAGGGTCTACACTGGTATTCAATACCACGCGTGCAAAGGATATCGTCTCAGATGTAGAAAGTTCGATCAATCAGGTGGAAGTCGCGGGATCAAAAGAAGCCGTTAAAAGTTTTGAAAAGTTAATGGAGGGAAGTGAAGCCGTTGAACCAAAATTGAAGGCTACTGCTGAGCCTATTCAACCTGGTATTGAAGGCGGCTTCGCACTAAATGGTGAGGGAGAAGGATTGATTCAGCAAGATACGACAAATCTTAGGAAAGGCGCTATTTTTACTGAGGTTGAAGTTATTCCCGAACCAGTTGGCGGAATGCGTAAATTTATGACCTGGGTTTCCGACAATTATGATTACCCAAAAGCCGCAATGGAAAATGCAGTGAATGGTGTGATGGAGATTTCATTCGTCGTGGAGCGGGATGGAAGCTTAACGGATTTCAAAATCACAAAGGATCTGGGCTATGGTACCGGGGAGGCTGCATTGAAGCTATTGAGAAGTGCTGAGAAATGGAGTCCTGGAATGCAAAATGGTAGAAACGTTCGTGTTGCTTATACTTTACCTATCCGTTTAAACTTGAGTCAGGGAGAAGATAAGCCAAACAAATCTGGCAAGGTATGGGCTGAACCAAAACTTGGTTATGAAGGATTGAGAACTTGGTTTGCCAAAAATTTTAAAATGCCAAGAGCAATATCCAATAAAGATATTGATCCGATCATTGAAAGTGTTTTCACCATTAATCTTGATGGTACTATAAAGTCTTTAATTGTTAATACGGATCTTGGCAAAGAGTTTAGAGATCAAGCAACAAAATTATTGTCGCAATCTAAATGGAATCCGGTTTTGGAAAAAGGTGTTCCCGTCGAGTCAAAGGCAGCTTTTTATTTCAAATTTAAACCTGGTGGTGAATATGTGAAAAATTATAGCCGGGTGGATGTCACTTCAGAACCTATAGGAGGGATGACTGCATTGCGTGATTATGTCATGAAGAATTTTAATCCAAATTCGACAGGTGAAGACGGGAACGTCGTTGTGCAGTTTGTCGTCGAAAAAAATGGACAACTGAATAATTTTAAAGTAATCAGTACTCCTAGTACGAAGGCAGGTGATGAGCTTGTTCGATTGTTGCGATTTGGAACAAAGTGGAAACCTGGTATTCTTGACGGTAGTCCAATTAAAAATCAATATGAACTGACGTTAAGGCTAATGAAGATGAATGCAGATCTTTATAATGTTTATCGTTGGGAAGGGGTAAAGGTGCAAAAGATTAAATCGTAGGAGATCGATCGGATGTTTAGAAAGAAGAGTACCTTATTCTTGTTTATCGCCATTTCGCTAATCTTTACACTTGTATCCTGCAAATCCTATCAGGTAGCGCCTAATGGTTATACAGTGGAGGGCGATGAATATTTCATCAATGTGGATAAAAATCTTGCAGTATTTTTAGGAGATGATATTTTAAAAGAGGAAAACTGGGGTGCAAATACCGGACCCATCAATGTGAGTACAGTCAAGGCAGAATACACAAAAGTGCTTAAGCATCTAAATTACCAGGATACAGCTTACAAGGTATTGTTTACGGGAAGCCTGAAAGGGAATTACAATTATGATATGCTTGCTGTGATAAACAATTATCCGAATATTAAAGGCCAGAAAAGTCATTTGCTCGACTTGACTACATTCCAGCGTGAGGAAAACAAGGAAGGGCGCTATTTTTATAGCGTAGGTGAATTTAAGGGGAAGAAGCTACTGCACTTTGTTATTCCGTTCAATGACCGGCTTTGGCAAGAGAAGATGGTTAGTATGATCTTTCTGCTTCCGCCTGATTTCAATGATATTGTCTGGGCGAAGAATATTGTGCAATCCAATGTAGCGATGTACCGGGATCGCTATGTTTTTACGCCGAGCAGGACGGAGATACAATGCGCCGATGATGGAAGCCGTTCGCACCTGGACTATAAGATTCCTGACGAGAAGATTAACAAAACTGGCTATATGCTGATGAAAGCATACGGGAAGGTCCAAGGGAAGCGCACATTGGTAGTCTATCGACTAATGAAACCAAAAGATTTTTTTGGATCCTTTGTCGTTTGCAAAGGAGACTATGAAATTCACTATACAACACTGCAAGATAAAATCGTCTGGCAGACCAAAATCAATACAGAGAAGGATGTTGTATTCTAGTTATGCTATTTTATGGATTGGTATAAAATCCTTGGATTAATAGTCCAAGGATTTTAATTTATTTTTGAGCTGTAGAATTTCATGTTGAAGTTGCTCAACCTTATCCAAGAGGTGATTGGCCACTTGAATTCCCTGTGGGTTTACTTCCAAGTCGTAATAAAGGTTTGAGAAACGTTCCAGTTTCTTGAGTTCATCTTCATCAATAAATTGTTCTTCCTGTTGTATGATAATGTGAATAAGGCCATATTCCTCCATCGTCTGTAGAAAAGTTGTTTCAACTTTTCTGGATTGGCAGAAGTCAATAACTTTTATGAGTGTCGTTTCCATGAGATTATTGTTTTAAATCCTTCAATTGCTGAAACAATGCTTTTTCCTCGTCGGAAAGATTGCTGGGCATTTTGATATTAAGGCTGACATAAAGGTCTCCGAATTCACCTTCTTTCCGGTAGAGCGGGAAACCCTTACCCTTGAGCCGCATTTTTGCACCGTTTTGACTTTCAGGTTTTATCTTTAATTTGATCTTACCTCCAAAGGTATCGAGTGTCGCCTCGCCCCCTAAAATAGCGGTATAGAGATCGACATCCAAGGAGGTATACAGGTCATTTCCCTGTCGTTTGAAGGTTGCATCGGGAGTGATATTGATTGTAATATACAAATCGCCCTTAGGGCCTCCGTTGATCCCTTCACTACCGTAACCTTTTAATTTGATTTTCTGTCCATCCTCTACACCCGCATGGATTGTAATACGAATGCTTTTACCATTGATATTAAAGGTTTGTTGATGGGTTGTATAAGCCTGTTGGAGGCTTAAACTCAATTCGGCATTAAAGTCCTGCCCGCGAAAAGTACTTTGCCTGCCACCGCCACGTCGACTTCCAAACATCTGTTCGAAAAAATCTGAGAATTGGCCGTCATCAAAATTTCCGGTATATTCTTGCGAACCGCCACTACCAGCAAATGGATTTCCTCCAGAACCGAACGGATTGCCACCACCAGATTGGGATTGTCTGTATTGTTGCTGCGCTTTTTCATATTCCTCCCCATGCTGCCAATGTTCACCATATTGGTCGTATTTTTTGCGTTTCTCGGGATCGGACAATACCTCATTTGCTTCATTAATCTCCTGGAACCGCTGTTTAGCCTCATTATCATTCGGGTTTACATCAGGATGGTATTTACGCGCTAATTTGCGATATGCTTTTTTGATATCATCAGCCGAGGCTGTTTTATCAATGCCAAGCACTTTATAGTAATCTACAAAAGCCATATATCTTTGCTGTGTTATAATAAATATAACAAATTTATAGGGGCTTTGTTCTTTATTTTGATCAAAAACAAAAAGTTCCAGGTATCCAATACCCAGGACTTTTTGCCTTTATTGAAAAGCAATGCACTTATTCTTTATTAGTGTCTATTGCCAAGCGGTTTTCTCTATTGGCGATCTGCCATGCCGTGAAAAAGACCAACTTCTCCCGTTTGACCATTAATGGGAAATCAATTCTGTCATAGGTGTCCGCCGGTGTATGATAGTCTGGATGGAGACCCGAAAAATAGAAGATGGATGGTATGCCTTTCTTTGCAAAGTTATAATGGTCTGAGCGGTAATACAGACGCATTGGATCCTTTGGATTATCATACATATAATCTATTTCCAGTTTGGTGTTTTTTTCATTTTCATCTTTATTGATCTGATAAAGTTCAGAACTCAGTTTGTCTGAACCGATCGCATGGATATAGTCATGATTCCCTTTGAGGTGCTTATCATCTACACGGCCAATCATATCGATGTTGATACAGGCAACAGTATTTGCAAGTGGGAAAACAGGGTTTTCAGTATAGAATTTAGAACCTAGTAGGCCTTTTTCTTCAGCGGCGTAGGCTATAAAAAGGATACTGCGTCTTGGGCCATTACCAGCTGCTTTTGCGCGGGAAAAACTGCGGGCAAGTTCCAGTACGGCCGTTGTTCCGGAGGCGTTGTCATCAGCACCAAAGAAGATGTTTCCTTTGGAATCTTTGCCATCGTGATCGTAATGTCCACCAATGACAACTATTTCATCTTTTTTGTCGGTTCCCTCCAGGTATCCCAGGATATTCGGGTCAGCTAAAGGTTTTGCATTTGTACCGAAGTCGGCCTTGAGATTGGTGTTAATCACAAAAGAATTTGCTTGTCCAGAGCGATTGATTTTGCCGACAACAGCGGCGAGATTTGTACGTGCAAGATTAAAGATATAATTCGCAGCATGATCCGTTATGTTGACGACTGGGATCATGGGTGACTTTTCGGGTGCGGGCTGATCTATAGCCAGGTTATAACGTCCTTCGGTCGCGCGGTCTCCTGCTTCTTCAAGCAATTGGGATAGCTGGCTGTTGACAGCCAACACCAGCTTTGGCTTCTTCTTGAGAATTTCCTTGATTTTCTTATTCCTGCTTGTGGACCAGTCAGATGGAGCCTTTTTCCCGGTGATCCATGAATTTCCCTTATCATCCGTAGGTTCACTTTCGTTCAATAACAGGACAACTTTATTGGTCAGGTCTAAGCCCGTGATATCGGAATACTTTGGATCATCAATTCCATAGCCAATGAATATTATTTCATTGCTTTCAAAGAGTTTCTCCTCATTGTTACCAATGACAAAGATATCCTTCCCATTTTGAAAAGGCCGGTCATTGATCGTAAATTGCTTGACCTTAAAACTATTATGAATAAGCTGTAGGGGCTGGAAATATGATCCATTTACGGGCGCTGAAAGTCCGTATTTTTTGAACTCATTTGCGATATAGTCCGCAGCCAATTGACCACCTTTCTGTCCTGTTCCTCTTCCTTCAAAGTCCACCGAAGCAAGGGTTCGTAGATGTTTTTGTGTCGATTCTACAGTGATTTCATTCGCATATTTGGTACTGACATCCTGTGCCTGAGCACAACTCACCACAGAAAACGCGACCCAAATCAGGTTATGTATTTTATTCATTTAGTATTGAGAATTTAGTATTACGTATTGAGATCCGGGTGCTGAAAGCTTAGGTTCTACGTTGTACGCAATACACTTTTTATTGTTAAAAATAGTATATATAGGATGATCGCTTGTTAACTATTAACAACAGTGTGTTATTATGTCCATAACAATATGAAGTGATAGCATGCCAATTTTGATCACCTTAAATCATACACAATATAACTAAAAAAGCGGATGAAAAGTATATACTACCCTTCATCCGCTTCTTAAAATATGTTAATTTACTAACAGCTGCAAGCTATTTTATTGACACGGTTGGCATGACGTCCACCTTCAAATTCGGTTGTCATAAAAGTTGATACGATCTTTTTAGCGAGATCAAGATCGATAAAACGGGCTGGGACACACACCACATTGGCATCATTATGTTGACGTGCCAATGCCGAAATTTCCTCCAACCAACAGATTGCGGCACGGATATTTTGATGTTTATTGGCTGTGATCGCAACACCATTGGCACTGCCACAGATCAAAACACCAGCATCAGCCTCTTTGTTCTCTACCGCCGATGCGACCGGATGTGCAAAATCTGGGTAATCGACTGAATCTGGGGAGTTTGTTCCAAAGTCGGTTACTTCATAACCCAATTCATTTAAAAAGCTAACCAATGCTGTTTTGTATTCAAAACCTGCATGGTCACTTCCAATCGCAATTTTCTTTACACTGCTCATTTCTATTGTTATTTTATTTTTCTTGTGCTAATTTTTTTCTTTTGACATCCGCGGAGACCATGATACTTACTTCATACAATAAGAACATTGGTGCAGCAACAGTCAACATGGTGATGATATCAGCAGAAGGCGTAATTACTGCTGCTATGACTAAAATGATTACTGTTGCATAACGACGGCTGGCACGCATAAATTCAGGCGTCATAATACCTATTTTAGACAGAATAAATACCATGATCGGCAGTAGGAATACGATTCCACAGCCTAATGTCAATGTGGCAATGGTAGACAGGTAGTTGTCTATTGTAATCTGGTTGACGATTTCATCACTTAAGGATACATTCGCTAGGAAATTGATGGATAAGGGTACAACAATATAATATCCGAAAAGTGCACCTAAAATAAACAATACAGAAGAGTAAAATACAAATCCACGTGCGGAACGTCTTTCCACATCTGTCAAGGCTGGTTTTACAAACAACCAAATTTCGAAAAGAAGATAGGGGAAACCCATCATCAAAGCCATCAACAAGCAGGAGTTGATCTGGAGCATAAATTGTCCGGCCAATTCCGTATTGATAATATTAAAAGGTATTTTCTTGACACAGAAGTCGGCTAAATTAAATACATCCGCCGCTTTACACATCATGCGGTAGGTCCAAAAATCCAGATTTTTTGGTCCCATGATAATATCTTTAAAGACGAAATCGTAGAATGTGAAAGCGATACCTGCAAAGATACAGATTGCAATAGCTGAACGGACCAAATGCCATCTTAAGACCTCAAGATGGTCAAAGAAGGACATCTCTGCTTCTATATTCTTCCCCTTATTTTTGATAGCTTGTATTAGATCTTTCGAATTTGGTGTACTCATAAAAATTGTTTGGAAACAAAAATACCATTCTTATTGTAAAGAATGGTATTTTTTATGTATGTAAAGATAATTTTATTTAATCTTCTACAGGATATTCAGTTAGGTCAAATGTTTCCATGAACTTTGTTGTGAAATTGCCTGCTCTAAAGTTAGGGTCACGCATTAATCTCAAGTGCAAAGGAATGGTTGTTTTGATGCCTTCAATCACAAATTCGCTCAATGCACGCTCCATGGTACAGATCGCCTCTTCACGCGTTTGTGCAACAGTGATCAACTTCGCGATCATGGAATCATAATTAGGAGGAATCGTATAGCCTGAATATACGTGTGTATCTACACGTACACCATGTCCACCTGGTGAGTGGAAGTTGGTGATTTTTCCCGGTGAAGGGCGGAAATTGTTGAACGGATCTTCCGCATTGATACGACATTCGATCGCGTGCATTTCCGGTTCATAATTTTTTCCGGAGATTGGAATACCTGCTGCAACCTTGATCTGCTCTTTGATCAGATCGAAGTTGATCACTTCTTCAGTTACAGGATGCTCCACCTGAATACGCGTATTCATTTCCATAAAGTAGAAGTTGCGGTGTTTGTCAACTAAAAATTCGATTGTACCGGCACCTTCATAGTTTACAGCTTTTGCACCTTTCACAGCAGCTTCACCCATTTCAGCTCTTAATTCAGGCGTCATAAATGGAGAAGGAGATTCTTCGATCAATTTTTGGTGACGACGTTGGATCGAGCAGTCACGTTCTGACAAGTGACAAACTGTACCAAACTGATCACCTACAATCTGGAATTCAATGTGACGGGGTTCCTCAACGTATTTTTCAAGGTAGATACCATCATTACCAAATGCAGCAGCAGATTCGACACGGGCAGAATCCCAAGCTGGTTCAAACTCTTCGTCTTTCCAGATGATGCGCATACCACGACCACCACCACCGGCGGTAGCTTTGATAATAACAGGGTAACCTATTTCATTGGCTAGCGTGATCCCTTCTTTTACGTTTGAGATCAAACCATCTGATCCGGGTACAGTAGGTACACCGGCTTTTTTCATGGTATCCTTCGCACGGGACTTATCGCCCATTTTTTCGATCTGTTCAGCAGTAGCACCAATAAATTTGATACCATACTCTGCACAAATTGCCGAAAAACGTGCGTTCTCAGATAAGAAACCATATCCTGGGTGAATAGCATCTGCATTTGTCAATTCAGCCGCAGAAATAATATTCGGAATGTTTAAGTAAGAATCTTTACTCGGTGGAGGGCCAATACAAACCGCTTCATCAGCAAAACGTACGTGTAAGCTGTCTCTATCTGCGGTCGAATATACTGCAACACTTTTGATACCCATCTCACGGCAGGTACGGATAATGCGCAGGGCAATTTCTCCTCTATTTGCAATTAATATTTTTTTAAACATTGTCTTGAATTATGAAGTTTACAAAAATGTAGCCCTTTGGAGGCTACATAGTATTCATTTACGTTTGTAAATTACTTAGGCTCAACTAAGAATAATGGTTGGTCATACTCAACAGGTTGAGCATCCTCTACCAAAATCTTAACGATTTTACCAGAAACTTCAGATTCGATTTCGTTGAACAATTTCATCGCTTCAACAATACACAATACATTACCTGTATTGATATCATCACCAATATTAACGAAAGATGGTTTGCCAGGTCCAGCTGAACGATAGAATGTACCGATCATTGGTGATTTAACAGTAATCAAGTTTGCGTCAGCACTAGCAGCCGGTGCTGCAGGGGTAGCTACCGGAGCTGGAGCTGCTGCTTGAGCAACAGGAGCAGCAGCAATTGGTGCTACAGCTGGAACAGAAGCTGTTACGTACGTAGGCTCTTGATTTGTCTTTATTGTAATTTTAAAATCTTGCTCTTCAATCGAGACTTCATTCACACCTGATTTTGAAACGAATTTAATCAAGTCTTGAATTTGTTTGATATCCATACCCATAGTATTCTAGGTTTTGTTTGTTTCTTAAAAAATTCTAACTGTCAAAAGTAATAAATTATACCATAAAATGGACAATTAATACGCCCATTTTAAATAGATGGATCCCCAGGTGAAACCACCACCGAAAGCAGCAAGGATCAGGTTATCTCCTTTTTTCAATTGAGATTCCCATTCCCATAAGCATAAAGGAATTGTTCCACTGGTTGTATTTCCATATTTTTGGATGTTTACCATCACTTTTTCTTCCGGAAGACCTACACGTTCTGCTGTTGCATCGATGATACGTTTGTTGGCCTGATGCGGTACCAACCAAGCGATGTCCTCTGACTTCAAATTGTTTTTCACCATGACATCATGAGCAACATCAGCCATATTGGTCACTGCAAATTTGAATACTGTACGGCCTTCTTGGTACGCATAATGTAATCCTGCATCGACCGTAGCATGGGAGGCAGGGTTTAATGAACCACCACCTTTAATATTTAGGAATTGGCCACCAGAACCATCTGTCTTCAAAATCGCATCTTGTATACCCAATCCTTCTTCATTTGGCTCTAATAACACACAGCCACAACCATCTCCAAAAAGGATACAGGTATTACGGTCTTGATAATTGATTACCGATGACATTTTATCAGCACCGATGACAAGCACTTTTTTGTGCGTGCCTGCTTTGATAAACTGTGTTCCGGTATTCAGTCCAAACAAGAAGCCCGAACAAGCAGCCTGTAGATCAAAGCCCCATGCATTTGTCGCACCGATTTTATCGGCTAAAATATTTGCCGTAGCGGGAAACAGCATATCAGGTGTACTTGTACAAAAGATAATTAAATCGATATCCGTCGCTTCTATTCCTCTCTTTTTCAACAAACCCTGAACGGCAGGTACAGCAAGATCTGATGTAGCAAGCCCTTCGCCCTTTAAGATGCGTCTTTCTTTGATTCCTGTTCGTGATACAATCCACTCGTCGTTGGTATCGACCATTGTTTCCAACTCTTTGTTGGTGAGGATGTAATCCGGAACGTAACCATTTACAGCCGTAATCGCGGCATGAATCTTTGACATAAATACTTAATTGAAAATAGATCTGATACTGTCAATGAATTTAGACTCGATCATATCTCTTGAAAATAAAACCATATTTTTAATGGCCTCAGGTGTTGAAATACCATGACCAATAATAACAGGAGCGTTAACTCCTAAGATTGGACTACCGCCGTACTGCTCGTAGTTGAATCGGTCGAAGAAATCATCTTTAAAACCTTTTTTCAGGGTCACTACATAAAATGATTCTGCAAGTTTCAAGACCACATTGCCCGTAAATCCATCGCAGACGTATACGTCGGCATGATCACTGAACAGGTCGCGGCCTTCTGCATTTCCGATAAAGTTAATCTTGTCGTTGGCTTTAAGTAGGGGGTAGGTAGAGGTTGTCAGGATGTTTCCTTTTTCTTCTTCTTCTCCGATGTTCAACAATCCTACTTTAGGGTTGGATACATTGAATACATGCTCGGCAAAGAGGCTGCCCAACATTGCAAATTGATTCAGCATCTCTGGTTTACAGTCTGCGTTTGCACCGACATCCAGTAAGATTCCGAATCCTGATTTCAATTTTGGAACAATTGATGCTATGGCTGGGCGTAATACGCCTGGGATAGCTTTCACGCTGAACATCGATCCCACGAGCATGGCTCCGGTGTTACCGGCGGATGCGAATGAGTCGATTTCTTTGTTTTTTAAATATTCAAATCCCTTCGCAATACTTGAGTTGGGTTTTTGAGTTATTGCTTTGGTTGGATGTTCACCCATCGCAATGACTTCTGGAGCTTCCACATATTCAAAGTCAGATGAATTTCCTCCGGCTTGATCGATTAATTGTTTAGTCTCTTCAGTTTTACCAAAAAGGACTATCTTTTGGTCTCCAGTAAGCTGTTTTTGTGCTTCAATCGCACCTGTTATCGTTGCTTTAGGAGCATAATCTCCTCCTAAAATATCTAAACCAATCTTCATCCGTTATTATTTAGTAAATCAATAATACGCAAAAAACATCCCAAAATAAAGCAAATTTCTAAAATATTGCTTGTTTGGGATGTTTTGGTGTTATGAAAGGTTTACCTTAGACAACAGCTGTATTTTCAATGATCAATTTACCGTTGTAGTACAAGTTTCCGTCTACTTTGTAAGCACGGTGAGGTAAATGAACTGCGCCAGTTTCTTTACATACTGTCAAGCTAGGAGCTTCAGCTTTATAATGTGTTCTTCTTTTGTCTCTTCTTGATTTAGAAGTTTTACGTTTTGGATGTGCCATCTCGTATTTTTGTTTTAGTTATTTTTAATATTTCTCAATGCTTCCCAACGTGGGTCGATAATTTCTTCTTCTTTTTGCTCTTCTGAATCCGGCTCGCTTGTAAATAAAGCCAACATTTCAGGATCGCATTGTATGCCTTGTCCCTGCTCTTCACATTTCACGATATAGGGAACCGCCAAATTGATGTATTCGTACAACAGTTCAGCTATATCCAACTCATGGTCGCTTTTTGATAAGATCAACACCTCTTCGGTATTGTCTGTCCAATCTTCATCCGTGAATTTGACCAATATCCGTTCTTGAATTGAAATCGGCGACATAAACTCTTTCAAGCAGGTATCACAAGTCAATTGAATCTCGCCTTGGATATCAAAATGCAAAATCAACAGGTTCTCCTGTTTTTGCAACTCAACTTCTGCTTTCAGATTGCCATCTTTTACAATCGAATGTTCGTAGCAGTCAAAGAACTTTTTATTAATGTCAAATTCAAAATTGTGCTTTCCAGCGTTGAGTCCCGAAAAGGGAATTCTGTATTGTTTTAGATGTTTCACAATCTTGCATTTGAGCCTGCAAAGGTATGTATAAAATCATTAGGATCGAAATATTTTTTTAAATATTCCAGTCGAACGCTTTATCTATACACAGAGCACGACTTATTCATAATAATTTTTACCTAACTCTATCTTTTCGCGTCCATTTGCCATGCGCCATTTATTGGTATCACGTAGCGAATATGCACAGCCGCAATATTCCTGCATGTAGAATTTCTCTTTTTTGGAGACTTCTAACATCCTTGCCGAACCACCTTTCTTGCGCCAGTTGAACGTCCAGTACTCCATCCCTTCATGGCGGGAAGCGGCACGTAAGCCACAGTCGTTGATCTGCTCCATGTTTTTCCAACGGGAAATACCCAATGAACTAGAGATCACATCAAAGCCATTAGCCGCCGCGTATTCTGCAGTTTTTTCAAAACGCATATCAAAACACATGGTACAACGGATTCCTCGCTCAGGTTCCTGTTCCATACCCTTAGCCAGATCAAACCAATGGTCTACATCATAGTCCGCATCAATAAAAGGGATATTATGCTTCTCTGCAAAACGAATATTCTCATCTTTGCGCAGATCATACTCCTTGCGTGGGTGGATATTGGGATTGTAGAAATAAATCGTAAAATCGATATCCGAAGCAATCAATGCTTCCATGACTTCTCCGGCACAAGGTGCACAACAGGAATGTAGAAGCAATTTCTTGCCCTCTCCTGGTAATGCCAACTTCTCCCGTACAAATTCCTTCTTTTCCATAATCGTATGTGATATCAAAAACAAAGGCAATTTTAATCAAAAAGTAGCGAAATGGCAAATATTTCCGTTTTAGACATCATGGTATCCGTCTAAAAGAATGAGATAAATTCATTGATATTCTGCATATATTAGTAGATTTGTATGTTTGACGCAATAAGCTATTTATAATAAAAAAATATGAAATTTTCATTTCAAACCTGTGTTATTGTATTATTTGCCAGTTTAATAGGTGTTGCTTCCTGTAAAAAACTGGATGATGAACCAGAAAATGGTCTGCCGACACTTATTTCAAGATTGTATATTTCTTTCTCTGACTATCGAACAAATAATTCGATCAAGAATCTTATGATTGTTGATCCTGCAGACACCAATACACTGAATAATACCGTTCAATATCTTTCCCCAGCGAAAGGTGGTGGACCGGTGCTCTTTGATCCCAATGCGACATCTATTTTCCAGGCAAGCTCGGGAGCCGTTGCTCAAGATACCTTTATCCAGCGGATTCCTTTGGACGACATTTATGGGAATCCCGGTGATGCTAGTCAACTTGGGTTTACAGGTTTTAGAAATGTGGTAGGATTAGGTTATTACTCCTATGCGCAACAAAATGGTACTGGGGGATCGGCAGTGACCAACTTTCTACTTGCGGCGACAGGTGGCAATATGTTATATGCGATAAGCCGCCCCGAAGGAAAAGGTGGATCAACAGGTGGTTCCAAGATCATCGATAAACAGATTAGCCTCGGGACGATTATTCCAACCTCGTTGACCTTATTAGAAGGGAATACAGCTGATAAAAACGAAAAACTGCTACTCGTAGGGTTTGAAAATGATGGTACAAATAAAGGGAATGGTTTCGCTGTTTATACAATTCTTAAACAAGAACTGATTGATAGGCCTCGAGATACGATTGTTGCGGCGTCTAGATTTGTACCGACACTGAAGGTCTATGTGCAGGGAAAAACAGACTTGGGAGCTGTTTCTTATGCGCCCAATAGAAAATTATTGGCCGTTGCTACAGGAGAGGGAAAAGAGGTGTTGTTCTTTAGAAATCCGAAGGAATTGTTTACTGGAACTGGAGAAAAAACTGTCCCTCCCGATTATGTGATCGGTGGTTCCGCTACAGGGTTGGAAGAGCCTACGGGAGTTGCCATCGATGACCGTATTGAAAATGGAAAATTTCTTTATATTTCAGATGCGAAGAATAGGAAAATCAGCCGGTTTAAATTGACGGATGAAGGGAATGTAGCACCGGAACTAACACAAGAATATGGGACTCTGATTCCAAATTATATCTTTTTGGATGCCCGAGAAAGGACAAATTTTTAATTTATACACACTGTCAAGCAAGCAATTCGAACAGTTCTCTGATTTCCTGTTGCTTGCCTGAACTTTCATGAGCTTCATACGCTGACAGGAGATTCCGCAAAGCGCGCTTTAGGATAGTCACATTGTCGCAGGGAAATGTAAATTCCCGATCTGGACCTAGGTTTAACTGTTTCAGGAACGAATTAACATCACTTTTTTGCATGATCTGCCCCCGGTTAAATGCATTGATGTAAAACAAAACATGTTCATTTCCTTCTTCATCCGAATCCATATAGGCCAGGATAAAATGCTTGGGTAAATTGATCCCATAGATCGGGATATCCAGCTTTTGTGCAATAATGCTATAGATACAGGATAAGGTCAACGGATTCCCCTGCTTCGTGTCCAAAACCTGACCGATATAGGAGTTTTGCGGATGGTGATAATCCTTTGTATTGCCAGATAAACCAAAGGAACCAAATAGCACATGGTTCAGCAGGTTCACCTTCTCCAATGGACTCATATCGTATTGTAGTCCGCGCCACACCTCTGTTTTCAGATCTTCGATTTTCAACACGATTTTATGGTCCTCGTAAGAAGGATATTGATAGTTATTGAGAATGATAAGTCCTTCCAGCAGATTGAAGGAATTGCTCAGATTCCAGATCTGTAACTCATTTTTGGTCTGGTCGAATTGAATTTCATGAATAATGTTTTCCAGCCGCCCCTGGACTCTTGG
Source organism: Sphingobacterium ginsenosidimutans (assembly GCF_039536865.1). Classification (NCBI taxonomy): domain Bacteria; kingdom Pseudomonadati; phylum Bacteroidota; class Sphingobacteriia; order Sphingobacteriales; family Sphingobacteriaceae; genus Sphingobacterium; species Sphingobacterium ginsenosidimutans. The sequence continues at coordinate 323,706 of NZ_BAAAZK010000005.1, forward strand.
ATCAAAGCTCGACTCCCAGAATTTTTCTAAATAAGGAACAATTTCAGGACCTTGGCTTTTTAACTGATGTTCCACTTCCTGAATAATCTGTTGGTCGGTATCGTCCAACAGGAATATTAACGATTTCAGCTCTCTCTCATTCATCATAACGAAGTTAAAAAAATGAATTGAGAAATGATACAAAAAAATCCCTACAGTATTCATGTACCAGGTAGGGATTATTCAGGTTAAATTGGTATACAATTATTTGAGCTGGCCATCCAGCATATTGACAATTCTTTTGCCGTACTCCGCATTTTTTTCGGAGTGGGTAACTTGTATGATCGTGACACCGTCATCATTCAATTGTTTGAACAGTTCCATGATCTCTTCGCCTTGTTTGGAATTGAGGTTACCCGTAGGTTCATCTGCCAACAAGAGTTTCGGAGATCCCGCCAATGCACGTGCGATACCAACGATCTGTTGTTGCCCTCCGGACAGCTGAGCCGGAAATAGATCTTTCTTTCCTACAATACCAAAACGGTCAAGCATATCAGCCACAATGGCTTTGCGCTCTTTGCTGGAAATGTCTTTATAGATCAGTGGTGTTTCTATATTTTCATATACTGTCAATTCATCCAGTAAATGGTAAGCCTGAAATACATATCCAATATGAGATTGGTAGAGCTGCGACCGTTTTTTTGCTTTCATCTCCAATACGTTTTCATCCATAAAGATATATTCACCTTCATCCGGTTCGTCCAGCATTCCAATAATATTCAGCAGGGTGGATTTGCCTGAACCCGAAGGGCCCATTATGGATATGAAATCACCTTCTGCTATATCTAAACTGACATCTTTGAGCACAAATGAGCGTGTACCACCTACGTTATACCACTTGAATAAATGTTTTAATTGTATCATTTTCTAGTATTGAGATTTTAGTATTGAGATTTTGGTTGTACAAGCCTCGGCTTACCCGGTATCTCTTTTTTTATTTTGTCTTTTAATTTTTACTTATTCATCCCGCAGGCTATCTACCGGATTTGTTCTTGCAACTTTCAACGATTGGAAGCTAATGGAAATCAATATTAAGATAAATATGCAAAATATCGGGATCAAAAACGACCACCATTGTATATTGACATGATATGCAAAATTGGAAAGCCATTTGTCCATGAGTAAATATGCTAAAGGAATGGCTATGACGATACCGATCAGAAATAGCCTGAAAAACGGTTTATTTAATTGGACAAAGAGGAGTTGTGCCGAGGCACCGAGTACTTTCCGGATACTCATTTCTTTTTTGCGTAATGCGGCCTGATAAGCCGCCATGCTGAATAGTCCCAATGCAGCAATAATAACCGAAAGGCTGGCGAAACTATTGAAAGCAACCTGTAGTTCCTGTTGTTTCTTGTGCTGCAAAGCATATTGCTGATCCATAAAGGAGTAGTCTAAAGGCAGATCTTTTGCAGATGTATTTTTTGCCCATTCTTTCTTTACTGCCTCAATCGCCGGATCGACCATTCCCGGTTTTGTTTTCACCATAAGCGTCGTTTGGAAACGCATGCTTCCACACTCATTTTTAAATGAATAGAGGGTAGGTTGAACGGCATTTTCAAAGCCATAGGCCTTACTATCTTTGACAAGGCCGACGATTTCGAAATTTGCGTCACAGCCACTGATTTTAACGCCAATGGGATTCGAAAGTCCCAAACTTTTAGCAGCTGATTCATTGATGACTGCATAGTTGGAAAGGGAGTCATGGAGCAACTGATCGATTGACAGATTGATATTCCCCTGTAGATTAGGGATATTTAATGTTTTAAAATAGCCCGGATCGATACCGACATGAGCAAAGGAAATATTCTTTTGTGCATAGGAGAATTCCATTTTGGGAGGTTGTTCCCCTTCTCCCGGGATATTTGTGGAGGAAGCCACCGCCTCAATGCTCGGATCATTTTCTAATCGCCGTTTCAATTGATGGAAAGAACCATCAATTTTGGAGTCGTAATACATGCCCACTCCTTTGAAGTTGACCACTTGCGCTGGCTCAAACCCTTTATCTGTATGCTGCATGTATTGAAGCTGGGCCCTAATGACCAGCATACCTGAAATAAACAGAATCGCCATGCTGATCTGAAAGGTTAGTAAAGCATTTCGGAATGTTCCTTTTTTAAGTATTGCCGATAATCCGCCTTTGAGCAGATTGACGGATTTGAAACCTGAAAGAACGATGGCCGGGTATATTGCCGAAAGGATTGTTGTTAATAGTACAGCGACACAGAGTTGGATAATGGTTTCAGAACTTAAAATATAACTTCTCAGATCATCATTGAACCATCTTTGTAATATGTTCCCCGTAAGTGCCAAGGTAATGAAACTCAATACTGCAGCACTGCTGGTCAGTATAAACACTTCCAATAACAATTGCCTTACGATAGCCCAGCGCGAACTTCCCAATATCTTTTTGAGGGCAAGCTCTTTAAGACGTTGATCGGCTTGCGCCATAATCATGTTGGCGAAATTGGCGGAGGCGAGCAGGAGGATCAATAGGGAAAGAATACCGATAATCCACGTCATGATGTAGGCCGTGTTGCTTCCGGTTTTTGGTCGCAGGTGCAGGTTGGCCAATGGATCTAAGTAAATCTTGCCTTTGGCATAAGCGGAAGAGCGTATTTTATCTTTTGGGGCGATTTCCTTGTGATAAATTGTGTTGATCTGATCGGTCAACTTAGCGATATCTGTACCCGGTCTGACCTGAATAAAAGTCTGGTATAAAAAAGGATTATTTTCAGCAAAGAGATCCTGTGGTTCACGGATAAAAAGAAGGTCGTAATCAATCATCGAAAGATCGTGCTTTTTGATGGTACCGTAAATCATCTCACGCATTCCCAGATCAAGGCTCATAGACGGAATGGAATGCGGGCTGTCAAATGTTAAATCCTCCTTTTTGAAAAGCTGTTCGGCAATAGGACTTTTGACCATGGTCGCGTCCTTTTGATCTTTGTTTTTGTAGAGCGGTCCGTTGGCATTTTCTACCTGAAAGATCCGCGCAGCCGAAGAATCAATTAATGCAGCATTTTTGATAAGCACCGTCTTCTCCCCGAATAGTGGGTAGCTACCATAGTTGTAAACCATTTTTCTACCGGCATATACAATATCCGGTAAATTCTGTTTTAGCAACGGAGCAAGGGAAGGCGAGGTTTCGTCCGTAAAAGCACCTTCTGCTTCCAGACCAAGCTGATAGATTTCCTTATAGTTTGGATTCCATTTATCAAAGCTTGTTTCCCGATTGATGTATTGATAGGAAAGGATAAAACCGGTAAAACCCAGCATCAATCCGATAATGTTCAAGAACGTGAACCCCTTATTTTTTAAGAGCTTACGCCAAGCCAGTTTGAAATCATTTTGTGTCATGTTGTAAGGTTTTATGTTTCGGTCTCTTCTGTATCAAATCCGCCGCTATGAAAAAAATACAATCCTCTTGCCATTGTTTTAAAGTTTTTATTATGAGTTTGTTAGGTGGTGTCGTGTACTTTTTGATGTTCGATTTCGGACAGTTTTCGTTCGCAATCGAACATTCATCGCCCCCTTAGCCATTGGTTCATTGCCCACCACGCAACAGGCAAGGCAATGACCAAGGCAACAAACACCAATTTTTAAGATCTTCTGATTTTATTCATCCCTTAGGCTATCGACCGGATTGGTCCGGATAGCCTTCCATGTTTGATAACTAATGGTACCTAAGGCGATGAGGATAGCCCCCATGCCCGCCAGAATAAAGTACATCCAGTTGATATCTATTTTATAGTTGAAGTCTCTGAGCCATTGGTTCATTGCCCACCACGCAACAGGTGAGGCAATGACCATGGCAACAAACACCAATTTTATAAAGTCTCCAGACAGCAGTTTCAGCAATCTCATCGTACTGGCGCCAAGCACTTTCCGTACACCGATTTCTTTTGTCCGCTGTTGTGTCACATAGGTGGCAAGTCCAAAAAGACCAAGGGCAGCCACAAAAATGGCGACGA
>NZ_BAAAZK010000005.1:327854-404348 GCF_039536865.1 Sphingobacterium ginsenosidimutans
AGGTGCAAATTTGTCCCATACGGTATTTATGTCAGCCAAAGTTTTAGCCATATCAGTTGACTTGGTCTTGATCGAAAGGAGCGATGGGCTGCTGGCCAAGGTCATACAGACAGGGACATATCCCTCACCTTTTAATGATTCAAAAATAAAGTCATCGACAACGCCAATAATTGTCCATGTTCTTCCGTTTGTAATCTGTGCACCGATTGGATTACCTTTAATACCCAGCGTTGTGATCATTTTTTTATTGACGATGGTACCACTACTATCGGAAGCAATCTGTGGATTAAAATTTCGACCTGCGATTAATCGAAGTCCAAAAGTGGAAACGTAATTTTCATCAATATTCCAGAATTGTCCAGCTTCTGGCAGTTCAAGGCCTTCTTTTCCCTTAGCCCAAAATGGGTTGCCATTACGTTTTACACCATCCAATGGCACTGGGAGATAATCACTTATGGATACATTGCTCACAGCCGGAATGGCTTTCAGTTCATTTCTCAGGTTTTGTACTTCTGAGGTAATGCTATTTATGCCACGGAGTACAATGACTTGATCCTTATTGAAGCCAATATCTTTGTTGAGCATATAGCTGATCTGTTGATTGGCGATCAAGGCAGAGATCATCAGGATGATGGAGGTTGCAAATTGGAAAACAACAAGCCCATTACGCAATAGTGCTGTTTTTGGGTTGGAACTTGATTTACTTTTTAGGGCATTGATCGGTTGAAATCCAGAGAGGTATAGCGCAGGATATATACCAGCTATGCCGCCTATGGTCAACATGGTTAAGATCAAAGAAGGTATAAAGTACCATGTTGCCCAAGGGATAACTAAGGTCTTATTGGCCAAACTATTAAAAAGAGGTAGTAATGTCCAAGCTAGTAAAAGACCAATAATTAAAGAAATTAAGCTGTAACATACCGCCTCAGTCATAAATTGGGTGATTAAAGTACTTCGACTGGATCCAATGGTTTTGCGTATACCGATCTCTTTAGCTCGTGTTGCGGCATTGGCGGTAGACAGATTAACAAAATTGATGCATGCGATCAGTAGGATGAAAAATGCAATCCCGGCAAATACCCAGACCATTTTGATATCACCCTGATATTGCGTCGCCATGGCGTATTCTAAAATATTTTTGGAATATAAATGCATGTCCAATGCATTTTGAAGTAACACCTTGGATTGCATGGTTTCCGGGGATATTTTCATTCCGTTTTTTTTGTTGATCGGAATGTAATGATCCTCGACATAGTTCTTTGAAATATCATGTTGTGCCGTTCCGAGATCCGTATTTTCTTTAAGCTTAACGTAAGTGATGTAATTCGTTGCTCCCCAGTTGTTTTGTTCACCTTGGTAAAAAGGTTCACCGGCAAGCGAGATAAAATAATCATAACCATAGAGGCTTGAATTGCTTGGTACATCATCAATAACGGCTGTGATATTGTACAGAACGTTCTTGTTATTGTTCAGATAGATTGTTTGCCCAACAGCATTTCCCTTGAAAAACTTCTGCGCTTTACTTTTTGTAATGACCAGGCTATTGGGTTTGTCTAAAGCATGATTTAACTGTCCTGCCATAATCGGGAGTGGAAACATTTCCAGGATAGACTGATCAACATAAACGAAACCTGCGTCTAAGTGATTCTCGGCGTTGCCATTCACTGTGAAGAGGTTACTCCCTGCGCCAAATAAAGTGTTGGGGAGCACCCGCCCGACTGATTCAATACTAGGTATTTCGGCCTGGAGGGTCTTAGCAGCGGGGGCCGGAAATGAAAGATACTGCACTGATTTGTCCCCGTCCGGAGCTTGAATAACTAGACGGAATACACGGTCCATATCCGGATACATCCTATCATAGCTTTTTTCATGTCTGATGTACAGTAAGATGAGTATACAGATTGCAACGCTAAATGCAAAACCACCAATCTTGATGATTGAGTAGAGTTTGTTGTTGGTCATGTTCCGCCAAGCAATCTTTAGGTAATTTCTGATCATAATAATAAAATTAACATGTTGACTTTATTCATCCCTCAGACTATCGACCGGATTGGTCCGGATAGCCTTCCATGTTTGATAACTAATGGTACCTAAGGCGATGAGGATAGCCCCCATACCCGCCAGAATAAAGTACATCCAGTTGATATCTATTTTATAGTTGAAGTCTCTGAGCCATTGGTTCATTGCCCACCACGCAACAGGTGAGGCAATGACCATGGCAACAAACACCAATTTTATAAAGTCTCCGGACAACAGTTTCAGCAATCTGAGGGAACTTGCGCCAAGCACTTTCCGTACACCGATTTCTTTTGTCCGCTGTTGTGTCACATAGGTGGCAAGTCCAAAAAGACCAAGGGCAGCCACAAAAATGGCGACGATTGCAAAACAGCTGAATATATTTTTCGTCCGTTCAACATCTTGATAAAGGGAAGCAAAGCCCTCATCCAAAAAGCTGTAATTGATTTTTTGATTGGGTGAAAATTTATTCCATACCGTGTTAATCCCGTTTAGGGTCTCCTGTAAGTTTTCGGGCTTAACTTTAATAGAGAGGAGTGATGGATAACCCCGCAATACCATACATAAGCCAGCGTACCCTTTCCCTTTTAACGATTCAAAAATAAAATTGTCCACAACACCGACTACTGTCCAAGTATTGCCATTGGTTATTTTTGCCCCGATGGGATTTTTTAATCCCAGGTCGTCCGCTAATTTCTGGTTGATGATCGCAGCGGTACTGTCGGTAGCCATTTTGGGATCGAAATTTCTACCCTTCGTCAATTGCAATCCGAAGGTCGCAAGATAATCCTGGTCAATCTCCCAAAACTGCCCTTGTGTCGCCATATCGACCTCTCGTCTACCTTCATTCCAAAAAGGATTGCCATTTCTTTTGGCGCCATCAATGGGGACAGGGAGGAAATCACCTAGGGAAACGGAGCTGACATTTGGAATGGACTTTAATTCATTCTTAAGACTAAGGATCTGATTTCCCAATGTACCAACGCCACGCAGGACGATCACCTGTTCTTTTTTGAAACCCAGGTCTTTTTCCAGGATATAGCGTATCTGTTGATTGGTCACCAGGGCGCTTACAATGAGGATGATGGAAGTTGCAAACTGAAAAATGACAAGACCATTTCGGAATAATGATGATTTGGCTCCCGCGATCTTATTTTTCAATGCAGCAATCGGTTTAAATCGGGATAGATACAAGGCTGGGTAGATTCCGGCCAAGCTGCCGATGAAAATTATCGCCAGCAATAAAGATGGGAAAAAGTATGGGGATGTCCAGGGAATGGTCAATGACTTATTGGCGAGATTGTTGAATATGGGTAATAAAACCCAACTCAGCAATAGACCAACGAACAAGGATAATACACTATAGCAAATCGCTTCGAGCAAGAATTGTCCGATCAACAATGTCCTCGTCGAACCAATTGTTTTCCGGATACCGATTTCTTTGGCTCGTGTAGCGGCATTGGCCGTGGACAGGTTGATAAAGTTGATACAGGCAATTAGCAGTATAAATAGCGCTACAGTGGCAAATGTCCAGACCATACGGATATCGCCTCGATTCAGTGTACTGACTTTATCATCATCAATATCCGTAGACATTAAATGGATGTCAAGTGCATTTTGTAAGTTGATTTTTACCTGCTCGAATACAGGATTGAGCTTACGACCTGATTTTTTGTATTCAGGCAAATAGTGCTCTTTATAGTTTTTTAAGATCTCTTTTTCTGTTTGTTCAATGTTGACCTGTGGTTTTAATTTAACGTAGACCGTGTAATTATTGCTGAGCCATTGGTTTTGTTCGCCGGGGTAAAAAGGTTCCCCAGCAAGAGACATAAAAAAGCTATAACCGGCCAGCGTAGAATTTTGTGGGATGTCTTCGATGACACCAGTAATGGTATATAGTTTGGATTTGTTATTATTTAGATAGATAGTCTGTCCGATAGGATCAGTTTTGAAATATTTTTCGGCTTTACTTTTCGTAATGACCAATGTGTTGGGTTGATCCAATGCGTGGGCAAGCCTGCCTGAAACCATAGGTGTCGGAAACATGTCCAGAATAGATTGATCAACATACACAAAGCCATCGTCGTAGAAACTTTGCGGATTATCGTTCAGGGAGAGCTGGTTACTTCCAGCGCCAAATAAAGGATTGGGAAGTATCCGGCCCGTTTGTTCTATGGATGGAATTTCAGCTTTAAGTGTTGGGGCAACGGGTGCCGAAAGTGACACCCAACGTTCTATTTTACCTTCGATCGGAAGCTGAACGACCAGACGATAAATTCGATCCATCGTTGGATAAAATTTGTTGTAACTCGTCTCTTGCTTGATGTAAAGTACGATGAGAATACAGATTGCGATACCAAAAGCAAATCCTCCGATCTTTATAAAAGAATAGAGTTTATTTTTTGCCATATTTCGCCAAGCGATTTTAAGACTATTTGCTATCATAACAATACTTTTTTAAGGTCTTATTGATCCGTAATCGACCGGTCAATCTAGACATTATACTGAAGTCAATTGTATTGCCACTTTATTAAGTTGTTGATTTTTAGGTTTTTGTATTGTTTATTGGATTTTATGTCTGTACGATATCGAACAGTTTTACGTCCAATACCGCACAGATTATTCCCGCGATGTGATATCCCTTCTTTTTTTTATATCCATCGGCATCAGATGATTTGTGCCAAGCAATAATCATGTTTTCCCATGTGTGACCTTTGGCTTTATCTTTTCGAATGATTTGGTGTTTCCGATTTTTAAGGATGAAATTTATAAGAGGTACTGGTGAATTGGCAGGAAATAGGAGGAAGCAATAACATCTCGTAGTTTTATGCGCATAACTGCATAAAATTACGAGATGTGGAACTTAATTCTCAATTTCTTTCAGTTGGAGATGTTCGCAAAGTTCGAGCATCATTTTGGCCGGGTCCGTATCGATGGCTAGGGCAATTAAGTACATTTCATCTAAACGTAATTTAGCCGTCTCAGTCATGGTTAATTCATTGATCCTCGCTTTACTTAATCCTGTTTTGCGAGCAATCTGGGATTTATTTACAGATTTCTTCGCTAAAAATTCGCCTAGTTTTGTCATCGTATTATTTTATTAATCTGTCCTTTTGTATAGATAAATATAGATAATGTTATTTTTATTTATACAAATGTTTTTGTTTTTGAGATGTTTTCTATTTCTTTGTATTGAAAATCTATACTATTTAAATGTGCCGAAGATGAAAATAGCAAAAATTCAAAAAACAAAAGTGTATAGGAGAAAATGTGAAGAGTTAGATATATTAATCTATTATCGCATGCTGCTACAGCGTATTTCGCGGCACCTGTCACCCGAGGAAGTTTCCTTTTTAATGGGTAAACCATTGGATTTTATGAGTAAAATTGAGAGGTTTAAACTCAAACGAATTTTTGTTCATGATTTGGTTACCATGTATCATGTACTAGAAATAAATAGTATGAGTGCCATGATGCCTCTGGGGGTAGAACTATCTTCACAAAAAAACTTATATGAATTGCATGTGACTACATTGGCTGACAGGGTTATTTACGACATGTATAAAGTTGATGTTGAGCAGGATCAGAAAGTAATCGAATTTAAGTTAATCGACGCTCTTCATGATATTGACCACTATAAAAATTCTACAGCAGAAGAAGTGAAAAAGATAAATGCTTTTTTGGATGAGCAAATTGATGCAGGATATTTTAATGAGGAAAAAAGACCTGATGAAATACATAACTTCTGCTGTGTTAAGCTAGAGAAATATATAGATCCTAAAAACCTGATGAAGGTGCTAGATGATTTACTTAATTGGTCTGATGAACGCAAAATTGTTCGGAAGAAATCTAAATATGGTTTTGCGTATGTTTTAGCTGACTGCGAAAGACCCGACTAAAAAAGAATAAGCAATTTTGGTTATCACTGTGAATAACCAAAATTGCTGCAAAGATCCTAAGCCGTAGGTACATCAATTATAAACTTCCATTCCCAATCGGTTAATAATAAATGCACTTTTGAACGTCAACAACCTACGGCTTATTTTTTCTTATTCATCCCGTAAACTATTGACGGGATTGATACGGGCTGTCTGGAAGATTCGGACAGCGATAATCGCTAAGGTCATCAAACCGATAAACATTCCGGTGAAAACAAATAGCGCGATCGGAACATCAATATGATAGTAGAAGTTTTCCAGCCATTTGTGTGTAAACCACCATGCGATTGGGAAAGCTATTAGAATAGCGATCAGCAGAAGTATGATAAAGGATCTGGAAATCATATAGGTGATCGTATTTACCGAAGCACCAAGCACTTTGCGGATACCAATTTCTTTTACTCTTCGTTCTAATGTATAGATGGCAATAGCCACAATCCCTAAGATTGCAATCAGCATGCTGGAACCCGTAAAAAGTGCCAATTGCTGGTACTGTTTTTTTTCTTTGTTATATTGATGCTGTACCTGATCTTCCTGCCAGTTGATCTGTGCGATCCGGTTAGGGAAAAACTTGTTCCAGGTACTGTTTACCAAGGCTAAAGCTTCCTTTTTCTTCCCTTCTTCTACACGGATAAGCATACAGCCGCCTTCCCATTCTTTTTGTGCCTTAATCGCAAAAGGACCGATCGGAAACTTTAAACTCGCTCCGTTAAACTCTTTAAATACACCCACTGGTGTATTGTTTAGAGGCTCATTGCTCTTATTGAGTTTTAAAGACAGCCGCTGGGCGGTTCCTTCGGAGACGAGCATATTTGTAAATACACGCTGTCCGGCATGTACCGAATCCGTAAAGGGTCTGTCCAGCGCATAGTCCGCGCTTAAAGGCCGACCATCAAGGAGCTTTATACCCATGGTTTTGATGTAATCATAATCCGCATAAACAAATACAACCGGGAGTTCTTCGTTCGGATTACTGGGGTCTTTTACTGTTTTAAAATCCACACTACCACTAAAGGGAGTCCAGCCTGTGAGGCTGACCGAGGAGATGTACGAATTTTTTAATAACTCCTGTTTGAAGGCCTGATCCTTTCCTTCCCAAGAGGTATAATTGATGGCCATGAGATTTTTGGGCTCGTAACCAAGATCTTTGTTGTATAGATAATGCAATTGCGCCCGCATGGACATCATACAGATCGCTACGATAATGGCAATGGCAAACTGGACAACCACCAGTACTTTGGTAAATGCCATATTTAGCGGAAGTCTAAAGAAAGAAAGCTGCTTCCGAAGTTCCAGTGATGGCTGTGTTTTTGATAGTGACAGGGCCGTAGGTAAACTACAAAGCCAGCCCAGAACGATCCAAATGGATAGTAGTCCAACAAACATAAATAAGGAATGCTGGTAGCTCATGGTCAATGGATGTTCTAAATAGTGTTCAAATGCTGGACTGATAAGCACATACACAAAAAATGCAATCAGAAAAGAGCCGACAAAGAGTATGGTACTTTCTAGGCCCATTTGTAGGATCAGATTTTTTCGGCTTGCCCCCAACACTTTGCGGATACCGATCTGCTGTGTGCGTTTGAGCGCATGGGCGAAGCTCAGGTTAATATAATTGATACTGACCAATACAAGGATCAAGATCGCTATTCCTGCCAGCAGATAAATATCTTGCATGGGATTCTCCCATCCTGTGATACTTTGTAAGTGTATATCTTTGATGGGTTCGATAAAAAGATTGTGTCCTTTCAGCCAATCATCCAGTTTCTGCGTATTATACCACCTGTTTATTTTGGTTGAAAGGCTGTTAACATCGGTTGTACTTTTGAGCAGTAGAATTTGTGTCTGTAGCGAACCGCTTTTTTCAGGATTGAATTCATGCACCTTAGGCATCAACACGAGGGCTTCTGCCTGAAAGGAAGAATTATGGGGCATATCCTCAATAATGGCATTGACATAATAAGCTTCGGGTTCACCTTCTTGAGGTTTATTGTAGAAGGTGCTACCGAGCGCGTCTTTGCCGCCGAAGTATTTTTGTACCGCAGAGGCTGTTAATGTGATGTTTTTTGCTCCGGCAATAACTTGTTTTGGGTTGCCTGCGATGATTTTTGTGTCAAAAAGATTGAAAAAACCGCTGTCGATTTCCAAGGTACTGATTTCGGTAAACTGGTTTGAGCGCTTGTTTATTGTTAATTTTGGTGAAAATGAATTGATTGAAGTATAACCAAGTACTTCTGGAAAATTAGCTTTTAGTGCCGCAGATATACCTTGGGGGGCGCCAGTAATACTGTTCGTGAAATTTTTTTGTTTTTCTTTAGGCACTATTCGCATTCGGTAGAGTTCATTGGAATTGCTCCACTGTCTGTCGTAGGATAGCTCATCAACGACAAGCGAACTGATTAACATAAATACCAGCAACGCAATGGTTAAACCAATGAGGTTTGATAGCGAATAGATACGATTGTGCATCAATGTCCGCCAGGCGGTTTTAAGATGGTTCTTTATCATACTGTTTATATGGATTGGTTACTTACATTATTCATCCCTTAATTTTTCAACTGGATTAAACCGGGTCGCCCGAAATACGATAACGCCTACCAATAGGCCAAGTACGCTCAGCAGTATGCCCAGCGGCAACAGGTAGGTAAATGCATTGATTTCTATCCGGATGATATAGTTCTGTAGCCAATGTTGCATCAGCATATAGCTAGATGGGACTGTAACCAAAACCGCTAACAGAAATATGCCATAGTATTCCTTCGAAAATAACAGGATCAAATGTGCTAATGAGGCACCCAGTACTTTGCGGATACCTACTTCCTTGTTACGGAGATGGATCGATAGGGAGATTAGGCCGGTCAACCCCAATACAACGATTAAAAGTGAAACAGCACTCGCAATCTGAGCTGCCCGGTGCAGTTGCAGTTCCGTTTCATATAAACCTTTGATGCGGTCATCCATAAATTGATACTTAAATGGTGCATCAGGCATTAATTCTTTCCATTTCTTTTCCAGCCCTTGTACCGCGCTGGACAGTTGGCCCGGTTTTAAACGGATACTCAGGTATCGGTATTGGAAATTTTCATGGATATCTGTCCAGACAATAGCTGGAGATGCCCGGTGAAGAGAATTTGCGACAAAGTTATCGGTGACGCCCACAATGGTCATCTTAACATTTGGGTCGTTCAGGGCGATCTGTTGACCGATTGCACGCTCGGCATCACGGATGCCAAAATCTTCCATGGCTTTCTTGTTGATCACAACGGATCTATTCGTGGTATTTGTCACCGCATTTTTGGGTAAGAAGGTACCCGCCAATAGGGGTATTTCATAGGCTTCCAGAAAATAACTGTCACTGTTAATCCGTTGCACCTGTACCTCTGTATCGTTGTTATTGCCAAAAGCCGGTTGCATATTGAAACCTAATAGTCCCGGTGTCTCATAGGAAAGGCTCACGGACTTAACCGCTGATTCCTGCAGCAGCTCATGCCGAATGGCCTCCATTTTCCGGATACCAGTTTCGGACCAGTCCCTTGGTGCCTGTACCGTCAATAGATAATCTTTGTTGTATCCTAAATTGCTGCTTATAAATAGATTGACCTGTTTGGAGATAATTAGGGTACAGACCAACAGGAGCAGTGCAACAGCGAACTGAAAGAACAATAGCACTTTTCGAACCAATTGCTTGTCACCTAATGCGGAGAACTGATTTTTGACCGAGGGAAGTATCTTGATATTGGACAGTTTAATTGCTGGGTATAATCCCGCCAGCATACCGATCACTAACGTCAATAGCCCCAATAAACCGAAAAAATAGCCCGGTAAATTGATTAAAGAGGGGAGCTCGCGCATCAGTACATGTGCAAATAAAGGGCGTACTATGCTATAGATGGGCAGACTGATCAATGCTGCAATAGCTACGATAAGGATATATTCTGTCAACAACTGTTTTACCAATTGTGGTCTGGAAGAGCCCATAATTTTACGCACACCGATTTCCTTCAACCGCGTAATATGCTGTGCAATACTAAAATTGATAAAGTTGATGATCGCCATGACCAGAATAAAAACAGCAATCCAGATTAGGGTCTGAATCATCTTGCGGACAGCGCCCTGATTATCGTCTAGATAATAGCTTTTCAAGGGTTTTAAATTGGGGCTGTACTGACTGGCGAATTCCTTATCGGTATTTTTGTGAACCAGCGTTTGAATCGCCGCATCCAGTTGTTGCGTCGTCACTCCAGTTTTCAATTCGAGATAACCGGCGATGTAAGGATTATTCCAGTTATCCAGGGATCTGCCGAAATATTCTTCGTTGGCAATGGGCAGAAAAATATCCGAGTGCATATCCTTTGTCAGATCCATGACCGCATTTTGTATTGCAGTTTTTATGACAGCAGTAATTTCAAAATCATGCTTTTCGCCTCTGAAATTTTTAATCTGAAGGGTTTTTCCCAGCACATTTACTTTTCCAAAATATTTTACAGCAGCCTGGTCAGTGATCACCACAGAAAAGGGATTATTCAGTGCGGTCTTGGGATTTCCTGCTAAAATTTCAAAACCAAACATGGTTAAAAGGCTGGGATCACCGAGGGCCATTCCTTCTTCGTGGATCGTAGCTCCATTGGCGATAATACCTGTCAGTCCATCGATACGATAATAGTTGGCCACCAAATTTGGATATTCTTCATACAGGGCTTTGGGGAGCGCTCCGATTGTGGTCAAATTGATCCCAAATCCTTCCTTCTTATACTTGCTCTGCAATAGAAATTGCTGATCTATATTTTTGATCTTGCTATTTACCTGTTGAACATCCCAGACATAAGCCCCGACCAGTAGTAAAAAGGTAATGCCAAGGGTCAATCCAACTAGGTTGATCAGGTTTTGAACTTTTTTCTTTCGAATATTCCGCCAGGCAATCTTGAAGTTTGTAAAAGTCATTGTCACTCGTATAAAGTTTATTTCCATCACCGCAAATAGATTGGCTGCAGGCTTTGGTTTTTGCTAATTTTGTGTACGATAACACAAATCCTTAGCCAAGCCTGTACATTATTGATTGTTAGTTTGTTAAAATGGATTTTGTCGAGTGAACTGTCCGAAATCGGACAGTCATTGTACACCTGCGAACACCTCAGTCTGGTTGATTCATCGAACGGAAATTAAATAAGCAGACAGGTAAGCAGGAATAATCAAATGGAATACTGTAAGAATATAGCAGCAATTGGCTGCATCAAGTGAACAGTTCCGTTTTATAGAATATACATTCTGGTTTTCAAGAGGAGAATCGTCTTATACCAAATAACTATTTTCTGTTTTTTACTTGAGAGGGGGAGTTCCCCATTAAGAAAAGGAACCGGTAAATGAGGTGTTCAGTTCTTTCAATGTGATTTGTACGATGCTTAATTTGGAAGCGCTGACATCATATTGGTTTTATACGTGCTATACTGATCCGTAATCAAAAAAGAACTGAACTGGCGTATGTACTGAAAGAACTGGCTAAATATGTAGATACGATCGCCAATGCGGATCCGACGATTATTTTAGCAGCAGGTTACGCTGTCAGAAAACCCAAGACTTCCTATGGTGGGGTGGTTCCCAAAGCGGGGCAACTAATTGCTCGTCCCGAGGAGGTGGGCAGTGGGCGCGTGAAGCTAAAAACACAACGATGGCGGGGAGCACGCATGTATCAGTATCAATTCCGCGTCAAAGGTCAAAATGTAGACTGGAACACACGGCTCTGTTCGAAAAGTAGCTGTATTATCGATGGGTTGGAGTCCTTTCGGGAATATGAATTTAGGGTCTCCTATATCGGAATAGACCCGACTCCAAATTATAGCGATATCATCAGCAGTTATGTACTTTAATCAGGATTTATTCGAATATGGGACAGCTTCCTTTCCTATTCGTCCCTTAAACTATCAATAGGATTGGCTGTAGCGGCTTTTATAGATTGTAGGGATACCACGGCAATCGTTAAAATAAGCCCAACACAAAAAGCCAATACAAAGATCCACCAGCCCATACTGATCCGAAATGGGAAATTGTCCAGCCAGCGATTCATAAGATAATAAGCCAGTGGTGCCGCAACTACAAAGGCGATGGTTATCCATTTGAAGAAATCTTGTGACAATAATACAATAATACCCGTTACCGAAGAACCTAACACCTTCCGGATTCCGATTTCTTTTGTTCGTTTCAGGATATTGATGGAGAGCAATCCTAGAAAACCGAGCATACTGATGCTTATCGCGACGATAGCAGCGATCCAGATCAGTTTTTCCAGTAATGCTTCTTTCTTGTAGAGCTGAGCAATCTGCTGATCATAGAATTTATATTGGAACACTTCATCGGGATACCAGTTTTTCCATTGTTGTTCCAGATCTTTCACGAGCAGCTGATGATCGGTACCTTTTAGTTTAATCGCTACATTTTTTAACCGTGTTTCATTATACCCAATTACAGTAGGGGAGATGGGTTCGTTCAGCGAATTGGTGCTAAAGTCTGCAACAACGCCTACTATTGTTCCCGCTTGTTCTTCGTTCAGCCCGCCGGCGTTTAAAGACTTGCCGATAATGTCATTGGGATCTTTAAAGCCCAATGCAGTAGCCATATTCTTGTTGATCAGAAATTCTGGCTTCTGCGGATTGTCATTGAAATTTCTTCCTGCCAATAATTTGATGTTGAATGTGTTGATATAAGCAGAATCCCCGATAGCGTATCGGGCAGGCCATTTCTCCCATTCCGTTCTGTTGTCAAACTGGATGGTTCCGCCCCAGACCTTTTCAGATGAAGGTGGATTGTCGCTAAAAGTATAGGATTGAATATCGGTTCTATTGCTGATGAAATGAGCGATTTTCGCTTTTGATTGGATCATTTTTTTTGTGAACGGAAGCAGGATAACCTGCTCCCTGTTGAATCCAATATCTGTGTTTTTGAGGTGATTTACCTGTAAGACAATAACGAAAGTGGCAATCAGCAGCGTCATGGCGATCACATTCTGAAACACAATTAGCGTTTTGCGGCTAAAACTCCAGGGACCTATGGTAAGCTTTTTCAGTGCCTGCTGGATGTTCATCTGGTTGACGAAAATCAGCGGATAGACGGAGGTCAACAGGCTGGTTAAAATCCAGATAATACCAATGATCGCTATAAATGACAGCGGTTGTACAATCTGTATGGGTTCATTTGGAAAAAGAGCCTGATTTGCCCAATTGGAAAAGATCAGCAATAAAACTAAGGCAAAGATAACAGCTGCAGCGGTCAGGATCAGGGTTTCGATCAGAAACTGAATATACAGCTGTCTTTTGGAACTACCCAATACCTTTCTCACGCCCATTTCTACGCTACGGTTCATTTGTCTGGCAAAGGTGATGTTGCTATAATTGACCAAAGCCATGATACTGATTCCGATTGCAATTGCGACCAGGATATTCAGCAGTGTACGTTGTGTTCCCTTGCCGTAATCTGTGTCAAAATGGTAACTTGTCAATGGCAGGAGTTTATAATTGAATGTTTGTAGTACATCTTTGTGCCAGTACTTGGCAACAAGCGTACGAATGGCCTGCTCGACGGTATTTTTATCGGCTGCGTTTTTTAAGGTGACAAGAATATTATTATTTGAGTTGGAATAGCCCCAATTGGTAAAGAATCCATCTTCTTGAGGGATCTGCCATAAGGTAGCCACAGAACTTTGTGAAAAATAGACTTCTGAGCGGAAGTCAGAATTTTTGCTGCTGTCATCGATAATACCCACAACTTTCACGGGGAATTTGCTGTCGACCAGGATCGTTTTGCCCAGGGGGTTATCGTTATTAAAATAAGTTTTGGCAATTGTTTTGGTCAAAGCGACGGTGTTAGGCTGATCCAGATCTTTTGGGGATCCCTCCAGCCAGGGGAAATTTAAGGTGTTGAAATATTCTGATGAAACAAAAGCTGCTTTACCTTCTGTTTTATACAATTGGTCCCCTATCCGCAGCGTCAAGTCTTTATTATCCATATACAATGCTGTTCGTTCCACTTGTGGAATTTCACGTGAAATAGCGTTGTACATGGCATAGGCTCCGCCTTTGCTATGCTCGACCTGCTCTAGTTTGAGATCCTGTACGACTAGAAAGGTGCGATCTTTATCGGTATGAAACTGATCAAAACTATATTGGAAGCTGTTATAGCTATAGATAAATAAGCTACATGCAATTGCCAAACCTAAACCAGCAATTGTTAAAAAGGTATAGTAGTTATGTTTCCATAGTTGCCGTAGCGCTGATCTGAAATATGTTTTAATCATAATTTTATTGTGTTGCGTTTACAATATCACCGTTTTGGTCGTCTTGGCGGTTATTCCTCCCGCAGGCTATCAACCGGATTTGCTACAGCTGCTTTGATGGCCTGAGAACTGACTGTCAGCAGTGCGATCAGTACAGCAAGTAGCCCTGCAACGGCAAACATCCACCATTGTATTTCAATGCGGTAAGCAAAATTCTCCAGCCATTTGTACATCGCCCACCAGGCTATCGGTGAAGAAATCACAATAGCGATCAGGACAAGTTTTATAAATTCTGCCGAAAGCATTTTTGTAATACCTGGAACAGATGCGCCGATGACCTTACGGATACCGATCTCTTTCTGGCGCTGGTTTGCCGTAAAAATAGCTAATCCAAATAAACCCAGACAAGCGACAAAAATCGTCAGTCCGGCGAATATGCTCAACAATTTTCCGGTTTTGACTTCGGTCTGATAGGTTTGGGCATAGCGCTCATCGAGGAAAGAATAATTGAATGGAATATCGGAAGGGAAGGCATCGTATTCCGCTTTCAACTTTTGAATTAGCGCCTCGGTATCTTTTGTCTCTGTTTTGACAATCAGACTCCCAGCTTGATCGCCCAATACCATGACTAAGGGCGAGATGGGTTCGTGTAACGATTTAAAATGGAAATCTTTGACAACACCCACGACACGATAGGTTTTATTATCCTTATTGGTCAATGTATGGCCAAGGTTTTTTCCTTTCCAGCCCAGATCTTTTGCTGCGGTTTCATTCACGATAATGGATAAGGTATCGTTACCAAAAGCCTTTGAAAAATTTCGGCCCTCATGAAGCTGCATACCCATTGCAGCAATATATTCCTCGTCTACATCATAACGTAGTGTTTTGACCCATTTTTCGGTGTTTCTGTCGGGATAGACAAAGAAGTTATTGTTGTTGGTTTCTCCAGCGGGTAGGTAAGATGAGCGGGAAATATGCTTGATACGGCTATCTTCGGATAACAGTTTGACGTACGTTTTTTCGTTTTTGCCCAGGGGCCAGCTCTGGATCACAATGACATTCTCTTTCTCATAACCTAATTTGATGTTCCGCATATAATCGAGCTGTCGGACGACAACTACGGTACAGAAAATGAGCCCCATGGAAATAATAAACTGAAAGACCACAAGGCTGCTCCTGAGATTGAACCGTTTTGTAGATCGCAACAAACGTCCTTTTAATACAACCAAAGGGTTGAATGCCGCTAGATATAAAGCTGCATACGTACTCGAAAATAGACCGACCAATAAGCCGAATGCGAGCAGGAGGGGGATTATTTTGGCGAAATTGAGTTGATGGATTGCAATAGATTTACCCGATAATTGATTAAATAGGGGAAGAGCCAGTAAAACAATTCCGACGGCCAGAAACAAGGCCAAATAGGTCAGCAAAATGCCTTCAGATAGGAACTGACGGATCAGACTTTGCTTGTCAGCACCGAGGACTTTCCGTACACCTACTTCCCGACTTCTCCGGAAACCACTTGCCGTTGATAGGTTCATAAAATTGATCGTCGCGATCAATAGCATAAACAGCGCTATAGCACTAAAAATATAGATATACCGGATATCACCTGATGGACTTAGATCGTAGCCAAAATTGGAATGCAGGTGGATATCAGTCAAGGGCTGTAAATAGAGACCTATTGTATTGCCTGATTTTTTGTAATCCTCATAGCTCATTCCGAATCCAGCCATAAACTGAGCGCCAACATGTTTGTCAAATAAGGTCGCTAAGTTTTTCTCTAGATTTTTTAATGAGGTATTTTCTGCGAGCAGCGCATAAGTATAATACTCGGATGTCATCCAGGAATCTGAACGGGAGTCTTCCAGTGCCGCCATTGAGGTGAAAATATCAAAATGGAAGTGGGAGTTCCTGGGAATATCCTTCATTACCCCAGTAATTTTTAGGATATTTTGATCACCTTTTATGGCGAGATCCCGACCTACGACGTCTGTTGTTCCAAAATATTTGCGTGCCATGGATTCAGATATTACCGCGGTATAGGGCATCTTCACGGCGGTATTCGCATCACCTTTGATAAGAGGCAAGGTAAATATTTTAAAGAAGGAGGCATCCACATAGGCCATCTGTTCATCACGAAAAACCTTATCGCCAACCGTAAATAAGGGTGCTCCACCTTGTCGCAAACGTGCTGTTTCCTGTACTTCGGCTAATTCAGCCTTCATTGTGGCTGCCACAGGTGGCATGACATGTGCCTCATTCATCGTTCCCCCTTGTACCGTACCCCGAAAGACGACACGTACAATACGATCTGCATTTGTATTGAACCGATCAAAACTGAACTCATCCGCGACATATAGGCTTATCAGTAAGCAGATCGCAATCCCCAAGGCTAACCCGGTGATATTGATGATCGAGGTGGAAGAATTTCTTCTTAGATTCCGCCACGCTATTTTTAGATTGTTCTTTATCATAATGGGATCGTATTGGTTTGTATTATTGGTTATTCATTCCTCAGACTATTTACCGGATTGCTAAGTGCGGCCTTAATGGCTTGATAACTTATGGTTGCCATACTGATTAATATCGCCAATAGCCCCGCAATCACAAAATAATACCATTGGATCTGGATGCGGTAGCTATAATCCTGCAACCATTTGTCCATTATCCACCAAGCGATTGGTGAGGCGATCAGAATAGCAATAATCACTAATTTAATAAAGTCTACCGACAGCAATGAAGTTACCTGTGTCAAACTTGCCCCAAGGACCTTGCGAACTGCGATTTCTTTCATACGTGTCTCAGCCATATATGCGATCAGAGCGAGTAGACCAAGACAGGAAATAAAGATGGTCAAGCCTGAAAATAGCATTGAAATCGTCCCGATAGATTGTGTTTCTTTAAATTTAGCTTCAAAATTTTCGTCGATGAATTTATACTCAAATGGATATTCCGGATTGAATTTTTTAAAGATGGCTTCGATGGTTTTCAAGTTCGCCGCAGTGCTGTTGTTTGGATTTAAGCGATAGTGGACATTGGTAAACCAGGATTTAGGCCCAAAGATGACCATTGGATAACCTGCCGAAAAAGGAGATTCCGTGATAAAATCTTTAATTACTCCAACGACGATCCAGTCCTGACCGTCACCGTTTATCGTTTGCCCAAGGGGATGCTGCAAGCGCATCTGTTTGACGGCTGTTTCAGACAGTAACATGGCATTACTATCTGTTGGGTATTTGTATATATCTATATCTCGTCCAGCAACAAGTTTAAAACCCAGCGTTTTCACGGCATCGGCATCGGTACTGAAACGGTCAAAGGAGATTCTTTTATCGCTCTCCGTACTGCCCTGCCAAGAGAAGCCCCAGCCATTGCTGTAGCGATCCGTGACTGGGGACATATTTTTTGTCACCGAGAGCACGGCATTGCTGGCCAACAATTCATTTCGAAGAGTCTGGTAGATCTTTCCACCGTTAAGTTTGCCCGTAAATCGGGTTGCAGCAAGCCCATTGTCGTTATAACCGCGGTCCCGATCCTTGGTATGCTGGATCTGTTGCGAAACGATGACGGTCGCTATGACCAAGATAATTGCGAGGCTGAATTGGACGACAACCAGGATAGAGCGTACACTGATCCCTTTGTTGTATGTGTTCAATTTCCCTTTTAATGTTTTCAGAGGTTTAAAGGAGGAGAGAAAAAATGCGGGGTAGCTTCCTGCCAATACTCCAGTCAACAACGTGAAGCCAATTAAGAATAACCAGGTATCACTGGACAGGATGGAGATGGTAAGGTTTTTTTCAACCAGATCATTGAAGGCTGGGAGAACTAATACGATGGCTACGAGCGCGAGTATCATTGCTCCAATACTGATCAGGATACTCTCGACAATAAATTGTAGAATAAGACTTTTTCTTTGTGCACCGACTACTTTACGCACGCCTACCTCTTTGGCTCTTCTCTCGGAGCGGGCCGTGCTGAGATTCATGAAGTTGATACAGGCAACAAGCAAAATAAAGACACCGATCCAGGTAAATAAATGAACTAACTGGATCCGCCCTGCAGTATAAGCACCATTTTCGCTTTTGTTGTAGAGATAAGTGTTTTTGTATGGAAATGCAAAGATTTCGTTTGTTGACTTGATTTCGTTATCCCCTACATTGATATGGTTCTGGCTAAAAAGTCTAATTTTAGCATTGAAGTTTTCCAATGTTGTCCCTTCCCGTAATAGCACATAAGTATAGGTTGAATTGTTAGACCAATTTTCATCTACGAAGCCCATTTTCTTGGCCAAATCCCATGATAGCAGATAATCAAACTGTATACTGCTGTAGCTGGAAGGATCTTTTACGATCGCCTGGACGGTGACTAAATACTTCGATTCTATTTTGATGGTTTTTCCTATTGGATCCGTATCACCGAAAAGAGCCTTCGCATATTTTTCTGTAATGACAATTGAGTTTGCATCTTTAAGCGGATTGGTTTTATCTCCTTTAAGCAATGGATAGCTGAACATATTGAAGAAACCAGCATCGGCAAAAGTAGCGCTGGAAACAAGATTTTTATCCCCATAGCTTGTTAGAAATTTATCATCCTGCTCGATACGTGTAAAGCTTTCGATTTCGGGGAAATCACTTTTCAGTGTTGGCCCCATGATCTTAGGTGTATTTGTCCAGGCGTGTGATTCGCCTTGATAGGTATCGCGGTTACTGATAATATAAAGCCGATCACTTTTTTCATGAAACCTGTCCATGCCCAACATATTCTGCAACCATAGGGCAATAAGTAAGGCACCAGCCATACCGATGGCTAAACCAAAGATATTAATTGCCGAAAAAGCTTTGTTCTTCAGTAAATTTCGCCAAGCTACTTTGATGTATGTTTTAAGCATATTGTTTCTATTGAAATATGAGATAATGGATAATTTTATTCATCCCTTAATGTTTTTACCGGATTGTGATTTGCTGCTCTAATGGCTTGTGAACTTACTGTCACGAAGGCGACCAAAACGGCTGCAGCACCTGCCAGCGCAAAAATCCACCATTGTATCTCAATGCGATAGGAGAAATCTTGCAACCATTTGTTCATTGCCCACCAGGCAATCGGTGAGGCCAGCACAATGGAAATAATCACCAATTTGATAAAATCTTTGGAGAGCATAGTTGTAATGCCACTAACCGAGGCACCGAGTACCTTACGTATGCCAATTTCTTTGGTTCTTAGTTCTGCAATATAAGACGCTAATCCAAATAAGCCTAAGCAAGATATAAAAATCGCCAACCCCGAAAAGATGAATGCCAGTCGAGCTGTCTGTTGCTGATCTTTAAATTTACCCGCAAATTTTTGATCGACAAACTGGTATTCGAAAGGATATGCAGGGTTGAATTTTTTAATGATCTGTTCGATTTGTTTGAGCTGATCCTGTACTGACGAGCCTGGATTCGTTCGGATAATTAAATTGTACAGGGATTTCTTGGTTGCATAGATGAGCATGGGTGTTACTGGATTGTAGGGCGAACCACTGATATAATCGTTTATAACTCCTACGATGGTATAGGTGGTACTTCCCCATTTTAAATAAGTTCCTACGGGATTTTTCAAATTCATTTCTTTGATGGCTGCCTCATTCAGGAGTACTGCCGAACTGTCTGCTGCTAGCCTAGCATAGTCGATATCCCGACCGGCAATAAGTTTTAATCCGAGTGTTTTGATAAGGTCACTTTCTGTTCTCCCCAGATTGAAACCCATTTTTTTTCCTTGTTCCGGCGTTGAACCTTCCCAGGAAAAACCACCCCATGCGCTGCCAGCATTACTGGTTATTGATGACCCCGAACGTGTGACAGCAGTTGCAATTCCATTGTTGAGCAGCTCTGATTTAATTGCTTCGTAGTTTTTCCCCATATCGCCTTCCATGCCGATCTCTATCAATTGGGAAGTAGTATAGCCAACATCACGTTGTCCCGCATATTCAATTTGCCTCCGGACGACAATCGTGGCAATAATAAGTATGATAGCAACACCGAATTGAAAAATGACCAATAATTCACGGAAATTCAAAGCGATCTTTTTTGATGAGCGAAATATCTTTAATGATTTTATTGGTTTAAAACCTGATAGCACAAACGCGGGATATAGTCCCGCCAGTATGCCAGTTAGAAAAATAAAACCGATCAACGCGAGCCAGATTGTTGGATCTGACAAAGCAAGTACCAACGGTTTATCAAATATTGTATTGAATAGGGGAAGGGTAAGTATTGCCAATGTGATCGCAAGTGTTCCTGAGATGATCGCCAATAATAAGGATTCTGTCAGAAATTGTGCGATGAGGTTGAAACGCTGTGCGCCCACAACTTTTCGTATAGCGACCTCTTTAGCTCTTTTTTGACTGCGCGCCGTACTGAGATTGATAAAATTGATACAGGCTATCAATAAAATTAATAATCCAATTCCAGTAACAAGTTTAACCTGGTCAATTTTTCCGCCAACAGGGATACCCTGTTCAAATTTCGAATACAGATGCATTTTGGATATTGGATACAGAAAAAGGGATCCTCCCAATTCACTATTGGTCTTTTTCTTGATGATATCGATAAGCTTATTGTTAAAAGCATCTACATTGGTTCCTTTTTTTAGTTGAATATAGGTCGTGAAGGCGATCGTATTCCAGTTTGGCGAATAACCTTCTGCATTTACCAAGGGTATGAGATAGGTAAAATCAAAATTTGTATTGCCTGGAAGGTCCTGCATGATAGCGGAGACTTTATAAGGCTCTTTATTGTCCAATATAATTGTTTGATCTAATGGATCCTTCTCCCCGAAGATACTTTTTGCCAGGCTTTCCGTCAGGATAATATTTCTTGTCTCTCCAAGAGCCTTATTGTTATTGCCTTTTAAAAGTTTAAAATCAAACATCTGAATAAATGCCGGATCGACTTCGTTGCCTTTGGATTTGATTTTTTTGTCTCCAAAAGAGAGTAGCTTGCTAATGCTCCAATAGATGCGTGCTGCACGCTCAACTTCGGGATAATCGGCAATCAATGCTGGGGAGGCTTGTCCTGAAGTGTATTCTTGCAAACTGATTTTGCCTTCATCGTTACGGTTTTTGTTCAAAACCTTGTAGATGTTTTCTTTATCGCTATAAAAATTGTCAAACTGTAATTGGTTTTGCACCCATATGCCAATAATCAATACAGCAGTCATGCCGATGCAAAGTCCAATAATATTAATAATAGAATAGCTCTTAATTTTCCAAAGATTCCGCCAAGCGATTTTAATATGGTTTTTAAACATGTTATTTCTATTTTTTATAAAATTATTCATCCCTTAAACTGTCAATGGGATTTGTGACTGCTGCTTTTACTGTCTGAAAACTGATTGTAATAAAGGAAACCAGCAGTGCGCTTGATCCTGCGATAATAAATATCCACCAGTCCAGTGTAATGTGATAAGCAAAATTGTCCATCCAGCGATGCATGGCGTACCATCCCAATGGTATGGCGATCAAAAGTGCTGAACAAACTAGTATTATAAAGTCAAGGCTGAGTATCTTGACGATTTTGAATACGGAAGCACCCAATACCTTGCGGATTCCGATTTCTTTTACGCGTTGTTGCACAGCATAAGCAGATAGTGCGAATAATCCCATACAAGCAATGGCAATTGTAATAATCGAAAAGAGCTGCATGACTTTTGTCGTCTGTTGATCTTTTAAATAGAGTTTGCTATAGTCATCATTTAGAAAATGATACTCAAATTGATTTTTCGCATCAATATCTTTCACGACCGATTTCACCTGTGCTATTGCGTCCTGAATTGGTGTATTTGGGTTGAGTCGAATGAAAATATTACCAAAATAATAGTATTCGGGAAAAAGTACAATAGGCTTAATCTCATTGTGGAGTGAGGCAAAGTTAAAACTGGCAACAACTTGTTTAATACTGCCTTTACGGCCGTTTAAATTAATTTTCTTTCCGACTGCCTGTTGTGGTGTAAAACCCATTGCTGATGCCGCGAGTGTATTGATCACAAAACTATATTCCGGAGATGCGGTATCCCTTGCACGTAAAATATCTGTATCAGAAAGTGGATCGCCTGCTAGCGTTTTAATACGGAAGACTGATACAAAATCTTTTTCAATAGGAATTGCTGTCACATTCATTTCAAAATCGGTTGGTTGGCCCTCAACTTCATTAATGCTATATCCGCCCTGAATATTGACCGGATTGTCATAGGAAGCAGTTACACCCTGAACACTATTGAGTTGCATCAATTTATCTTTTAATAATTGCCGCTCTTTGTCCTGCCATCCCTGCCCATCAATGACCAGCATATCCGTGCGGTCTAGTCCTGTATTTTTGGATTGTATAAATTGCATTTGACGTCCCGCAAATAGGGTACAGATGATAAAAAAGATGGATATGCTGAATTGGAAGGTGACCAATACTTTGCTAAAAGAAATCCCGCTTTGTTTCTCCGCCAATTTCCGTTTGAAAATAGACATTGGTTTTGAGCTGGCAATGGAATAGGCCGGCCATCCACCAGAGATTAAAGTCAATATGATAAAAAATAAAAACAGGATCGCATAGAACCTAGGATCTGTCCATACCGTTAATTGCATTTCGCTTCCCATGTACGAACTGAATACGGGCAATAATAGAAATGTAGCCAGCAAACCTAAAGAAAGGGAGAGCAATACCATCAAACTGCATTCTAAGAAGAACTGCAAGAAAATCGTTTTTCGGGCAGCGCCTAAAACTTTCTTAACTCCAATTTCCTTTTTGCGTTCGATGGCATGTGCCAATATTAAATTTGTAAAGTTAATGCTCGTCAAGATAATAAGCGCAGCTCCTAGAGCCATCAAAATATAGATATATACCAGGTTGCCAGAACCCGCAGCCTTAGAATGCAGATGAATATCTATTAGTTTTTCGATTGAAAAGCTAAATTGATAACCTTGTTTGGTTGCCTCGGCAAATTTTGCTTTGGTGATCTGATCTAATTTCTGTTGAATGGCGCCAAAACTGTCTTTGTTTTTTAGTAGCGCGATGGTGATGTCATTTGCCGAAGACCATTCTGGTTGCTTGTAGCGTGCTAAATCTTTGTTGGAAAGAATGGCCGTGAAATTTATCTGTGTATTTGTCGGTAAATCTTGTATGACACCGGAGACTTTCCAGTTGACTTTATCGATAGTTAAGGTTTTTCCCAGTGCAGATTGTTTTGGGAAATATTTTTCGGCTAGTTTTTTTGTCAGTACGATTTGATTCGGTTCGGTTAACGCATGTTTCGCGTCGCCCTCGATAAATGTATAGCTTAAAGTGTTAAAAAAATTAGGATCGGCGTACATCAGTTTTTTTTCCTTCGTCGTTTCGTCTTTCGATTCTACATTTCCGGCCTTGGAATATTCGAATAATCGCGTCGCTTGTTCGATTTCGGGAAGCTCTGCTTGCAAGGTGGGAGCCAGTGCTGTGGGCGTTACACTGGAGTTTACCTCTTCGGTACTATTGGGTGCCTTATAGGTCAAACTGAAATAAGCTAAACGGTCGGCATTTGGAAAAAAACGTTCATAACTTGATTCGTGAAAAATATAGGCTGCTAGTAACAGAAAGCAGGTAATGCCCAAACTTAGGCCAAACATATTTAATAAGGAAAAACCCTTATTTTTTTTGATATTCCGCCAGGCAATTTTAAGGTAATTCTTAATCATCGTATTGAGTTTTTGACTTTTCCATAATTTTCTGTCCCGCAAAGTCGTTTATCTGGATAGATAGGCTTTTGCTGGTCATGCCACAATAGAAATAGCTAATTCAATTCGTTTGCCATAAGTGTAACTTGTTGATTATTAATTGTTGTTTTGTTTTGACGGCCTGTTGTATGTTCGGAAACGGACAGTCTGCTGTCCGTCGCCGAACATGTGGATCTACTCGTTTCGTAATGTGTTCACGGGGTTAGCCAATGCTGCTTTAATAGCTTGATAACTGACTGTTATTAGGGTGATGCCCAGTGCAGTTAATCCCGTAAGGGCAAATACAGTCCAGCTAATTGAAATGCGATAAACATAATCATTGAGCCATGTTTCCATTAACAGATAGGCCAGCGGAGCTGCAACGAGGAAACCGATCAATGTCAACCAGAGGTATTCGGTGCATAATAATTTCCATAAACTAACTTCTGATGCGCCAAGAACCTTACGGATACCAATTTCTTTTTCACGTTGCTCGGTTAGAAATGCGACCAATGCATATAGCCCAAGACAGGAAATCAGTATGGCAAGCCCCGTAAAAATACTGGTCAGGCTTTTGATCATTTCCATTTGTTCAAATTGCTTGGCATATTCTTTATCTGTAAACGCGTAATCAAAAATAAGATCTGGATCAAAACGATTGAATTGTTGAGCGATTGCTTTCATCGTCTGACTGATGTCTTGCTGCTCATTCAGTCTGAGTGTTATTTTATTTTTTGGTAGGAAGTCAAGAAAATACGCTGTAGGAGTAATCGACTTAAAGGGGGACTCGGATAAGGTGTTCTGTATAATACCGATAATCGTATAGTTGATACCTCTTTTGGATAGCTGCTTGCTCGTCAGGTCTGTAACCCCCATAAATTTGGCTGCTGCTTCATTGATGATTACTCCTGTGGAATCTGTCTTGAAATCTTTGGAGAAATTTCTTCCCTTCAAAAAGTTCCATTGTACGGTTTTGGCAAAGTTTTCGTCTATCGTGAAAATCCCCATAATGGATCCTTCCTTTGTTTCATTCCCTTGCCAGTTAAAACCGCCACCAGTTAAAGTGAGTTTGTTTACAAAATTCGAAGTAAGTGAGGCCTCCTGGATCAAACGTTGACCGATCAGTTCTTTTCTAAGAATCTCAAAGTTTTTGGAAATTAATTGACTAGTACTGGTGATGTTGACTAAGTTTGAGCTTTTGTAACCAATCGGACGATCCTTTGTATAGTGCAATTGTTTGATGACCAAATAGGTTGCAATCATCAGAAAGATGGAAATCGCAAATTGTACGATAACCATTCCCTTTCTAGCATTAAATCCCCGTTTGCCGATGTTCATCTTTCCTTTGAGCGCAAGGATCGGATTGAAAGAGGATAAGAATAGTGCGGGATATAGTCCAGCAAGAACACCAATAGAGAGAATCCCCAAAAAGGAGTATAAGTAGAATTGAAGACGCGTAAATGGAACATGTAATGCGGTATTGGTGATGGTATTTATCCACGGAAGAAGCAAAGTGCTTACTATAAGGGCTATCAGAAAAGCACAGGATACGGAGAGGATGGACTCAACTAAAAATCCGGCAATCAGTTGCCGACGGTTTACACCAACAGATTTTAGAATACCAATTTCCTTTCCTCTTTTTAAGCTTCGGGCTGTACTGAGGTTAATAAAGTTAATACTGGCCAACAAAAGAATAAATATGCTTATCCAAGCAAACATCCACACATATTGAATTTGTCCACCTGCATTTTTACCATTTTTGAATGAATCATAAAGATTCCATTTGGACATGGGATGCAACAAGATCTCAGGGTTGATATCTGTAAGATTTGTTCTAAAGATATTGGTCAGTTTTTGCTCGAGTCCCGGGATATTTTGTGGGCTCTCGATTTTGCCATACGTGCGAAAAAAGCAGTTTGACCAACTTTCGTCTATACCTTCATTTTTGCGGAGGTAATCGACAAAAGGCAAAATATACGCCAATCCTTGAAAAGTACTATTCTCGGGAATATCTTCAAAAACACCGAGTATATTATATTGCTCTTTTCCGTTGAGCTGAATAGTCTTCCCGATTACATCAGTTGACCCCAATAGACGATTGGCTAATGATTCCGAGATTATCATGGTGGATGCTGCGGTAGGGGTAGAAATATCTCCATGTACAGATTTTAATGAAAACAATTCGGAAAATTTGCCCATTGCATAGAAACCATCGACGTTGAACTTCTTGTCCCCAACCTTAAGGTTGTTACTTTCGTTAGTGACCAATGTAATATCCTGCACCTCATTGGTAAAATCAGATGCAATAACCTTTGCTAAAGGGACAGGAGTAGAGGGACCCGTAGATTTTTCATTATTGAAGGTACCTGTTAACATGACTTGATAGATACTATCATAGTTTTCATGATTGCGGTTGAAGGAAAATTGTTTCAAGATCCACAAGGTGCTCACCAAAGCAACCGTAAATCCCAAAGACAACCCGAGAATATTGATTGCCGTATTTAAGGGGTTGCGTTTAAGATTGCGTAAAGCGGTTTTCAAAAATAATTTAGTCATGGCGGTGTTTGATGCTTATGTTTGTTGTTTTTGGTGTACTGATTAATTATCCAATATATAAAGAGTTGATTTTTATGAACATAAGCTATTCGTCTTTTAAACTCTTGACGGGGTTGGCAATAGCTGCTTTGATCGATTGGAAACTAACGGTAAACAGGGCAATCATAATCGTTAGGATGCCCGCACCTAAAAATATTGTTATCGGCACTGTTGTTCTGAAGGCAAATCCATCTAACCAGTTCGAAGTGAAATATAGCGCAACAGGAATTGCAATGATATTCGCGATAATGATCAAAAGCAAAAATTCTTTATTCAGCATTTGCATAATATTGAATACCGTTGCACCGAGGACTTTTCTGATGCCAATTTCCTTGGTTTTCAGTTGTGCGGTATAGGTGCATAGTCCAAGAAGTCCCAGACATGAAATCAGTATCGCTATGATGGCAAAGAAATTAAACAATGTTCCTTGTTTTTGCTCGCTCATATATTGCTGTTGGTAGCTTTCGTCGAGGAAACTATAACTGATCGGCATATCGTCATAATAGCTTTTCCAGATCTGTCGCAGCGCATGCAACGCCGATTCGGTTCCGGCAGGGTTTGTTTTTATATAAAGCTGCTGGCAATCTTTCGGACTAAATTGAAAGACCATGGGTTCGATCTTTTGACGTACACTTGCGTAATTAAAATCTTTGACCACACCAATAATGGTTCCCGGAACAGTTCGGATCCGTAGACGGGCACCAATTGGATCCTTTAATCCCATCTCACGAACGGCAGTTTCATTGATGAGAAAGTGCGTAGAATCTGCCATCGAGCCGGTGAAGTTTTTCCCCTGAATTAGCTTTATTTTGAAAAAATCAAGCGCGAATTGATCCGAATACGTCATGCTGACCCACAGGTTTGAATTACTGGGTTTTCCATCCCAATCGTTGTCGCCGGTGGATACTCCGCCATATACCATATCCCGTCCAAGTCGAATGACATCACTTACCCCTTTATTTTTTAGGAGATCACTTTTGATGGCATCAAAATGTTGCGCCATTTTTGGTGCCATCGCAACCGAGATAATATTGCTCTTTTCGTATCCTAGATTCTTGTTGCGTATATATTCCAATTGTCGGCCGATGACGATCGTCATTGCGATGAGAACAATGGATACTGTAAACTGTAAGACCACTAATATCTTTCTAAAATTTGATTTCTTCATTCCGAATCTACCTTTTAGTACTTTGATTGGGTCAAAGTTTGAAAGTAACAGTGCCGGATAAATGCTGGTCAATAGCAATGTGCCGATCAGCATGATTAAAATGTAGCTCCATAGTTCAGTACTGAACAGCTGCAGGGAAATCTGTTTGCCAGAGAAACTGTTAAATAAGGGAAGAAAGATAAAAACAATGCATATTGCTAAAGTCGCGGCGATCGTGAAGAGCAACGTGGTCTCTAGCATAAATTGAAAAAAGAGTTCTTTTCTTCCGGCTCCGATAATTTTACGGATGCCAACCTCTTTGGATCTGGATAAAGATCGCGCGGTAGAGAGGTTGATGTAATTGATACTGGCTATGACAAGGATGACCAGAGCGATTCCGATAAAAATATGTACCGTGCCAATACCGCCATCGCTACCATCCATCTGATAAAGATGCATTTTCGCTAATTCTTGTGTAATGTAAGGAACAGGAGCATCTTCGGGTTTACTGCGTTCATGTATCTGTTGTAATTTCTGAGCCACGACAGCGGGGCTTGCACCGGGTCTCAATTGCAGGTAGGTTCCAAAGGCGAAACTGGACCAATCTTCATCCATCGATGACAGATAGGTTTTATTGTCGTAGGTGGTTTTATTTTTGATGTAGGCTTGCTCGTTAAACCGTGAAAGGGGGAGGAGTACCTGAAATTGAAAGGAAGAATTTTCGGGATAGTCGGGGATAACTCCGCTAACTATGCATAGGTCTTCTATTCCCAATACCACCGTCTTGCCGATTGGATTTTCATCAGCAAAATACCGACGGGCGGTACTCTCGGTAAGGACAACTGAATTGTTATCGGGAAAAGGTTGCTTCTGGTTACCCTGAATAAGAGGAAAGTCAAAAACACTAAAATAACTCGGATCTACAAAAGCGAAATTCTTTTCTGTAAATCGTTTGTCTTTATACTTGATGGTGGCATCACCGATCCTAAAGATACGTACGGCGTCCTGAACCTCAGGGATTTCTCTCTTGGCAAAACTTCCAACTGGGGCAATGATAGATCCAAATATGCGTTTTGAGATCCCTGTTCCACCCTCAATCCCAATTTTGTAGATAGAGCCTTGATTCTTATGAAAACGATCAAAGGACAATTCATCCTTTATCCAAAGTAGTAGGAAGGTTCCCACAACTAATCCTGCAGTCAGCCCGAGGATATTGATAGCGCTATAGAATTTGTTGGAAAAAATACTGCGCCATGCGGTTTTGATGAAATTCTTTATCATTGTAATCTGTATTAGATTCAAAATTAACTGTATACCATTCTCGCCGTCATTGCCTGATCTATTCGTCCCTTAGACTATCTACCGGGTTTGCTTTTGCGGCCATAATACTTTTGGTTGATAGTACAAAGCTTGCAAATCCAATCAGGCTTAGGGCAGATAGCCCAAAAATCCATGGATTTAGATCAGTACGATATGCAAAATCATCTAGCCAATGATGCATAAAGTAATAAGCGATCGGGAATGCAATCAAACAGGCTATAGCTACCAGCGTCAATAAATTCTTAAGCAATAAAAAGGTGATCTGTAGTACTGAGGCACCTAAAACTTTACGTATGCCGATCTCTTTTGTCCTTTGATTAGCGGTAAATATGGTTAACCCAAATAATCCTAACCCCGCAATAAATATGGAGAGCCCGACAGCCCAGGACAATAATTTGGAAAGTTGTTTTTCCTGTTCATAGAATTGTTGGACAATCTCATCCACAAAGCGGAGGTCGATCTCATCGTCAGGGAAGGAAGCTTTGTAAGTGGAGGTAATTTTATCAATCGCTGTTTTCCAGTTTTCGGGATGCTTTTGGTCTAAAGCGATATGAAGCACATAACCGGTCTTGCTTCCGATGTAGAGTACAGGTTTGACAGTCTGACGGGCCGAAGCGATATCAAAATTCTCCATAACACCGACAATAGTGGATTCTCCGTTTTCAAAAGTTTTCCCAATTGCATCCTGTGGGTTTTGGATACCTAATAATTCTAAACCTTTTTTATTGATCAGCATTTCACTTGTTGAGTCCAGTAAACGAATATTTCTTCCTGCTAAAAGTGGAATTTTATAAACATCCAGATAGCTCTCATCGCCTGACCGGTTATCAAAAGTTAAGGATTTTTTGTCCGATGATTGATCATACACCATTGAAGTGGTCATAAAACCACTCATTGCCGGTGCAATATTTCCAAAACTTATGGCTTTTACTTCGGGAAGTTTCAGCAGTTCGTTTTTGAGCATTAGCCCTTTGTCCGAATTTTGAAATGCTCCGGGAATATCGATGTTGATGACTGCTTCGCGTTGAAATCCCATATCCTTGTGGGATAGATAATTGATCTGTCGAATCACAATCAGCACACAGATCAGAAAAGCTTGGGCCATCACAAATTGAAAAATGGTCAAGGCTTTGCGTATCCATGCACTTCTGGAAAGATTGGTGTTTTTTCCCAGCTGATTTTTAAGGGCTAATACAGGAGCATATCCCGTCAGTACCCATGCAGGGTAAAAACCAGCCAGCAATGTAACCAACATAAGCTGAGCAAATAGGAACAATACAATCAATTTCTTATCTAACAAATCCAGACTTAAATTTTGGGGGATAAATCCTTCAAAAACACGTAAAAACAAAGGGAGTAATAGAACGGCAAGTAGTGTCGCTGTTAGGGTAATCAAAAATGTCTCTACTAAAAATTGCTTAATTAAAGTGGATTTTGAACTTCCCAATGTTTTGCGAATACCAACCTCTTTTGCGCGTTCAATGGATTGTGCAGTAGATAAGTTGATAAAGTTGACAGCGCCCAATGCTAAAAGAAATATGGCGAGCAAAATCAGGTTGCGGAGCGTTTCGGGCTTGGTCGCTCCATAATTGAAAGTTGTGTCAAAATGAACCTCTGATAGGGGCTGTAAGATAAGTTTATCTTTAAATGTCTTACCATTCTTGTTCCTATATTTGTTGAGTAGATTTGCAATGTTACTTTCTATAGCACTTGGAGCCGTACCTGCTTTGGTTTTGATCAATACCTGATGGGAATCGGAGATGCTGTTCCATGCCTCCCAATTAAACATCTCTTTCAGGCTGTTGTTCTGTGGAATTGTTTTTTCGGAGATAAAACTGTCAAAATTAAAATCTGAATTTTGTTGTGCATTTTCGACTACGCCGACAACCTGGAGTGGGATACTGTCTGCATAGACAATGGTTTTGCCAATGACATTGGCTGGAGACTCATTGCCATAGAATTTTTCCAGTGTTTTTTCTGTTAGTACGATGTGACCAGCTGTATTTAGGCTAAGTGGATTTCCGGATAGCCATTTGCGTGGTAAAATATTGAAATATTGGCTGTTGGTCAGTAAAATACGTTGCTCTTTTGGAAAAACTTGAACTTTGTTGCTAGCAGTCGTGATTTTCAATTTTTGAACATGACTTCGATAGATGGGAGCTATGGCGTCGAGGTTTGGTAGCTCTTCTTCCATAGTTCGTACTAAAGGCATGTATACACCTGCATTTTTAAACTCACCGTTGCTGACAATACGGTAAACCTGTTCGCGGTTGGGAACATTTTTATCGAAACTATAGTCGTATTGAATCATTAAAAAGATAACTAATGTCGCTGTGATGCCAATGGCCAAGCTCATGACATTGATACATGTAATCAACTTATGTTTTTTCAAAAAACGATAGGCTGTTTTTAGTGAGTTTCCAATCATTGTCGTTTAGTTTTAAATTGATTCAACCAGATGAAGATCTATTCGTCTCTTAGGCTATTTACCGGATTCAATAGCGCGGCTTTGAATGTCTGGAATCCTATGGTGATAAACGCCACCAGCGTGACCGATACGATCGCAATCAGGTAAGCCCACCATGGCATCTCAATATGATACACAAAATCATTTAACCAATGGCTGAAGAGATAATAAGCGATCGGTCCGGCAATAAGAAAAGCGAGAAGAATCAGTTTGATATAATTTGATGATAATAAATGAATAATGCCCGGAACACTAGCTCCCAAGACTTTGCGGATACCGATTTCTTTGCTTCTGGCTTCGGTGGTATAGGCTGCTAATCCCAACAGACCGAGACAGGCAATAAAAAGAGTAAGAAATGAAAACATACTCATGACATTGGATGACCGAATTTCATTTTCATATTGGTCTTGCACATGTTGATCTAAAAAAGAAATATCGAATGCAGCTTCCGGAGCAACAGCTGTATATATCCTCTTTATTTGTTCGATATATGCTTGAACATCTGTCGTTTTATAGCGGATCAATAAGTTGCGTGGTGATTCCGAGGGATCATTCATGCTGTAATAGCTGTAACCTCCGATTTCGGATTTAAGGTTTGCATAATTAAAATCCTGGACGACACCCGTGATGATCGAGTTGGTCGGGCTCATCTCGGTGACGATATGTTTTCCAATCGCTTCCTGTGGGGATTTATACCCTAAGTATTTCATTACTTTCTCGTTGATCAACATATAACAGGTGGAATCTGGACGTCCCCAAATGTCGGGTAAATCTTTTCCGGCAAGCAGTTTTAATCCAAGTGTATTTACGGTCTTTCCATAAGTGACACAACTTAGTGTCGGTAATCCCTGTTTATCTGTGCTGAGTTTATAGATTGTTTTTCCGCTTTCATTGCTTCCAGGAACGGACTGTACGAATGTGGTAGACAGCGTATGTGATAAGCTTTGGACCTGTTGATTGAGCGTGTTGAGTTTTTCCTGACTCCGGAAAGAACGGATAGGGATAGAGATCACATGTTCCGGTTGATAGCCGAGGTCTTTATTTCGGATATAATTCATCTGGGTGAGCATCACAGAGATGCCGATGATCAATATAATCGAAATGGTAAATTGGCATATCACCAATATTTGTCTGATCAGAACGGTTTTCCCTTGTTTGTTATAACCTTTATTCATCAATGCGATCGATTTGATCTTTGATAAGAATAAGGCTGGGTAGCTGCCAGCAACAAACGTAATTATAAACCAGGATAGCGCTAATATCCCTAGCATATCCCAGGTCAGAAGTTGTTGCACGGTAATATTTGTATTGCCGATGGTATTAAATAGCGGGATCAAAATAATGGCCAAAACCACACCGATTGTCATCGCAAATAGGCTAATCGTTGCGGTTTCGACAAAAAAGCGGACAATGAGTTGGCCTCGAGTAGCTCCAAGTACCTTATTTACACCCACCTCTTTAGCATTCTTTTGTGACTTTGCCGTGGCCAGGTTCATGTAATTGATACAGGCAATGGCGATGACGAGAAAAGCAAGAACGGATAGTGTTCGGATGGTGTCAATGTTTCCTGTGCGTTTGGTAACTCCCTCTCCAAGACTTGATGAGTAGAGATGCACCTTTAACAGTGGTTGTAAGAAAAATTCGGTGAAATACCGGTTGTCTTTTTCTACGTATTTGTCAATCAATTTTGTTGCTTCTTGCGCAACAGCAGCTGGATCGGATCCTTTTTTTAGTAATATATACGTCTCATAGCTGGCATTACTCCAATAGACATTTTGTCCCATCCAAGAATCCATAATATTCATGACCATATTACAGTCCAGTGTACTATTTGCGGGAAGATCCTTGAATACACCGGTGACCTGTACGGTATCTCTTTGGTTAATGGAAATGAGTTTTCCCAGTGCTTCACGCTTACCAAACAACTTTTCTTTTGTTGATTGAGAAAGGACAATACTTTTTTTATTTAGAAACGCAGTATGAATATTCCCTTCTATAAATTGGAAATCAAAAATGGAGAATAATGTAGAATCGGCAAGGTATAATTGTTTCTCATTAAAATTTTCCTCTCCAGCGCGAATGGAAGCCGTTGCTCCAAAGCCATCTTTTACCAGTCGCACCATATTGTCAACCTGCGCAATATCTGATTTCATTGCAGGCCCCACCGCATTGGGCAGGTTGATCATTTTCTCCCGGTTGTATTCTGCCGACAGCTGCATGTGCAAACGATAGATATTATCGGCTTTTGAATACATCGTATCAAAACTCAGTTCCTGACGAATAAAAGCAAACAATAGCAGCGAGACACAGATGCCAATCGCTAATCCGCTAATATTAAGGATGCTGAAAAATCGGTTGGCCCGAATACTTCGCCAGGCTGTTTTTATGTAGTTTTTGATCATGATTGTACTGTTTGTGTTGTGCTGATATATTAAGTTTGTTCTTGATGGTATACTATTTATTCGTCTCTTAGGCTATCGACCGGATTGGCTTTAGCGGCTTTAAACGTTTGGAAACTAACGGTAACCAGGGCAATGAGAACAGCTGTAAATCCGGCAAAAGCAAACATCCACCATTTTGGCTCAATATGGTAGGCAAAATTATCCAGCCACTTGTTCATTGCTATCCATGATAACGGGGTAGCGATACAGAGCGCAATGACTAATAGTCTGATAAAATCGGAAGAAAGCAGGAGCACTAAATTGTATATGGAAGCACCAAGCACTTTGCGGACCCCGATTTCTTTGGTACGCTGTTGAGCAGTATAGGTTACCAATCCCAGTAGACCTAAGCAGGCAATAAAAAGGGCTAGGCTTGAAAAGGCTGTAAAGAGTCTTCTGAAGTTATAATCGGCTTCGTATTGACGGTTAAAATTATCGTCTAAGAAACTATATAGAAAGGGACGGTGAGGGGCGAGTTCGGCCCATAATTTACCAATTCGTGCCACTGTTTGTTGATTGACATTTTGTAGATTCACGGTCAGATAACGGCTGCTACTTGGCTCAAGTCGTAGCGCTAATGGCTCAATTTTGCGATGCAGGGACAGGTAATTGAAATCTTTTACAACGCCGATGACCGTACCTTCTTTGCCCCACTGTCTAAATTGTTTTCCGATGATATCCTGTGGGTTTGAATACCCCCATAATTTGGCTGCTGATTCATTAATCACGAGTG
Organism: Sphingobacterium ginsenosidimutans; assembly: GCF_039536865.1. Taxonomy (NCBI): domain Bacteria; kingdom Pseudomonadati; phylum Bacteroidota; class Sphingobacteriia; order Sphingobacteriales; family Sphingobacteriaceae; genus Sphingobacterium; species Sphingobacterium ginsenosidimutans. The sequence continues at coordinate 362,496 of NZ_BAAAZK010000005.1, forward strand.
AATGGGCGCTATCTGCTGGGAAATCGCGTGAGTAGGCTCTTCCTGCTGCCATCTTGATGCCCATATTGGGGATAAAGTCTATATCTACTTCATATAGTGAAGGAGCGAAATTGGTCATTTTGCCATCGGTAGACATAATCTCTGTTCCGGCATTTGGAAAAAATGCCCCCGGAATGGTGCGTGAGGCTGTCACCGACTGTACATCTTTATCTTTTGCGAGTGTATTTTTGATTGCCTCTAAGTTGTTGTTGACTTTTTCATCGAAATTATAGTCGATGATTAAACGTTGTGCTTTTTGAAATCCAAGGTCTTGCTGTTGCAGTTGATTCAATTGGGAAAATACAATCACCGTACCTGCAATCAATGCAATAGAAAGACAAAATTGAAAGACGACGAGACCCCGACGTAATAATGTCCCACCTTTACTGTTGCTAAACGTCCCCTTCAGAACTTTAATCGGTTTAAAATTTGCGAGGATCAATGCGGGGTAGCTTGCGGCTAATATCCCGGTTATTAGTGTTACTAAAAAGAAAATTGTCCATGTGGTGCCGTTAAGGAGGGTTGAATAACCAAACTGTTTACCGGAAAAAGCTTCCATAAAAGGGAGAAAGGCAATGACCAAAGCGATAGCTAATATACCGCCGATAAATACGAGTACCAGCGATTCAGACATAAACTGTAGAATCAGATTGCTTTTATTGGCCCCAATGGCTTTTCGGACACCGACTTCCTTGGCACGCTCCATGGATCTGGACGTAGCAAGATTCATAAAATTGACACAGGCAATCAGCAGGATAAATCCGCCAATAATCGCGAAAATGTACAAATTTTGAAAGCTACCCGTTGTTCCCGGTTGGCGATCCGCAGCGGAGTGCATATATGCCTGAAGCATGGGCTCGATATGGAAACTGTATTTTGAATTGGCGTTTTCATTTACTGGGATATGTCGTTTGAGAAAGTCAGTTACCTTCTGATTAAACTTTGTAGGATCAAAGTCTTTTGATGTCAAAAAGTAGGTATAAAAATCTACATAGTCCCAACCTTCTTTTTCGAAGACACCTGGTCTTGCTTTCCGGAAGGTGCTCATAGATAATAGCGCATCGAAGGTAAAATGTGAGTTGGCCGGTACATCTGCCATCACGGCTGTTACGGTATACAGGCCTGCATCTGCACGGCCGGCGGCTAATCCTCCTTCAATGGTTTTGCCGATAGGGTTCTGATCACCGAAATACTTTTTAGCTGTGCTTTCTGTCAATACAACAGAATATGCATTTTTTAAAGCTGTATGCGGATTACCGGCAAGGATTTTCCAACTGAATACATCGAATGCTGTAGAATCCATGAAAAATACATTTTCTTCTTGGAATCTATTTTCTCCTTGTTTAAGTAGGATGGACGTTTGCCCGGAGAACTGAACGATCTTCTCGATTTCTGGGAAATCGGCTTTCAGGGCTTCTCCGATCGGGGCATTTCCCCAGATCTGATGTTGTTCTGTACTACCAACTTCTTTATAATCATGTACAACGCGGAAAATACGGTCTTTGTGGACATGATATTTATCGTAAGAAAGTTCATTCTGTACATAAATAACAATTAATAAGCAGCAAGCCAAACCAATGGCGAGGCCTACAATATTTATGGTGGCATAACCTCTATTCTTTAGAATATTGCGCCAGGCTATTTTAATATAATTTTGTATCATGGTTACTGTTTTTTATGAAAGTTTATCTGGGCCATCCTTTACATCTTTTTCTGGGACATGATAACCGCTTGACATATCATTATTTTATTTATTCATCTTTTAAACTATGTATCGGGTTGGCCAATGCTGCTTTGACTGCTTGCAGGCTAATCGTAAATAAGGCAATGCCTAGTGATAATATACTACCTAGAATAAAGGTAAATACATTGAGATTAATCTTATACGCAAACGTCTGCAACCAGTTTGTTGAAAGATAGTAGGCTATCGGTGAAGCAATGAGAATAGCAATAAATACGAGTATAACGAATTCTCGGCTCAGTAACTTGACAATACCAAATACGGAGGCTCCCAGGACCTTGCGGATGCCAATTTCTTTGATTCTTATTTGGGCTGAATAGGTACTTAATGCAAAAAGACCCAAAGCAGAAATAAAGATGGCAACTCCAGCAAAAAGGTTAAAAAGAAATGCCGTCCGATTTTCAGATTTATAGATTTTGTCAAATTGATCATCTATGAAACTATAACTAAATGGTGTTGCGGAAGGATGTGCCTTGTATATTTTTTCGATCGTCTTGATGGCTTCAGGAATATGATCCGCGTTTGATTTGATATACAATGTCCCTTTAAATTGACGTGTCCACAATACAATTGGTCCTACTTTTTCTTTCACGGATTTAAAGTTGAAATCCTTTAAGATACCGATTACTTTGCCAGGAACTTCATGCAAGCTCATTTGGGCTCCAATATAAGGCGGTTTAAGTCCCATTTGTTTTGCTAAGGTTTCATTGATAATATAACTGGAAGAATCCGATGGAAGTCCTGTGAAATTGGTGCCAGCGACAAATTTCATTCCCATGAGTGGAATAAAGTTTTGGTCTATGGTCGCTCGTCCTACAATAGCTTGATTCTCCGTCGTTTTATTGGGCCAGCTAATGTCGCCAGTAGCATTGCCATAATCCATTATGGAATAAAATCCAGACAGTGAGACTGCGGCTATGGATGTAGACTGTTTGAGTTCGGATATAATGGCGTCTGCGTGTTTGATGTGTTCATCTGAGAGCGGAACTGTAAATACTTGATCTTTAGCATAACCTAAATCCATCTTACGCATATAGGAGAGTTGATTTCTGATAACGATCGTACAGATGATCAATATAATGGAAATGCTGAACTGTATAATGACCAATGATCTCCTAAGCCTCTTCGTCCCATCTTGCTGTGTTGATTGTCCTTTTAGCGATTGTATCGGTTGAAATGAAGCGAGATAGATCGCAGGATATATGCTCGAAAGGGAGAGGGTGCCTAATAAGGTGCAAGTAAGATAGATCCAGATTTCGGGATTACTCAGGGTAAAGGCCAAGGACTTTCCGGCCAGCTCATTGTAACTTGGGATTAACAGTAAGACCAATGAAATAGCAAGGATAAGTGCTACACTAAAGATGATAACAGATTCTACTACAAATTGGAAAAAAAGCTGCTTTTTACTTGCTCCAATTACTTTTCTAATGCCGATTGTTTTAATTCTTTCCAACGAACGCGCCGTACTCAGATTAATATAGTTTACCGCTCCGATAACGAGCAGGAGAATTGCGATCACCGAAAAAATCTGTACGGTACGGCGTGCGGTTTGGTTTCCTTCTGGACTAATGAGATGGATATCTTTTAAAGCGGCCAATCGGTACTGTATAGTAACATCTGCTTTTTGTGCTTTTTTATAGTAATTGGTTATTTTTGCAGCAACCTGTGTTGGATCTGCATTTTTGTTTACTTGAATGTAGTTGCTGTAATAAAAATTTCCCAGATCTTCATCAATTGTTTTCCATTCACCATTCCCTCCGTTTTCAGTAAATCGTTTGGCATAAAAGGAGAGTGGAATAATTGCATCAAATTGAATGCTTGAGTTCTGGGGAATATCTTGTAGTATCGCGCGAACCACAAAGGTGGTATTATTTTTCCGGATACTTTTGCCGATCGGACTTTCTTCACCAAAGAGTTTTTTAGCAAGATTTTGGGTAATTAGAATTGCCGTGAGATCCTGTTGAAAATTTTCGATGGATCCGGCACGTAGGGGGAAATTAAAAAGAGAGAAAAAGTTTTGATCTACATAGACTAGATCTATATCCGAATAAGTTTGCTTTTTTTTGTCATCCACTAATGTGGCATTCTCTTCTAGATTTACCCGACTCGCATTTTTTACTTCGGGCAACTGTTGTGCAAACTTGAATAAGGGAGCTGGGGAGGTCGTCCAAACTTGTTCTTTATCATTGTTTTGTAGTATAGAATTAACGGAATAGATCTGTTCATAATCCTTATGAAAGGTATCAAAGCTCTTTTCATCCTGCACCCACAAAATAATAAGCGTAGAGATCGTTAAACAAATTGCCAAGCCTACCATATTGATGATGCTGTAGAATTTCTTTTTGCTCAATTCCCGAACGGCCGTTATAATATAATTTTTAATCATGCGGATTAGTTTTGAAATTTTAGACCTTATATTTTGGTTATATCTGTTTGCTCTTTTTATTAAATAGAGATTGTAATGGGCTCATTATTGAGACCCATCACTTTCTCTGATCACTATTGAGCTTCTTTTATTCATCTCTTAAACTGTTGACTGGATTTGCACGCGCGGCCCGCAATGATTGAAAACTTAATGTCAAAAATGCTATCCCTATCGTGAGTACCGCGGGTATAAAAAATAACCACCATTGTATCTCAATTTTAAATGTAATATCCTGCAACCATTCGTGTATGGCCCACCAGGCAATTGGTGTTGATACCAAAATTGAAACAATGATCAGTTTGATGTAATCTTTAGAAAGTAGACCAATGATACCCGTAACGGTACTTCCCAATACTTTGCGGATTCCAATTTCTTTTGTGCGTTGTACAGTTGTTATCGTAACTAAACCAACGAGACCAAGGCAGCTCAGCAATAAGGTGATTGCTGTTGCCAGATTGATAATTTTGGACAGTCGCATATCTGTTTCGTAAAGAGATTTGATCTCCTGGTCATAAAAGCGATAGCTGAATTTGGCATGTGGATAAATGCTTTTCCATTCTTTTTCGAGGATCGCCAAGGCAGTCGACCATTTTTTAGGATCATTGTCCAGACGGATATTTATGTGTCCAAGTGGGCCTCTATTGGTTGAAACTTCCATCACAATAGGATTTAACTGCTGGTGAAGATCTTTGCTGTGGAAATTAGCTATAACACCTACAATTTTTACATTTTTGTCTCTGGAGATAACAGATTGTCCGATTGCTTCGTCAACATTTTTATATCCCAGTTCGGTCATTGCTTTTTGGTTGATTATAATCCCCGAACTCGTATCAGACGTCATTAATTTGCGGCCAGCAAGAAGTTTTATATCGTAGAGGTCAATGTAATCCTGATCAACATACTTGTATTGCATGATTCTATTTTTGATTTCCTCTTCGCCATATTTACGGATTCTATTTCCCCAATAACTATTATCCATAGGAAAATGGCCCAAGGAGACACGGGCGATTTCGGGATATTTGGATAAGGCCTGCTTAAATACAAATGGATCTGTTGTCGCTTTATCAGCAGCCCGATTGGGAATTGATACGGTGACAATAGCATCTTTAGTAAATCCCAGATCGCTCTTGAGCATATGCTTGATCTGAATGGTGATCACGAAAGTGCCAATAAGGAAAACTTGAGCGATAATAAACTGAAAAATAATCAGTCCTTTGCGGAGGTATACGCCTTTGTTTGAGTTATTGGATAAACTCTTTATTTTCATGACTTCGATCAATTTTACTTTGTTGATCAATATCGATGGATATATTCCAGCGAAGCATGTGATTAAGACAAGTAACCCAATGATGAATAACAACAGATTGAACTGATCGTCGTACATGTTGATGTCCGAATGGATAAAATCGCTGAACAGTATTTCCATCATTTTTGTAAAAGGCCAAGAAAGCAAGAGGGCGAATAGTGCGACCAAAAAAGTCTCTGTTAAAAAGCTTCGGGTCAAATAGACTTCCCGTTCCCCCAATGTTTTCCGTATACCAATGGATCGTGCGCGCATAGGTACCATCGCGGTACTTAGATTGATATAATTGATAGCAGCTAATACAAGTAGAAATGCGGCTATTCCGATAAGTCCATAGAGTACCTGGATGTTGCTGTGATTTTGTATAATTGGGTTAAAATGCAGCTCAGATAATGGTGAAAAACGTGTAGTTTGCTTATAGTTCTCTTTTTTATATTCTTCGCCATTCATCTGCACTAATTTTTGATCGATGGTATTGGCGAGATTTTTAAGATGATCGGCAGATTTGACTTTGACGAATAACTGATAATAGTTCATCAGCATCAACCAATTGTTTAAATTCGGATCCTGATCAGGTATTTTGATAAATTCCTTACCAATAAAAGTACTTGGATAACTTAAGTCTTCTACAATGCCAGATACAGTAAACTGTGTCGTATCATAAGAAATGGTCTTGCCTATAATATCCTGACTTTGCAGTTTTGGGAAATAGGCTTTCGCACGCGATTCGGTAAGAACAACTTCATTTTGGAGCTTGAAAAGCTGATGCGGACTTCCGGCAAGCCATTTGTAGGGGACCATTTTAAAATAGTCGGCTGTCGTTGCAAAAATCTTTTCCTGTCGGGCAAACTCCGTGGGTGTTTCACTTTTGGAAGCTGGTGTTACAATTTCAAAATAACGATTATAATAAGGTACAACCAATTCGACATCTTGCGAGTTCTCTTTCAGGTAATAAGGAAGGGGAAATGGTACTGCGTCAAAATCTCCGCTTTCTTTTTCGCTTTGTGTATGCGAGAATACTTTGTATATCTGCTCTTTGTCTGGATGTTGTTGGTCAAAACTAAATTCATAATTGACAATACGAAAGATAAAGCAACAGGCGCTTATACCTATTGCAAGTCCCAATACATTTAGCAAAGTAAAAAGACGATGTCGCCAGAGTTGTCTAAAAATCAATTTCATATTACTCATTACAATTCGGTTTTATTGGGTTTATTTTTTATAAAATGCTTCTTTATTCATCTCTTAAACTATCTACTGGATTTGCACGGGCAGCACTGACGGATTGATAGCTCATGGCTAAAAACGCTACGCCAATAGTCACTATTGCTGGAATAATAAACATCCACCAGCTGAGCTCTATTTTAAAAGCAAAGTCGGTTAGCCATTTATCAATCGCAAGCCAGGCAATCGGTGTAGCAATTAGGATCGAGATAACAATTAGTTTGATATAATCTTTTGATAGCAGTAGTACAATTCCACTGACCGTGCTTCCCAAAATTTTTCGGATACCGATCTCTTTTGTCCGCTGATGTGTAGTTAAGGTCACTAAACCGATCAATCCCAAGCAGCTTAATAAAATGGTAATTGACGTTGATAAATTGATTATTTTATAAAAACGATAGTCTTTTTCATAGAGTTCCTTGATCCGCTCGTCATAAAATTGGTAGGTAAATGGTGCATTTGGATATACGTTTTCCCATTCGGTCTTTATGGATGCAATCGCCTGGTGCCATTTTTTAGGATCTCCATTTAATTTGATATTAATATTCTGCAGCGTGCCCTTGTTGGTTGATATTTGCATAGCAAGAGGCTCTAATGGGGCGTGGAGATTAAAGTTGTGGAAATCGGCCAGTACGCCGACAATTGTCGTTGGACGATCGTTTACAGAAACGGTTTTTCCAACGGCCTCCGCAGGGGATTTAAATCCAAATTTACTAATGGCTTTTTGATTAACCAGTATTCCTGAAGTTGTATCCGAAAGTTTGAGAGCCCGGCCGGCCAGTAGTTTCATTCTAAATACATCGAGGTAATTTTCTTCGATATATTTAAAAGGCATATTGACCATGATCTGACCGGTATCGCTCTGCATAACGATATTATTTCCCCATTGGTCGTTATTCATTGGGAGGTGGCCTAGCGAAACCTGATCAATTTCAGGATATTTTTGGAGAAGCTCTTTCAACAGAAATGGACTTTTGCCGGAATCTTCCGCTTTTTTATAGGGCAGTTTGAGTGTAATAACAGCATCATCCTGAAAGCCAACATCGCTATTTAAGGCATGTTGTAGCTGCAAACCCATGATCACTGTCAATACGACAAAAGCCTGAGCGATTACAAATTGAAAGACAATGAGGATCTTTCTGAGCGAAATACCACCAAACGAAATTTTGTCTGCTGCATGGATTTTGATGGCTTCTACGACATGTACCTTATTGATGAGGTAAGCTGGATACAGACTGGAAATTAACGTTAATAGGATAATAAGTCCCAATAGAAAGATAAAGACTGGTAGACTATCCGAATAGGCGTTTATATTTTCTGGAAGATATGAACTAAAGGTAAGTTCAAATATCTTGACCAATGGCCAGGAGAATAACAGCCCAAATAGACAGGTAAAAAAGGTTTCTTTGATAAAGGATCGCGTCAGGTGTCTGGGTTGTTCTCCTAATGTTTTCCGAATACCAATTTCTCGGGCCCGGGCAGGAACACGGGCTGTAGTCAGGTTGATATAATTGATACTTGCCAGTATAAGGAGAAATACGGCTATACCTATAAGTCCGAACAACACCTGCTTGTCACTTCCGTTCAAGATGAATTTATTGAAATGCAAGTCCGTAAGTGGTGCTAACTCATAACCAGCCGTTATATTGTGCTGTTTAAATTTCTCACCGACCATCTCCTGAAACTTCTTGGTTGCTAGTGCAATTACTTGTGAAGGCTGTCCATTTTCAGTTAATTTAACATACACATGGAAATTTGAACTTGAATTCTCCCAGTTTTCTGCTTCCTGCGGATTGGGCTTTACACGGATAAATTCTTTGTCGACAAAACTACTCGGATAGTCTAAGTCGGCAACAACCCCGGTTACCGTAAGAAGCTGATCATCGTATTGTATTGTTTTGCCAAGAAGGGATTTTAAATCTGCATCGGGAAAATATTGTTTTGCGCGGGAGCCCGTCAGGATAACTTCATTGTTGTTTTTAAGTGCGGTATTTGGATTACCAACGATCCATTTATAGGGAACAAGTTTGAAATAGTCTGTAGTGGCTGCGACAATTTTGTCCTGGGCATTGAATTCCAACGTTTCATTGTTGGAACGCTTTACCTTAATGCTTTCAAATGATCGGTTAGCGATAGGTGCAACCAATTCCAATCCGGTCAGATCTTTTTTTAAATTAGTGCCGAGATAAGTACCAAGAGGGTAGGGAGTCCCATCAAAGCGATGGATATTTTCACCTTCCTTAAATGCCGAGTAAAGTTTATAAATCCGTTCCTTGTCGGGATGATTCTGGTTAAAACTGAATTCGTAATTGACAATTCTAAATACAATCCAGCTTGCGCTGATCCCGATCGCTAGACCGATGATATTAAGGAAGGTAAACAGACGGTTACGTCCCCATTGTCTCAAAATTAATTTTAAACCTTTCATCGTTTTATACTTTAAACTCGTTTCGTAGTTCTTGGTCCTGTTTAGGTAAGCGCTTTAGATTTTTAAGAACATTTCTTGTCCTTAAAATGGGTCGCTAGCTTCGCTAGGATCCTAATGACGTCGTTTCCATAATGACCTGACCATCCAGCATACGGATGACACGATCCGAAAATTTGGCGTCATGTTCACTGTGGGTTACCATGACGATGGTTGTGCCAGCTTCGTTCAGTTCAGTTAAGAGCTGCATCACTTCGTTACCATTGTTGGAGTCCAGATTACCCGTAGGCTCATCGGCAAGAATTAATTTGGGATTATTGACGACAGCACGGGCAACGGCCACACGCTGTTGCTGTCCCCCGGAAAGCTGTTGCGGAAAGTGGTTGCGACGGTGCATGATTTGTACCTTCTCTAGCACTTCTTCGACACGTTTCTTACGTTCGGCTGCAGGGACATTGGTATAGACAAGAGGAAGTTCCACGTTTTCAAATACCGTCAGCTCATCAATCAGATTAAAACTCTGGAATACGAAACCGATATTGTGCTTACGCAGATCCGAACGGCCACGTTCCTTAAATTTGGCCACTTCGATCTCGTTGAATAAATAGCTCCCTTCATCCAGATCATCCAATAGTCCGATTATATTCAGTAAAGTTGATTTGCCACAACCAGAAGGGCCCATCACGGCAACAAATTCACCTTCTTTTACGTGAATATTCAAATTGTTCAATGCGACAGTCTCAACTTCTTCCGTACGGTAATACTTTTGAAGATTGGTTATTTTAATCATATTTTTTGCGCTCATGGTTTTATGTTTTGGGCCCTCGGCAATCGCTTTAGGCGGTTATTATTCTGTTTAATTCTATTCTTTTAAATTGTTTATTTTTCTGTTTATTCGTCTCTGAGTGTCTTGGTCGGATTGGCTATCGCTGCTTTAAAAGCTTGTGAGCTAATCGTTAATAAGGCTATAATTATTGCAGATAGGCCACTCAGTACAAAGACTGTCCAAGAAATAGTAATATGATGTGCATAGTCTGCGAGCCATTTGTGCATGAAAATCCACGCAATCGGGAATGCAATGATACAGGAGATACCAATAAGGATAATAAATTCGCGATTGAGCATCTGAATAAGACCGGAAACGGAAGCACCGAGGACTTTGCGTATACTGATCTCTTTGGCACGTTGTTCTGTCGCAAAGGCAGCTAAACCAAATAGGCCTAAGCATGAAATAATAATCGATATGATGGCAAATACGCTGGATAGCTGTTGTATAAAAAGTTCAGCCTGAAATTTGCTATTGAAGGTTTCATCCAAAAATTTGTAATCGAAAGGAAATCCGGGATTATTTTTTACAATAATCTTTTCAATTTGCTGAATAGCTTGTGGCAGGTCAATACCTGCTTTTGTTCGGATATTCAATAGACCGCTCTCTCTGATTAAGGGAATAAATAACATGGGATCTGGATCGGCATATACGTTGTTATAAACAAAGTTTTTGACGACTCCGGCAATCGTGTAATTTTCTTCGCCGTAATTAAGGATACTACCCACTACATGACCATCTTTGCGGATTAATTTAGCAAGGGTTTCATTAATAAGAACCGACGTGCTATCTCCTAGTAAGTTGGCGTGGAAGTTTCTTCCATCAAACATTTTAAGATCTAATGCTGGTACTAAGCCCTCATCTGCACGCAACATTCCGATCAGAATACTCTTGTTGGGATCTTTTCCTTCCCAATTAAAACCAGAAGTGTTATTATAAATGTTGAGAATACTCACATCACTGACACCAACTTGCTCCACTAGCCCGGTTGCGATGAGCTGGTTTTTGATCAGGGGAAGATGTTTGGCCATGTCCCCTTGTAATGCTGTGGTTAATACCTGGCTCTTGTCAAAACCCAGGTCTTTATTTTTGTTATGTTGTATTTGCTGATAAATGATAATCGTACAAATGATCAGTACAACCGATGCGGTATACTGTAGCACAACCAATCCCTTGCGGATAAGACTTCCGGTGCCAGCTTTCTGCTTCGCTCCTTTGATAGTCGATAGTGGCTTGAAAGCAGACAGAAAGAATGCGGGATAACTTCCTGCAAATAGCCCGCATATTAAAGTAATTGTGATGACAAAGGCAAGATGCATCGGTTTGAATAAATCGACCTGAAGGTCTTGGCCAATCATGGTATTAAATGGCCGAATACAAATATAGACCAATAAAATAGCAACTAATGAGGAAATAGTGGCTAGGACCAATGATTCTGCGAGAAATTGTCCAATCAACGATTGACGACTTGCACCAACAACTTTGCGCATACCGACTTCTTTTGCCCTTTTTTCGGATCTGGCGGTAGCAAGATTCATAAAATTGATACAGGCAATTAGCAAAACGATCCAAGCAATAATGCTGAACAGACGAATATTTTTTAAACTTCCTTCTATTTCATTTCCACTGTTATCAAAACGGTTATGTGTAACCCATCTTTCCATTGGATAGAGGAAATTTTGTGAAAAAGTAACCTCACCATTGGTTCTGTTTTTGACATAGTTCATGAGCTGTTTGTTGATTTGATCAACGTTTGTATTGTCTTCAACCTGGATCAAAGTCTGGATACCATTATTGTCCCATCTGGTCAGCCAGTCTTGGCTAGACTCAAATTTTTTGAAGGGAATTAACCATTGAAAATTATAACTGCTGTTTTTAGGGAGGTCTTTTGTAATGGCTGAAACGATGTAAAGGTCTTTGTTATTGGTCTTCACTGTTTTGCCTAGAGCTGGTTGACTACCAAATAATTTTTTCGCTCCAGATTCTGATAAAATGATGTTATCTACTTTGTCAAATGCGGTCTTACGATCCCCCTCCGTAAATTCCAGCGAAAGTACGTCGGCAACGGTCGCGTCCGCATATAGTCCATTCTGAAATAAATTGTTGTCACCAACAGAGAATAACATTGGGCTAATCCATGTCATGCGTACGGCATGTTTAATGCCCGGAATCTCTTTCGCTATATTTTGCGCTAGGGGGCCGGGGGTTGATTCGAACACAAAGGTTGCACCATCATAGGTCTGTTTTGACTTGACGATATAGATATCCTTTTTGTTGGGGAAGTTATCATTATAGCTTAACTGATTTTCTACCCATAAAAAGATCAAGGATGCCGCTGCAATGCCGATCGCTAACCCAAAAATATTGAGAAAGCTGTACCCTTTGGTTTTCCAAAGGTTACGAAAGGCTGTTTTTATAAAGTTCTTTATCATCGTGGTATTGCGTAATTGGTGTTGCTTATTCAAATTTACCTCTTGATACTTAATTCCTGTACTTTATCATAGGTCTCGTAGCTTGATACGACTACCTTGTCTCCAGGTTGCAATCCTTTGATCACTTCATAATATTCCGGATTCTGTCTGCCCAATTGGATGTCGACACGATAGGCTGTATTTCCATTCTTATCGAGTTTGAAGATCCAGTTGCCGCCAGTCTGTTGATAGAAACCGCCTTTAGCTAATAACAATGCTTTCGTTTCATCACTTAAAGCGAGACGTATCTGTAAAGTCTGTCCACGACGGATTCCTTTGGGCACTTCATTGATAAATTCCATATCGACCTGGAACCGGCCATTGGTTACCTGTGTGTATACCTTTTTAATGCGAAGCTTGTAGGTTTTGTCACCAATGGAAAATTCGCCCTGAAGATCTGGGAAAATACGGTTGATATAATGCTCGTCAATATCAGCACGCACTTTAAATCCGGTCAGTACGTCAATCTGCCCCAAACGTTCACCCGCATTTTTGTTTTGTCCGATTTCGGCATCAAAAGCGGTTAACTGACCATCGACAGGTGCCCGTACGATGAGGTCACCAATTTTTCGTTTCATTAATTCCAACGCACTTTGTGTACGTTGGTAAGTCTGTTTATCTTGATTGGTTTTTTGAGCGTTGGAGATCTCGTCTTGTTTTAGAATCTGTTTCGTTAGATTGACCCGTTCCTTTTGATAATTATATTCGTTTTTTGATTTTTCAAATTCCTGTGTGCCAATGGCTTTTTCCGCGAGTAATTTTCTGTTTAAGTTATAGATACGCTCGGCTTCTCTAAAAGCCTGTTCGACATCTGCCATCTGGTTGCGGTTGGTAATAGTTGCTTGTTGGGCATTGGTCTGCGCGATCTGCGACTGTGTCAAAAGGTTCAATACTTGTGTTTCCTGTTGAACTAACGTGAGTTCCTGATCTGTATTGGATAGACGCATAATCGGATCACCTTTTTTTAAGACAGTACCATCTTCAACAAATTTTTCCTCTACACGGCCACCTACAGAAGCATCGAGATAGATGCTGCTGATTGGAAGCACTGTACCATTGATTGGAATGAATTCCTGAAAGTTACCATTTTTTATTTCGACAATAGAGATACGGTCCGCTTCTACATTTAGCTTGCTTTTGCCCGAGGTAAAGTAAAAACTAGCGCCGATTAATCCAACGATGCCAGCAATCCCTACAATGGTCATGATACGTTTGCTATTCCACTTCTTCTTTTCTAAAGGTCTGTCCATAATTTAATATCAATTTGCTATGTAACTATGAAAGCTGTGCCAATAATTTAACCTGTTGATTTTTAGTTGTTTATTTTGTTTGTGTTGCTGTTCGGTGTTCGATAGCGGACACTTCATGTACGATGGCGTACAACCCTGGTCTTATCTGCATTTTTTACCGTTTATTTTTATTGTATTTTAATAAGATAGTATGGGTGTTCAATATCGGACAGTTGATTGTACGAACTTGGACATTGATCGTTGGGGGGGGGTGTGCATCTTGTTGATAATCAGAAATTTTATTGTTTGGCATGGGGATGGTCTGCTTGGAAAACAAAAAGTGGATATGAAGAGAATCTATATATATTGTACATTGTGTTTTTTGCTAACTTATATAAAAGTTGAAGCACAGCAACATGAGCAGGGAACAGGGGAGAAGGATGTTTTAAAAATAGAAGCTGCAGCTAATGGAGATAAGCAGGATGCAAAACGCAGCTTGGCCGAATGTATCCAATTGGCGATAAAAGCCAATCCTACCTTATTACAAAATGAATTAGCTGTTAAGCGTGCTGAGGTGAATCTTTCACAAGCCAAATCGAATCGATTGCCTGATTTAAATGGACGTTTAGGTCATAGCCTTACCTCGGGGCGTTCAGTTGATAACTCCACAAATCAGTATATTACGAGAAATAATTCCTCTGGAAATTTTTCGTTGGACGCTAGTGTACCCGTTTTTAATGGATTTCGCATATTGAATGATATTCGGATGCGTGCAGATGCGAAGACTGCTGGAAAACTTGAGTTTGATTCGCAGGTCAACACGTTGAAACTGGATGTTATTACGGCTTATATTCAGGTGTTAACAGCACAAGATGTGTTGAAGCAATCGGAGATGCAAACAGAGGTCACGCGTGAGCAGGTACGTCGTGCTGAAGCGATGCAAAAAGAAGGAGCAATTAATCCCGGTGATTATTTTGATCTAAAAGGGCAACTTGCTAACGATATTAATACGATCGAAAGCAATAAACAGATCCTTTATACGAATCGTGTAAAGCTAGCCAGTTTTTTAAATGTTGAAGAGGCGCAATTGGGCGATTTGCAGGCATTGGAATTAAAAGCTGATGCACAAAAATTGGACGCTATAGCACTTTATAAATTAGCGACGGAGAGCCTTCCAGATATTCCTGCACTGGAATGGAAAATTAAGGCAGCCGAAAAGAATATTAAAATAGCACAATCCTCCTATTGGCCTTCTTTATCTTTAAATGGTGGATTGAACTCGAATTATTCCAAAAATGGAATGGATGGGGATTATTGGTATCAGATGCGAAATAATGTTGGGAAGTATGTATCACTAAATCTTTCAATCCCTGTTTTTAATAGATTTAAGGTTAAGAATGATGTTAAGCTGGCTAAATTGGATTTAGAATCAAGTAAATTTCAACGTGAGATTGCACTGAATAATTTGAGGGCCGAGACTGCAAATGCGGTTTTTAACCTGAAAAATGCAAGCAATACAATCAATCAATTACATGAGCAAAATACAAATTACGCTGAATCATTTCGCATCGCTAAGGTAGTCTTTGAGCTGGGGAACAGTAATTCGGTCATATTTTTAACTGCAAAGACCAAATATGATAATAGTCAGATTCAATTGGTTGTCAAGCAATATGAGTGGTTGCTACAAAAATATATCAATGATTATTACGCAGGCTCGTTAAATTTATAGTTATCTTAGTGTCTGAATGAAGCCAGGGAATATGAAAAAAGCATCTATTTTAGTTGTCGACGATGACCAAGATTTACTTACAGCAGCAAGGATTTTGCTAAAACCTAAAGTCAGCCACGTTCAAGTCGAATCTAATCCAGAGAACCTGATTGGGCATTTGGAGAAAATGCCTTATGACCTTGTGCTTCTGGATATGAATTTCAAAAGCACAATTAATACCGGAAATGAGGGCTTATATTGGTTGTCGCGTATCAAAGAGAAATTTCCGCAGGTTCATGTGATTATGATCACTGCCTATGGTGCGGTAGATCTGGCTGTAAAATCGCTGAAACAGGGTGCCGCTGATTTTGTGGTTAAGCCTTGGGAAAACGAGCAGCTGCTGGCTACAATTGAAAGCACGCTTGCGGAATCAAAAAATAAAGAGAAGAAAAATAAGAGTTCGCTATTGCGCTCCAGCAATAGCCCGGATCTGATCGGTAACTCGGTGGTCATGGACGAACTGCAATATAAGCTTGAGAAAATAGCACCAACGGATGCCAATATCTTGATCTTGGGTGAAAATGGTACTGGTAAGGATTTAATTGCGCAGGCTATTCAACGGCGCTCATTACGTTCGGATCAGGTCTATGTGAAAGTTGACGTAGGAGCATTGACGGAGACTTTGTTTGAAAGTGAACTTTTCGGCTATAAAAAAGGGGCATTCACAGATGCACGGGAAGACCGTCAGGGACGTTTTGAAGCGGCAAATGGTGGAACGTTGTTTCTGGACGAAATCGGAAATATCTCGTTACAGCAACAGGCCAAGCTATTGACTGTACTGCAAAATCGACAGGTTACACCACTGGGTTCTTACCAGCCGATCCCTGTGGATATACGCCTAATCTCCGCGACAAATGTATCCCTTAAACACTTGGCTGATGAAAGCCGTTTTCGAAAGGATTTGATTTATCGGATCAATACCGTGGAAATTCAAGTTCCTCCTTTGCGGGATAGGGGAGAAGATATTAGACTATTGGCGGCACATTTTCTTGATATCTATGCGAAGAAGTACAATAAACGGATAGAAGGATTTGAACCGGATGCCATAAAAAAGCTCTTTGCTTACCACTTTCCCGGAAATGTGCGTGAGTTACAATACAGTATCGAACGGGCTGTTATCATGGCCGATCAAGTAAGTATTGCTGGAAATGATCTGTTTTTCTCTCCTATTGAGCAGCAAGCAGAACAGGTCGTTGTTGAATCAGTTCCTAGCAGTCAAAATCTGGAAGAGTTGGAGCGAAAAGCCATTAAGTCGGCCATCGAACGTTATAATGGAAATATCAGTAAGGCAGCAAAGGAATTGGGGCTTACCCGTGCGGCACTCTATAGGCGTTTGGAGAAATACGATATCTAGTCTATGAGACATGGAAAGATTTTAAATGTAATTAAGATTATTTTGCTGTTGGTAGCTGCGGTTGTGGGTGCCTACCTCTTGCTGAAGCGTGAGTATGTACAAGCGTCTTTAATCTTTTGTATTATGCTCTATCTTGGCTTTAATCTATATGGCCAATATAATTTTTTGGAAAGACAGCTTGTAGAATTTGCCGAGGCAGTTAAATATCGCGACTTCACACGACGTTTTTTGGTGAAAAACCCGAAATCGGTTGAAGGGCAGCTTTTTCGTGCTTTTAATCAGATTAACGAAACCTATAAGGAAATCAGCATTAAACAGGAGATACAGCATCAATACCTCGATCGTGTCATCAATATGCTTAACTCGGCTATTATCTTCTATGAAATGGATACGGGAAAAGTAATGTGGGTGAACGATGCCTTCAAACAGCTTTTTCATCTGCCACATCTGGGGAATATCACCGGACTGAAAAAGAAAAATCCTGACCTTTATGAAAAAACTATGTTACTCGATAATGGGCGGCAACAAATGGAGTCTATTCAGTCAAGTAAAGGAAAGATAAAATTGTTAATTCAGAGTTCTAGTTTTGAAACACAAGATGCCATATTTCGCATTGTCGTTTATCAAAATATCAACGAAGCTATTGACGAGACTGAGACAAAGGCCTGGCATAAATTATTGCGTGTACTGACACATGAGATCATGAATTCTATTGCGCCGATCAGTTCATTAGCTGAAACACTCAACGGCCGTTTGGATCATTTCAGGGGACATGAGGACATTGATGATTTAAAAACTGGTATATCTACCATCAAACGTCGAAGCGAGGGGCTTTTACATTTTGCAAAAAGCTACCGCATGATCAACAAAGTGGATCAACCACAGGTGGCTCCGATTCAGGTTTCCCAATTATTTGAACATATCTATCAGTTGCTCGAGCCAACGTTAATTCAGAAAAATATTGACGTTGATATCATTTTAAAGAATACCCGGTTGATACTATATGCTGATGTCAACTTGATTGAGCAAGTTATTATCAATCTGATGCTAAATGCCATTGATGCAGTAAAGACCAGGGGGGAAGCTTATATCAGTTTGTCTGCACTGGAAATTGACGGAAGTGTGCAGATTCGTATCGAAGATAATGGTGCGGGGATTCCCGCTGATCTCCAGGAACAGATATTTACACCTTTTTTTACAACAAAGAAAACGGGAACAGGGGTTGGTCTGACCCTGAGCAAGCAAATTATGTTGCTGCATAAGGGTACGATCTTTCTCAATAGTGTTGAGGGGGAAGGTAGTGCTTTTATACTTCAATTTTAAATATCATCCCAGATACACGTCTTATTATACAGAAGCTCTCCTTATATCCCGAATAGGGTTTTAAATGACTTGTTTATGTCTAGGTGCTTGAATGTTCCATGTGAAATAATTAGTAAAAGCGGTATTGTGGTATGTAAAACTAATGTCGGTTCTTGCTGGATTCGGACGTGAAATGCTTTTTATTAGTGCTACAGATGATTAAATATGCCGCTACAGAGCGAGAATTTAATTGTATATCAGGGTAAATTTTTCGATGTTTGCAGCAAAATGAATTACCACCTGAAGTATTGGCGCCATTATTTCATCTCCCATAGCCGACATGGGACACATTCTCCCTTTGTTTATAAATTAGTCGATGAAGTAATTTATCAGAAAGATGATCGTGATACGGTCTCAAACTTACCGCACGACATCAGGGCAGGAGGAAAGGCAGAGGAAAAAAAATATCTGTTGGTCGATCGTTTATTAAGGGCTTTTGCTTATGATCAGTTTATGCTTTTGACCGAAAAACCTCTAGCGAATTACGAGACGCTATTCAAAGATAGGGTCGGGAGTTATTCTTTTCGGAAGATCTATTATATAGATCAGATGAATCTTGACCTGGATTTTCTGAATGTTATCAATGAAAGGGATATGCTGATTGTGAACGAACCGCATTCGTCAGCAGAACGTGAAGACTATTGGAACAGGCTAAAGGATGATGGTCGCGTAGTTGTCAGCATAGATTTGTATCGAATTGGCTTGGTCTTTTTTAGAGCCGGGCAACGTAAAGAAAATTTTCTGATCAGGTTTTAGCATGTTCGATGTCCTTCCTAAAATCTTTAATGAATGTTTACTCAGGATATTGAAAGCTATTAACTTCGTGTTATGACTGGAGCGTAAGCAGGCTGTCTGGATAATGACTCCACTTGAAAAGGTGGACTTGACGTGGACTCGAGGCGGTCAGTAAGAATCTTCATGCGTTCATAGCCGTAGCTGTCGGTGAACGCATGAAGATATTCTTTAAAAAGCTTCACTTAGGGATAGATAGAAGCCTGATTGACGTTTCTCACCAGCTCTCTGTTCGCCATAAGAATAATCAAATCGAATACTACTATTGTGTTCTAAACTGAAGAAGTAGCGCAATCCGCCACCATAACTGGGTACATACCTGCTGCTATTTTCTTTTGAAAAGGTTGATCCAATTCCCGAAAAACCGACAATGCCAAAACGAGGATGAAAGCGATAGCGTAATTCAGCTTGCGAAGCGAGGTAGTTTTTGTCACGATAACGCCCGAGGTAATACCCGCGCATCATCATATCACCACCTAATTCACGGTAATTATAGAAAGGAATTGTTTTTCCAAATGTCGAACGAAAGATCCCTTGAAGGGCCAGTGTGACTTTTTTATGTAATGGAATAAATCCGCGGAGGTCTAGATCCAGATTAGCTCCATTAAAGTCTGTGCTGGTCCATAACTTAGGTGCGTAAGCCAGCCGCAATTTGGCATAATAACCACGGGTACTATAGGAAACATTGTCCCGGTTGTCAAATAACTGAGATACACCGAGCAGCAATTGTTGTCCGCCCTCTTTTCCAATAAGATCGGATCGGTTAAATATATGGTCGCTACTATCACTACGGATCGAAAAATTATCGTACTGTATATTGATTCCGGAATACAGATTGTTACCGACTTTTTTTTCCGCCTCCAATTTTACGCGAAATAGCTTTTGATCGACGCGTTCTTCATCTGCCTTCCAGGTATCCATACCAATGCCGTAATAATTAAATGGCCAGTTGCGGTAACGGATTTCACTGACAAAATGGTAGTCGTTATTTTTTGTCCAAAGATCAGTTTGAAATTTAAAATTTGACTGACGTTTGGATGTAAAGGTTCCCATCAATGTCATCGTGGAAGTACGAATATGGGGATCTGACTTGTCCAGGTAAAAATTATATGAGCTGGCTAATCCATATTCTACTCCAGTTTCTTGTGCGTAACCGACGGCAGGTAAAACCATAAAACTGCCTGAACGGGTAGAGTCCTTTTCGGCAGAGAGGAATTTTTTACTCAATTTTTGAATAATATTTTGAGCTTTCAAATCGCTTGTTCCGGCTATAAACAGGGTGCAGAGCGCTGCATACCGAGTAAGTTTTGAAAGTGATTGCGGTAAAATTTGCATGCCCAAAGATAGTACATTAGGCAAATAACCAAAATAGGCAAATAAACAATTAAAAATTATTGTGCTGCATATCAGTATAATTGACAAAAAGTGTTATTTTTTTTTGGTAAATATTTTTGTAAAGTGAGTTTTGTGTCTATCTTTGCATCAGCAAACAAGGGAACAACGGTTCTTAACAACGAAGTTTGCTTAGTTCTTTAAATGAAAAAAAAAGTAAAAAATAAACTTGCAATAATCAAAAGTAAATTCGATATTTGCACTCGCTGAAAAGATAAAACATCTGGTAGGCGTTGATAGAACGTAAGTTATTTAAAAAATATTAGAAGCCTCTTTAGCTCAGCTGGTAGAGCAACTGACTTGTAATCAGTAGGTCATTGGTTCGATTCCGATAAGAGGCTCTAAATGTAACGAAAGTTACAGGTCTGGAGGGGTTCCAGAGCGGTCAAATGGGACGGACTGTAAATCCGTTGCTTCGGCTTCGAAGGTTCGAATCCTTCTCCCTCCACACTTTTTTTTAATTGGAGTTTAGATTTACTCTAGTTTCTAATTATTAAGCGGAAGTAGCTCAGTTGGTAGAGCGATAGCCTTCCAAGCTATAGGTCGCGAGTTCGAACCTCGTCTTCCGCTCAAATTTTTCAAGTATTAAATTTAGTCTCTATCTTCTTTGATAATAATGTATCTAAAGGTGGGGGCATTAATACGTAAATAAGGTTTTTTTAGTAAGCCGAAGTAGCTCAGGGGTAGAGCACTTCCTTGGTAAGGAAGAGGTCGTGGGTTCAAATCCCATCTTTGGCTCGTACTTGTGTAAAAGTTAAGCAAGAGTATATAACAAATAGAAATAATTTATAATTACTAATTCGCATAAACATGGCAAAAGAGAAATTTGACCGTAGTAAACCACACTTAAACATTGGTACTATCGGTCACGTTGACCACGGTAAAACTACAACTACAGCTGCTATCACTAAAGTGTTGGCTGATAAAGGTTTGTCAGAAGCTCGTTCATTTGATTCAATTGACTCTGCTCCTGAAGAAAAAGAGCGTGGTATCACAATCAATACTGCACACGTAGAATATTCTACAGCTAACCGTCACTATGCACACGTTGACTGTCCAGGTCACGCTGACTACGTTAAGAACATGGTAACTGGTGCTGCTCAAATGGACGGTGCTATCATCGTAGTTGCTGCGACTGATGGTCCTATGCCTCAAACTCGTGAGCACATCTTGTTGGCTCGCCAGGTAGGTGTTCCTGCGTTAGTAGTATTCATGAACAAAACTGACTTAGTTGATGACTCTGAGTTGTTAGACTTAGTAGAGATGGAAGTTCGTGAGTTATTGTCATTCTACGAATTCCCAGGTGATGACATCCCTGTAATCAAAGGATCTGCTTTAGGTGCATTGAATGGTGAGCCTGAGTGGGTTGAGAAAATCATGGAATTAATGGATGCTGTAGATAACTACATTCCAATTCCTCCACGTTTAACTGACTTACCTTTCTTGATGCCAGTAGAAGACGTATTCTCGATCACAGGTCGTGGTACAGTTGCTACAGGTCGTATCGAAAGAGGTGTGATCAACTCTGGTGATCCAGTTGAGATCTTAGGTATGGGTGCTGAGAACTTGAAATCTACAGTAACAGGTGTTGAGATGTTCCGTAAAATCTTAGATTACGGTGAGGCTGGTGATAACGTAGGTTTATTGTTACGTGGTATTGAGAAAACTGATATCAAACGTGGTATGGTTATCTGTAAACCAGGTTCAGTAACTCCTCACGATCATTTCAAAGCTGAGGTTTACGTATTGTCAAAAGCAGAAGGTGGTCGTCACACTCCATTCTTCAACAAATACCGTCCTCAATTCTATTTCCGTACAACTGACGTAACTGGAGAGATCTCTTTACCAGAAGGTACTGAAATGGTTATGCCAGGTGATAACGTTACAATCAGCGTGAAATTAATTTCTGCTATTGCAATGGAAAAAGGTCTACGTTTCGCTATCCGTGAGGGTGGTCGTACAGTAGGTGCTGGTCAGGTAACTGAAATCATCTAGTCTGTAAAGATCTAGAAAAATATAAAATAAGCTAATCGACTGAAGTTGATTAGCTTATTTTTTCGATAAGCGATTTATCGGATTAAAATAAAAAAAAGTTCAAAAAGATTTGCAGAAGGTGGTTTAAAACACTATATTTGCATCACAAAATAAGAAATACACGGGCATAGTTTAAAGGTAGAACGAAGGTCTCCAAAACCTTTGGTCTGGGTTCGAGTCCTGGTGCCCGTGCTTATAAAAACAGATAAACTAAAATGGCAAAAGTACTTGATTTTTTTAAAGACTCTTATGTAGAGATCACTGAGAAAGTGACTTGGCCTACATGGTCTCAGTTGCAAAGTTCAGCTGTTATTGTGCTTGTTGCATCTCTTCTTATTGCATTGGTAGTCTTTGTAATGGATAAGGCTTCAAGTGTAGGGTTAGAGTTCTTGTACGGTATTGCTTCTTAATTTTCAATAGTATTTATTTATGGCAGATCAAGGTTTAAAATGGTACGTAGTTCGTGCTGTAAGTGGGAAAGAGAAGAAAGTAAAGCAATATATTGATGCCGAGGTTAGTCGTTTAGGTATTGAACACTTGATTCCTCAAGTGTTGATTCCAATGGAAAAATATTACTTAATGCGCGATGGTAAGAAGGTCGCTAAAGAGCGTAACTACTACCCTGGATACGTTTTATTAGAAGCCGCATTGGATGGAGAGTTGGAGCACATCATTAAGAATATCAATAGCGTAATTGGTTTTTTGGGAGATAAAGCTGGAAACGCTGTCCCTTTACGCCAAGCAGAAGTTAACCGTATCTTAGGTAAGGTTGATGAAATGGCTGAGCAAGGTGAAACTATTAATGTCCCTTACTACGTTGGTGAAACTGTAAAAGTAAACGATGGTCCTTTTAACGGTTTTACAGGTGAAATTGAAGAGGTACATGAAGACAAGAAGAAATTGATCGTCATGGTGAAGGTCTTCGGTCGTAAGACGCCACTTGAATTGAACTACATGCAAGTAGAAAAAGAGTAAGATTAGTAATTAACGATAGAGAAAAGCTTTCCACGAAAATTGGAAGGCTTTTTTTGTTTTTAGCCAAAAAAGCTAGGGGGCAGCGATGCTTCTTAAGAAACAACCTAATTTGGCTTTAAACAGTCTTACGGTCTTTTTTAAGCCAGCGGTTGATATAATGATATAATAAGCTTAATAGGTTTTCGCCGGTAACGTCACTGGCTAATGATGGTGGTAATAATTCGTAAACACTAATTCCAAAATAATCTGCTATTTTGTATACCTGATCTACTTTTATCTTGGTCTCATTCCGTTCAATTTTTGAATATGCTGCCTGTGACATATCCAATACATAGGCAACTGCCTCTTGCGATATCCTTAGGCTCTCCCTCTTTTGTCTGATATAAGTTCCGATTTGCGCCACTGCCATTTCTTTTAAAAATATAGCGATTCTAATTTAATAAATAAAAGTTGAATTTGTAGTATTTTTTATTTCAAAACTTATAGTTGTAAAATATAACTTGTAGTTGTGGTATATAACAGCTATTTCTAGCAAATTTGAAATGTAAAAATTTGAATTATGATGGAAGATAAAATCACCACAATCGACATTCAAGAAATGACTTTATCCGAAATGATGGATACTGAAGCTGGAGGCGAGCGAAAAGATGAAAAAAGTGGAAACTTTTGGGAGGCAATGCTCCTCTTGATTTCCTTCTAATTAAATGCTTCCCGAAACTCAACGGTATATGGGCTGATCAGAAGTGCTAAAATCGATCCCAAAATAAAAGCAATCAGATGCAACGATCTATTAATCTTGGTGTTTTTTATAAAGGAAGACAAGATTAACAGCAGTAAAATATAGATCCAATACTGGGCGGAGTTATGTATCCAGGGAAAAAAGAGATGATTGATTTTTTGTAATGGAAAAAACAGCGCCGAAAAACCATATAAGCCTAGGGATAGTCCCGATGCTCCAATAGATGTGAAGATAAAATTCTTACCATGTAAGTAGGTTTGACATAAATTAGGTAGCATAATTAATGTAAGCATCAAAATAGGGGTTACTAAGTAAGAGACGGTCTGTCCAAATTCCTGTTTGAGTATACTAGTCATATCATAGACCAAACTGAATATCACAATACAATTAAACAATAAATGTAGCCAACCGCGATGGATCAAAGCTGAGGTAAGTAAAGTATGTATACGTTTACCATTTGCAATCTCATAAGGGTGTAGGATCAGCGCATGAAAGAAAGGCTTATAGTAAAAACCAATGATGCTGCAGATCATAACTACAGGGACGAGTGTATACGAATAAGGTGACTCTGAGAAGGTTGGAAATATATCAAAAAAATTCATTTGGTTCGCTTTCCTAGTGCTGCTAAAATAGATAATAAATTTCAAAATATAACTCTGGGTTGTAGTGTGTATGTAATCCAATGTTCAAATTTGTAGAAATGAAAAGAGCGAATTATATCTACATATTGTTGATTTTAGCGGTTGTCGGCAGTATTGCGATGCTACCGGTTATAAAAGTTCCGATTTCTATTTCCGCCCGTGGCGCCATTCGACCAATTATTGATAACACAAAGATTCAGTCACTGGTAAGCGGACTTGTCGTGGATAATCGTATCACGCATAGCAATCAGCAAGTCAAACAAGGGGATACGTTAATGATCGTAGTTTCCAAAGACCTGGAGAACAAACTTGTATTGAACCGGGACCTGCAAACTGACTATACGCAGCAAATCTCTGATCTGAAGTTGATTCTTCATGGAAATGCAGCAAGTCTTCCTGCTGGGCAATATAAACTCGAGTATCTTTCCATGGAACAGCGGATGTCAGAAGTGAAGTCTCAGCTTACCCTTGCACGCCGGGAATATGAGCGAAACAATCAATTATATACACAAGGTGTCGTAGCGCTGGCCGAGCTGGAAAAAAGCAAATATACTTTTGAGCAGCTGGAAAATCAGGTTTTATCCATAAAGAAACAGCAGATGGCGCAATGGAGCGCGAAGCTGGTTGAGCTGCAGCAAAAATCACAATCGCTGTCTTCGGAGAAGAGATCAATTCTGATAGATGGTGAAAACTATGTGGTCCGGGCACCACTCGGTGGTACTGTCGTTAATTTTAAGGGATACCAGAAGGGAAGTCCAATTGTACAGGGGCAGGATCTCCTGGAGATCTCTCCTGAAGATAATCTCATCGCCGAATGTATAATTCCAGCGAAATCAATTGGATATATCAGGAATGACCAGGCTGTGAAGTTTCAGATGGATACCTACAATTATAATCAATGGGGCTTACTTAATGGAAAAGTAACGGATATAGATTATAATCTTATTGAAAACCAACAGAAGGGGGCCTTTTTTAAGGTACGTTGTCGTATAGATCAAAATTACCTGAGCCTACCAAATGGAAATAAAGTTTTCGTTGGAAAGGGCAATACGTTTAATGCACGTTTTTACCTTCTGGACCGAACATTATGGCAGTTATTATTTGATAGTGCAGATGAACTATTCAATCCCAATTTGGGGACTAGTACATCTTCGATTCAATAAAGCTTACTTGCTCACCGATTATTAACTATCTCTCGACAGAGAACCAAACATTTCTAAATAAGCTAATTCGATGAAAAAATCACCAGTTTGTATTCAACAACATGATATCCGTGACTGTGGTGCTGCCTGTCTCGCTTCTATCGGTAGCTATTATGGGATCGATATGCCCATCGCTAAGATCAGGCAGTATTGCCATACTGATATTCGAGGTACAAACGTATTTGGAATGGTGCAGGGGCTTCAACAAATGGGGTTTAATGCGAAGGGAGTCAAAGGGGCAATAGATGCGATCCCGCAAATTCCTTTGCCTGCCATTGCGCATGTCATTCTGAAGGGGCAGCTGAATCATTATGTCGTTATTTACAAGGTAGACAAAAAGACGGTGCTGGTCATGGATCCGGGACCGGGAAAGCTAGAAAAGTATACAATTGATGAGTTTCAGGAGATATGGACGGGTGTTCTTATCTTGATGGAGCCCAATGAGTATTTCGAACAGAAGAACGAAAAAACGAGTGTCTACAAACGTTTTTGGAATCTGATCAGACCCCATCGTTCAGTGGCTGTTCAGGCACTGGTTGGGGCAGCAGTATATACTCTCCTGGGATTATCAACTTCATTTTATATACAGAAGATAACGGATTATGTCCTGATCGACGGAAATGTCAGGTTACTCAACCTGCTTTCCATCATCATGCTGGTTATCTTGGTTTTCCAGCTGTTAATAGGAACGCTCAAGAGTGTGATGGTTTTACAGACAGGGCAGCGCATTGATAAATATCTTATTTTAGGGTATTATAAGCACCTTCTGACGCTACCACAGCGTTTTTTTGATACGATGAAAGTCGGAGAGATCATTTCTAGGGTCAATGATGCAGTAAAGATCCGCGCTTTTATCAACGACGTGGCGATCCAGGTCGTGGTTAACGTATTTATCGTCGTTTTTTCCTTCGCTTTGATGTTTACTTACTTCTGGAAGCTTGCGCTCCTGATGTTGTTGGTCATCCCGTTCTATGCTGGAGTCTATTGGCTATCCAATAGACTTAATAGAAAGGTCGAACGGAGAATGATGGAAGAGAGTGCCGAATTGGAATCCCATTTGGTTGCGTCCTTGAATGCTGTAAAGACAATAAAACAATTCGGTATCGAAACTTATTTTAATAGTGAAACCGATAAGCGGTTTTCCCGGTTACTGCGGACTATCTACGCTTCGGTAATGAATGGTCTGTTCTCAGGTACGGCGGGTGAATTTCTTTCCCGATTATTTACGATTATTCTGTTATGGGCCGGTTCATATTATGTGATCGAGCGTACCATAACTCCAGGTGAATTATTGTCGTTTTATGCATTGATCGGATACTTTACAGGACCAGTTACACAGCTGATCGGGATGAATAAAACCATGCAAAATGCGCTTATTGCTGCTGACCGGTTATTTGAGATTATGGATCTGGAATGTGACGAAAACGAGAATAAGTTACATCTAACATCGAATCTTATTGGGGATATTGTATTTGATAATGTCCGTTTTTCCTATGGTTCGAGGGTGGAGGTATTCCGGAATTTTAGCTGTAAGATTAAGCGGGGGAAAATGACAGCCGTTATCGGTGAAAGTGGAAGTGGCAAGACAACCTTGGGCGCATTGATCCAGCAGTTATACCCTGTGCAGGAAGGCAAAATCAGTATTGGCGAATACGACCTGAATTACATTTCCAAATCTTCATTGCGTGAGCGCATATCTATTGTTCCACAACAGATAGATTTATTTTCAGGCAATGTGATCGATAATATAGCGGTCGGCGAAGATGTTCCCAATTTTCAACATCTTTTGGAAATCGTCAATGAACTGGAGATGATGCCATTCATAGAAAAACTGCCTTCGGGCTTTGATACATATCTGGGGGAAAATGGTTCTATGCTGTCTGGAGGGCAACGTCAACGCATTGCTATTGCAAGGGCCTTGTACCGGAATCCAGATATATTGATCTTGGATGAGGCAACCTCAGCGCTCGATTCGTCTACAGAACAAGTTATTCAACGCGCTTTTCATCGTTTCCGGGATTCAGGAAAAACCATGATCGTCATCGCTCATCGTCTCAGCACAATTGCTGCTGCTGATACCATTCTTGTCCTAAAAGACGGCGTACTTATCGAACAGGGGGAACATGACCAGTTGCTGGCCCAGGAGTCAGCATATAGAGAGATGTGGAAGAAGCAGTCCATATTGTTAAACTAAAGTAGTATACTGGGGTAGCTATAAAGAAAAAGTGATAATAAATAAACGAATGATCCTCATGAAAAAAACAATAGGCCTATCTGTTTTGTTTGTTTTAATGTGTGTACATGTGATTGCTCAGAAAGCTTGGACACTACAAGAGTGCATCGATTATGCGGTAGTACATAATTTGCCAATAAAGCAACAAGATTTGAAAGCCGCAATAAAAGAACTGGATCAGGAAATGGCCATCCGAGAACGCTTACCTAGTATCAACGGGTACGTTAATGGTTATACGACGTTTGGCCATTCACAAGATGTCTTTGGTACAATCAGAAGGAACGACAATATGAATAGCAATATGGGTATAAATAGTGAAATTACTTTATATCAGTATAACTATTTTCGTAATCAGGCAAAAAAGGCAGCATCAGAAGCCGAACAGGAGCGGATCGAAAAGGAAATATTGAAGAGAGATCTGAAGGTTCGGGTAATGGAATCCTATTTGGAGTCTTTATTGACGAAGGCACTTGTCACAACCCAGGATTCTGCCATTCGCTTTTCAATGCAGTTACTTCAAAAAGCTGAGAAAAGCACCGCTATCGGAACAACAGCCCAATCTGTCGTTGCGGAAGCGAAGTCCAATTTATCAAGGGAGAGACAACAGTATCAACAATATCATAAGGAATTACAGAAGTCGGTACTCAAGCTAGCTCAGTTATTGAATTTTGCCGATTATAAAAAGCTTATCCTAGCTGATCCGATGTTAGAAAATGATCTATCAAGCTATAAAGTTTATCCTGATTTAATGTCAATAAGAGAAGAGGCGTATCTACACAATCCTACGCTCAATAAATATAGAGGACAGATAGAACAATTAGCGATAGAATCTAAGTTGATCAAATCCGCTCTGTATCCTACAGTCAAAGGGTCGGCGAGTCTCGGAAGTACTTATTTTAATGCATTCAAGGCTCCGGGTGAAAGATCTTTTTTTATTCAGAGTAAAGACAATTTTGCACAGCAACTGGCGGTGACGGTGTCCGTCCCTATCTTTAATAAAGGGAAAACAAAACGGCAATTACAGCAGGTTGCGCTTAATAGGCAGGCGATCGAGCTCTCGTCAGAAAATGAGAAACTCCTCCATCAACAGATTTTGGACAAACTATTGCTCGAATTGGAGGAAAATAAACAACTGTATACGATTGCTCTGGAAGCAAGTGCGGCTACCGGTCAGTCTCTTATCTATACATTGAGGAGTTTTGAGGCCGGCAAGGTATCTATTTATGATATCAATACGAGCAAAAATAATTTAATGAAAGCTGATACGGAGACAATACGGGCGAAGTACAATGTATTGTTCAATCAGATCATGCTACACTATCAGATTTATGGAGATATAAACTAACGACTATGCAGCTATTTAAATATATTGACAGAATAAATCTGCTGGACAAATTGATCCGGCAGCGTAAAACCGGTACGCAGAGTGAATTAGCTTCACGGCTGGGGATTTCAGTATCACGTCTGGCACGTGTTATTGAACACCTGAAAGATCTTGGTGCTCCAGTTGCCTTTGACCGATCGAATAGTACGTATTACTATGAGAATGAATATTCCATCCAAATAAAAGTGGATATTCAACAGCTCAATCTTAACCAGATGAAGCATATCTCAGCAGGTGATTATTTTGTCCAAACTAATTTTTTAAATGCTTTTTTTGTGCATTGAACAAATGTAATTTAGTATTGTTGATCAACGCAGCAGGAATCCGAAAAAGCTTGAAATAGAGTAGGAAATTAATTTTTATAAACTTAACTAAGATGAATAAGTCAGATTTAACGAAATTGGGTCTTCAAGAAATGAACCAACAAGAAATGGTAAATGTAGAAGGGGGTTGCATTACTTTGACAGGAATTATCAAAGGTGTAACTAATGTCCTTGTCAACACGATTAACTTTATTAAAGGTTTGTTATAAAAATATTTAAGGTAAATGGAGAACTGATTCAGGAGGTTGGTTCTCTATTTACCTTATCAGTTATCCTAGAGGTTATTCTTTTGGATTTGTCGTTTGCGACAGGAGGGGATTCCTGTTTTTGTTTTGATGATACTGTATCGTATAGCTTCCGCTTTCAATATTTTCAAATTGCTTCGCGAGATTTAGCAATCATTCCGGCTCCGGTATTTTGTGTTTGCCTTGATTCCATTTAATTTTACTGTTTTGTTTCTTGTTCTTCCTTTGTTCCAAAGCTGTCGGTTTTCGGTCCTACTATGCCAAGTGTGTTTTATGGTGTGTAGTTTGAGGTAATATCATATTGTAATTTTTGCTTTTGATAAGACACGGACGAATAGGTTGGTCATATAAAATAAAGAGCCTTAGAGAGGTTTTGCAATTTGGCGGGCTTTGAGAAAAAAACATAAATTCCTGAAAAATTAAAAGTTAGATACTTGCAGGATTCAAATCTTCTTATTAACTTTGCACCTCGGTTGGGGTGTTACGTCCTGATCGATGAATGTTACGTTATTTGCTTCCAACTTACTAACAGACATTTAACAAAATTAAATTCAAAACAAAATGGCAAAAGAAGTCAGTGCGTTAGTAAAATTACAAGTTAAGGGCGGAGCTGCGAATCCTTCACCTCCAGTAGGACCTGCATTAGGTGCTAAAGGTGTGAATATTATGGATTTCTGTAAGCAGTTTAACGCTCGTACGCAAGACAAACCAGGTCAAGTGTTACCTGTTGTCATTACAGTTTACGCGGATAAGTCATTTGATTTTATCATCAAGACTCCACCGGTAGCAGTTCAGTTGAAAGATGCTGCTAAATTAAAAAGTGGATCTGGCGAGCCTAACCGTAAGAAGGTTGCGGCTATCACTTGGGAACAAGTTGAGACAATCGCTAAAGATAAAATGCCTGATTTAAATGCATTTACTGTAGAGGCTGCTATGAGAATGGTAGCTGGTACAGCACGTAGTATGGGTATTACTGTATCCGGTAATGCTCCTTGGAACAATTAATTAAGAAATCAATTTAAGAAAAGTGGCTAGATTAACAAAAAATCAAAAAGCGGCACTATCCAAAATTGAAGCTGGTAAAGCATACTCTTTGAAAGAAGCTTCGGCTTTAGTTAAAGAAATCTCATTGACCAAATTTGATGCTTCTGTGGATATCGACGTTCGTTTGGGCGTAGATCCTCGTAAAGCAAATCAAATGGTGCGTGGTATTGCAACATTACCTCACGGTACTGGTAAAACTGTTCGCGTTTTAGTTTTGTGTACTCCTGATAAGGAAGAAGAAGCTAAAGCAGCAGGTGCAGACTACGTAGGTTTAGATGATTACATCAGCAAAATTGAAGGTGGTTGGACTGACGTTGATATCATTATTACTATGCCTAGTGTTATGGCTAAAGTTGGTAAATTGGGTCGTATTTTAGGTCCAAGAAACTTGATGCCTAACCCTAAAACTGGTACAGTTACAACTGAAGTTGGTAAAGCTGTAACAGATGTAAAAGGTGGTAAGATCGATTTCAAAGTTGACAAAACCGGTATCATCCATACTTCTATTGGTAAAGCGTCGTTCGATGCAGATAAAATATATGATAACGCATTAGAGGTATTACAAACTCTAGCACGTTTGAAACCATCTGCAGCTAAAGGAACTTACTTTAAAAGTATTCACATTTCCTCAACTATGAGTCCTGGTATTCATATTGAGACTAAATCAGTAGCAGGTATTTAATCATGAGAAAAGAAGAAAAACAAGAAATTGTTCAAGCTTTGGCCGAACAGATTAAATCTTACGGTAACTTCTATATTACCGATACTGCTGAGTTGTCAGTTGAAAAAGTGAATAACATTCGTCGTAAATGTTTTGAGCAAGGTATCGAAATTAAAGCTGTTAAAAACACTTTAATTAAGAAAGCTTTGATCGAAGCTGGTGTTGAAGAAGAAGATATTTTTGGAACGCTTAAAGGTGCGTCTACAATGATGTTTTCAGAAGTCGCTAATGCACCTGCTAAATTGATCAAAGAATTGCGCAAATCAGGTGAGAAACCGTTGTTAAAAGCGGCTTTCATTGAGGCAACAGCATTCGTAGGAGATAATCAATTAACTGCATTAGTTAATCTTAAATCTAAAAACGAACTTATTGCTGACGTTATCGCGGCATTGCAGTCACCTGCGAAAAATGTTATTTCGGCTCTTCAATCAGGAGGAAATACTGTTGCAGGTTTAGTAAAAGCTTTAGAAGAAAGAGGTTAACGAATCCTCTAGAACAGAATCATTCGTTATAATTTAATTAACAATTTTTACAAAGTACATTCAAAAATTCAAAATAAAATGGCAGATTTAAAACAACTTGCTGAACAGTTAGTTAACTTAACAGTAAAAGAAGTTAAAGAATTAGCTGATATCTTAAAAGACGAGTATGGCATCGAGCCTGCTGCTGCTGCTGTTGCTGTAGCTGCTGCTCCAGCTGAAGGTGGTGCTGCTGCTGCAGAAGAGAAAACTTCATTTGACGTTATCTTGAAAGAAGCTGGTGGTCAAAAATTAGCTGTAGTTAAATTGGTTAAAGATTTAGCTGGATTAGGCTTGAAAGAAGCTAAAGATTTAGTTGACGGAGCACCTAAAGAATTGAAAGCTGGTGTATCTAAAGACGAAGCAGAAGCTTTGAAAAAACAATTAGAAGAAGCTGGTGCTGTTGTTGAGATTAAATAATCTCAACTAATTAGCCCGAAAAGGTTTAGACTCTGACGATTTTTCGTCAGAGTCTATTCCTATTTATATCAATACGCCACTATGCTGTGTATATGCTGGGCACAGTGGACATGTGGTTTACAGCATGCATGTAAGCGCAGTTTTTTTAAAACTAAAATTCATATTCCCTTGGCAAACAATAATATTCAACAAGAAAGAATAAACTTTGCAACAAGTAAGAAAGTATTGGAATATCCAGATTTCTTAGATGTGCAATTGGAATCTTTCAAGGAGTTTTTTCAACTAGAAACTACTTCTGACAACCGCCATCAGGAAGGGCTGTTCAAGGTATTCTCGGAAAACTTCCCTATTTCTGATTCAAGAAACATTTTTGTGCTAGAGTTTTTGGATTATTTCATTGATCCACCACGTTATGATATCCAAGAGTGTATCGAACGCGGCTTGACTTATAGCGTTCCTCTAAAGGCTAAGTTAAAGTTATCTTGTAATGATGAAGAACACGAAGATTTCGAAACTATTGTTCAGGATGTATATTTAGGGACTATCCCTTATATGACTCCTAAAGGTACTTTCGTGGTAAATGGTGCAGAGCGTGTCATCGTATCGCAATTACACCGTTCACCGGGCGTTTTCTTTGGTCAAAGTAGACACACAAATGGTACTAAACTTTATTCTGCAAGGGTAATTCCTTTCAAAGGGTCTTGGATCGAATTCGCTACAGACGTAAACAACGTCATGTATGCTTATATCGACCGTAAAAAGAAATTCCCAGTAACTACCTTATTGCGTGCGATCGGTTACGATTCAGATAAAGATATCTTAGAATTGTTTGACCTAGCTGATGAAGTAAAAGTTAGTAAATCTGGTCTTAAGAAATATGTTGGCCGTCGTCTTGCGGCTAGGGTATTAAAAAAATGGGTAGAAGATTTCGTGGATGAGGATACTGGTGAAGTAGTATCTATCGACCGTAACGAAATTATCCTTGAACGTGAAACTGTTCTAGAAGAAGATCACATTGATTTGATTATCGAAGCTGGCGTTAAGTCTATTATCTTAGCGAAAGACGATGAATCAAATAATGCCGATTATTCTATTATATATAATACTTTACAAAAAGATACTTCCAATTCAGAAAAAGAAGCGGTAGAACATATCTATCGTCAATTGCGTAACGCTGAACCACCAGATGAGGAAACTGCTCGTGGTATCATCGATCGTTTGTTCTTCTCTGATAAACGTTATGACTTGGGTGATGTAGGTCGTTACCGTATCAACCGTAAGTTGAAATTGGGTACACCAGATGAAACCAAGGTCTTGACGCGTGAGGATATCATTGCTATTGTGAAGTATTTGATCAACTTGATCAACTCCAAAGCTGAGGTGGATGATATTGACCACTTGTCTAATCGTCGTGTACGTACAGTTGGTGAGCAATTATATGCTCAATTTGGTGTAGGTCTATCTCGTATGGCGCGTACAATCCGTGAGCGTATGAACATCAGAGATAACGAGGTGTTTACACCAACGGATTTGATTAACGCACGTACATTGTCGTCAGTAATCAATTCGTTCTTCGGTACCAACCAATTGTCTCAGTTCATGGACCAAACGAACCCTCTTGCTGAAATTACGCACAAACGTCGTTTGTCAGCTTTAGGTCCAGGTGGTCTTTCTCGTGAGCGCGCAGGTTTTGAGGTTCGTGACGTTCACTATACACACTACGGTCGTCTTTGTACAATCGAAACACCAGAGGGACCAAACATCGGTTTGATTTCTTCTTTGGCTGTACATGCAAAAATCAACCATTTAGGTTTTATTGAAACTCCTTACCGTAAGGTAAAAGATGGTGTTGTTGTTGTTGACCAACCGGTGGTATACTTGTCAGCTGAGGATGAAGATGGTAAAACAATTGCCCAAGCAAATGCCTTGTATGATGACAAAGGTAATTTTGAAGATGCAAAGGTAAAAGCCAGATACGAAGGTGACTTCCCAATTATCGAGCCTGAAATGCTTGATTATATGGACGTTGCTCCAAATCAAATTACATCTATTGCGGCTTCATTAATTCCTTTCTTGGAGCACGATGATGCCAACCGTGCATTGATGGGATCCAACATGCAACGTCAGGCTGTGCCTGTATTGCGTCCGCAAGCTCCTATCGTAGGTACTGGTCTTGAAGGTCGTGTAGCGAAAGATTCACGTACATTGATCAATGCTGAAGGTCATGGTGTGGTTGAATATGTTGATGCTGATGAAATTAAAATCCGTTATGACAGAAACGATGATGATCGCCTTGTATCATTTGATGATGATGTCAGAACATATAAATTGATCAAATTCAAGAAAACTAACCAGAATACTTGTATGAACTTGAAGCCTATCATTAAGAAAGGTCAACGAGTTGAACCAGGACAGGTATTGTGTGAAGGTTATGCTACTGAAAATGGTGAATTGGCATTGGGTCGTAACTTAAAAGTAGCGTTCATGCCTTGGCAAGGATATAACTTTGAGGATGCGATCGTAATTTCTGAGCGTGTAGCGAAAGAAGACTGGTTTACTTCTCTTCACATTGAAGAATTCGAACTTGAAGTTCGTGATACAAAACGTGGTGAAGAAGAGTTAACAGCTGATATTCCTAACGTATCTGAAGAAGCGACAAAAGACTTAGATGAAAACGGTATTATCCGTATCGGTGCTGAAGTTGGTGGTGGTGATATCTTAATTGGTAAAATCACGCCTAAAGGTGAGTCTGATCCTTCTCCAGAGGAGAAATTATTACGTGCAATCTTTGGTGACAAAGCTGGTGACGTGAAAGATGCTTCATTGAAAACTCCACCTTCATTAAAAGGTGTTGTTATCGATACGAAGTTGTTCTCTCGTGCGAAGAAAATGTCTAAAGAAGTTGAACGTAAAACTTTAGAGAAATTAGAGGTTGCTCACGATAGAGCTGTTAAATCATTGAAAGACCGTTTGGTAGAGAAATTATTCATTGTAGTGAATGGTAAAACTAGCCAAGGTGTATACAATGTATATAAAGAGTTGTTAGTGGCTAAAGGTGCTAAGTTTACACAGAAAATCTTAGCGGAATTAGATTACAACAACATCAACCCAATGGGATGGACAACTGACGAAGATAAAAACGAGTTGATCAAAATGGCCCTTCATAATTACAATATTAAAATTAATGAAGAATTAGGTTCATTCAAACGTGATAAATTCGCAGTATCTGTTGGGGATGAACTTCCATCAGGAATTGTGCAGATGGCGAAAGTTTACGTTGCTAAGAAACGTAAATTGAAAGTAGGGGATAAGATGGCAGGTCGTCACGGTAACAAAGGTATCGTTGCACGTATCGTACGTGATGAAGATATGCCATTCTTGGAAGACGGTACTCCGGTTGATATCGTGTTGAACCCATTGGGGGTACCTTCACGGATGAACTTGGGTCAGATCTACGAAACCGTATTAGGTTGGGCTGGTCAAAAATTAGGTGTTAAATTTGCTACACCGATCTTTGATGGCGCTGAGATGGATCAAGTACAGGACTGGG
The DNA here is from genome assembly GCF_039536865.1 of Sphingobacterium ginsenosidimutans. Taxonomy (NCBI): domain Bacteria; kingdom Pseudomonadati; phylum Bacteroidota; class Sphingobacteriia; order Sphingobacteriales; family Sphingobacteriaceae; genus Sphingobacterium; species Sphingobacterium ginsenosidimutans. Next base: position 398,876 of record NZ_BAAAZK010000005.1, read on the forward strand.
TTGCGAAAGCCGGTTTACCAAAATCAGGTCGTACATATTTGTACAATGGATTGACAGGTGACCGTTTCGATCAACCAACAACAGTAGGTGTAATCTACATGTTGAAATTAGGTCACATGGTTGATGATAAAATGCACGCACGTTCAATTGGTCCTTACTCATTGATCACACAACAACCTCTGGGTGGTAAAGCACAATTCGGTGGTCAGCGTTTTGGTGAGATGGAGGTTTGGGCATTGGAGGCATTCGGTGCATCTAACATCCTTCAAGAGATCTTAACCGTGAAATCGGATGACGTAGTTGGTCGTGCCAAAACTTACGAAGCAATCGTTAAGGGCAACAACCTTCCGACACCATCGGTGCCAGAATCGTTCAACGTATTGGTACACGAGTTGCGCGGATTGGGTCTAGATATCACATTGGATTAATTAAGCAATTAGGGCTTTGAAGAACGAAGGTTCTTCAAAGCTTCTCTATAAAGCTTTAACTTTTGAATAAGTATGTCTTACAAAAAAGATAATAAAATTAAAAGCAACTTCACTTCGATTACGATCAGCTTGGCTTCTCCAGAGACTATTTTGGAGCGTTCAAGTGGTGAAGTTACAAAACCAGAAACGATTAACTATCGTACCTACAAACCAGAACGTGATGGTTTATTCTGTGAGCGTATTTTTGGTCCTGTAAAGGATTACGAATGTCACTGTGGTAAATACAAACGTATCCGTTATAAAGGTATCGTGTGTGACCGTTGTGGTGTTGAGGTAACAGAGAAAAAAGTACGTCGTGAGCGTATGGGACACATCAACTTGGTGGTTCCTGTAGCACACATCTGGTACTTCCGTTCTCTTCCTAATAAAATCGGTTATTTATTAGGTCTTCCTACCAAGAAATTGGATATGATCATTTACTATGAACGTTATGTCGTTATCCAAGCTGGTATTAAGGAAGAAGATGGTATCAACTTTATGGACTTCTTGACTGAAGAAGAATATTTAGATATTTTAGATACCTTACCAAAAGAAAATCAATATTTAGACGATACTGATCCTCAAAAATTTGTCGCTAAGATGGGTGCTGAGGCATTGGAAGATTTGTTGAAACGTATTGATTTGGATCAATTGTCTTACGATTTACGTCACCAAGCTGCTAACGAGACTTCTCAACAACGTAAAAATGAAGCGTTAAAACGTCTTCATGTTGTTGAAGCTTTCCGTAGCTCACGTGAAAACATCGAGAATCGTCCTGAATGGATGATCGTGAAGATTGTTCCTATCATTCCACCAGAATTGCGTCCTTTAGTGCCTTTGGATGGTGGTCGTTTTGCGACTTCGGATTTGAACGACTTATACCGTCGTGTTATTATCCGTAACAACCGTCTAAAACGTTTGATCGAGATCAAAGCGCCAGAAGTAATCTTACGTAACGAAAAACGTATGCTTCAAGAGGCGGTGGACTCTTTGTTTGACAACTCACGTAAGGTGAATGCTGTTAAGACAGAAGGTAACCGTGCATTGAAGTCATTATCTGATATTTTGAAAGGTAAACAAGGTCGTTTCCGTCAAAACTTATTAGGTAAACGTGTGGATTATTCAGCTCGTTCGGTAATTGTTGTAGGCCCTCACTTGAAATTACACGAGTGTGGTCTTCCTAAAGATATGGCAGCTGAGCTTTACAAACCATTCATCATTCGTAAAATGATCGAGCGTGGTATTGTAAAAACAGTAAAATCCGCTAAGAAAATCGTAGATCGTAAAGATCCAGTGGTATGGGATATCCTTGAAAATGTATTGAAAGGTCACCCTGTATTACTTAACCGTGCGCCTACGCTTCACCGTTTGGGTATTCAAGCTTTCCAACCTACTTTGGTAGAGGGTAAAGCGATTCAATTACACCCATTAGTGTGTACAGCATTCAACGCCGATTTTGACGGTGACCAGATGGCAGTTCACTTACCTTTAGGTAATGCTGCAGTTTTGGAGGCCCAAATCTTGATGTTGGCAGCGCACAATATCTTAAACCCTGCGAATGGTTCACCGATCACAGTACCATCTCAAGACATGGTATTGGGTCTTTACTATATTACTAAAGGCCGTAGAACTGCTGGCGATCACATCGTAAGAGGTCAAGATATGACTTTCTATTCGGCTGAAGAGGTTATCATCGCTTTAAACGAGAAGCAAATTGACCTTCACGCTTGGATTAAAGTCAAAACAAAAGTGAGACAAAGAGATGGTAGCATCGTTGATACCTTATTAGAAACAACTGTAGGTCGTGTGATCTTCAATCAGGTTGTTCCTGACGAAATGGGATTTGTCAATGAATTGCTTACTAAGAAATCTTTGCGTAATATCATCGGTGAGATTGTGAAGACTACGGGTATGGCTCGTGCAGCGCAATTCTTGGATGATATGAAAGAATTGGGATATCAAACAGCCTTCAAAGGTGGTCTTTCTTTCAACTTGGAAGATTTGAACATTCCTGCTGCGAAAGCTGAATTGATCCAACAAGCAACAAACGAAGTTGAAGAGGTAATGAACAACTATAACATGGGTTTCATTACGAACAACGAACGTTACAACCAAATCATCGATATCTGGACACGTATCAACAACAGATTGACTGCCCACGTAATGGATATTCTTTCCAACGATAATCAAGGTTTCAACTCAGTTTATATGATGTTGGATTCTGGAGCCCGTGGTTCGAAAGAGCAGATTCGTCAGTTGTGTGGTATGCGTGGTTTGATGGCGAAACCTCAAAAATCCGGTACTTCAGGTGGTGAGATTATTGAGAACCCGATCTTGTCGAACTTTAAAGAAGGTTTGTCCGTATTAGAGTACTTTATCTCTACCCACGGTGCGCGTAAAGGTCTTGCCGATACAGCCTTGAAAACCGCGGATGCGGGTTACTTGACACGTCGTTTACATGACGTTGCTCAGGATATGATCGTTGTTGAACAAGATTGTGGTGGTTTACGTGGTATCTACACAACAGCATTGAAAGATAATGATGATGTTGTTGAACCATTATTCGACCGTATCTTAGGTCGTACTCCATTACATGATGTATTCCATCCGGAGACAGAGGAGTTGATCGTTTCTGCAAATGAAGATATCACTGAGGAAATCGCTGAGGTTATCGAAAAAGCAGGTATTGAAGGTATCGAAATTCGTACGGTATTAACTTGTGAATCGAAACGTGGTGTGTGTGCTTGTTGTTACGGTCGTAACTTGGCATCTGGTAAACGTGTTCAATTGGGTGAAGCTGTCGGTGTTATCGCAGCACAATCAATTGGTGAGCCAGGTACACAGTTGACACTTCGTACGTTCCACGTGGGGGGTACGGCATCAAATATCGCGGCTGACTCAAGTATCATTTCTAAATACGATGGTAAAATCGAATTTGAAAATGTGCGTACCGTTTCGCAAACAAATGACAATGGCACACATCAGGTTGTCTTAGGACGTTCTGGTGAGGTTAAGATCATTGATGCACATAATAAGATTGTATTCCAACAAAATATCCCTTATGGTTCGCAGTTGTTCGTTGAGGATGGCGGTACAGTAGCTAAAGGTGATAAATTGGTAGAGTGGGATCCATATAACGCAGTAATTATCTCTGAATTTGCTGGTAAAGTTGAGTTTGATGCGATCATCGAGGGTGTTACCTTCCGTGAGGAATCAGATGAGCAAACTGGTCACAAAGAGAAAGTAATTATTGAAACACGTGATAAAACGAAAAACCCATCCATCAAGATTCTTGATAAATCTGGAGAGGTTATTCGTACATACAATATCCCAGTAGGTGCCCACGTTGCAGTTGCTAACGGCGTCACTGTTAAAGAAGGTGGTATCTTAGTTAAGATTCCTCGTTCTACTGGTAAAACACGAGATATCACGGGTGGTCTTCCACGTGTAACCGAGTTGTTCGAAGCACGTAACCCTTCTAACCCAGCTGTTGTAACAGAAATCGACGGTGTGGTAACATTGGGGGGTGTGAAACGTGGTAACCGTGAGATGTCGATTGAATCACGTGATGGTCAAATCAAGAAATACTTGGTGCCACTTTCTAAACATATCCTTGTTCAGGATAATGACTTCGTCAAAGCAGGTATGCCATTATCGGATGGTTCGATCTCGCCAGCGGATATCTTATCTATTAAAGGGCCATCAGCGGTACAACATTACATCGTGAATGGTATCCAAGAGGTATACCGTCTTCAAGGTGTGAAGATCAACGATAAGCACTTCGAAACGATCGTTCACCAGATGATGCAAAAAGTTAACATCGAAGATCCAGGAGATACACGTTTCTTAGAGAAAGAAGCTGTAAACAAATGGGATTTCATGGAAGAGAATGATTCCTTGTTCGACAAGAAAGTCGTTGTTGATGCTGGAGATTCCAATAGCTTACGTCCAGGACAGATTGTTTCTTTACGTAAGTTGAGAGAGGAAAACTCAAGTTTGAAACGTCGTGACTTAAAACTTGTAGAAGTGCGTGAAGCAATTCCAGCGACTTCAAGTCCATTGTTGCAAGGTATCACTAGAGCATCATTAGGTACCAAATCGTTTATCTCTGCTGCCTCTTTCCAAGAGACCACAAAAGTATTGAATGAAGCTGCTATCGCAGGTAAACGTGACAACTTGTTAGGTTTGAAAGAAAACGTAATCGTTGGTCACTTGATTCCTTCAGGTACAGGTATCCGTCAATACAGCAACTTAATTGTCGGTTCTCGCGAAGAGTACGATCAATTGTTGGCTTCGAAAGAAGAAGATTAATCTATCATAGATTATTTTATATAGAAAGGTCCAGGCATATGTCTGGACCTTTTTTGTTTCTATAACGACTTTATGTGGTATAGAAGAAAGCAGTAAATAGTATTTAATTTGTTCTTTAGCTGTGAAATTGTTTGTTATGGGACGACTTCGAAATGAAATTTATAATGAGCAGCTTGGCCGTTTAAACGGTTAATTTAACCTGATTGGACGGTTTACGGTATGTCTGTGTCAAATGAATCGTTCAATGTTACAGTTAGTTAACTTTAATATTAAAAAATAATAAACAAAAGGCTTGGAAGTTTGTTAGTAAACTCCCTATCTTTGCACCACTCCGCAAGGGAGGGACGGTTACTTCGAAAGAAGAGACCATGAAAAAAAGAAGGGTTTAGGTGAGCGCGACAGGATTTAAAATCCCGTTCAGATTATTTTAAACGCGGAAATCAGAAAAAAGAAAAAGAAAAAAAACTTCAAAAGTTTTTTGGAAGTTCAAAAAAGATTTCTACCTTTGCAGTCCCAACGGAAACGGAGGGAAACAGAAAAAGATAAAGAGGAGCGCAATGCTCATCGGAATATAGCGGATACGGAAGTTGAAGCAAGATAAGTTCTTTAAGAAAACACAATCATGTAAGCGTGACGAGTAGACAAAACGAAAGTCATGAACAAATTCAAGCAATTCGTTCAATTCGATCCAAGAT